>NZ_JBEPKX010000003.1:0-190383 GCF_040544915.1 Curtobacterium sp. 1544
CGGCGGGGCGCGCTGGCCGGCCTGGCCGGCGGGGCCGGGGGGGGGGGGGGGGGCCCCCCCGCCCCCCCCCCCCCCGCCCCCCGCCCCCCCCCCCGGGGGGGGGGGGGGGCCCCCGCCGCCCCCCCGCCTCCAGGCCGTTGCGGTGTGCGTTTCGGGCGCGCGCCCGGTGACGGGTGCGACCCACGCTCGTCATCCCGGGGAAACACGGGCTGCATAGCGTCCGGAGGACAGGGAAATCCACCACCGGAGGGGACGCCATGACGACCACGAAGACCAGTGCGGACGGGGTGGACTCCGTCCCGCCGCTCGCACGACTCCTGCCGCTCGGCCTGCAGCACGTGCTCGCGATGTACGCGGGGGCGATCGCCGTGCCGCTCATCGTCGGCGGTGCACTCGGCTTCGACAGCGCCGACCTGGCGTTCCTCATCAGCGCGGACCTGTTCGTCGCCGGACTGGCCACGATCGTGCAGTCCGTCGGCTTCTGGCGCTTCGGCGTCCGGCTGCCCCTCGTGCAGGGCGTCACGTTCGCCGCCGTCGGCCCGATGATCGCGATCGGCACCGAGCACGGCATCACCGCCGTCTACGGGGCGACGATCGCGTGCGGTGTCTTCATGGTCGTGATCGCGCCGTGGTTCGCGCAGCTCGTGCGGTTGTTCCCGCCGATCGTCACCGGCACGGTCATCCTGATCATCGGGCTGTCGCTGATGAGCGTCGCCGCTGGCTGGGTCACCGACGGCGGCAAGGACGGTGCGGCCGACCCGCTCGACGTCGCGTTCGCCGCGGGGGTGCTGCTCGCGATCGTCCTGGTCGAGCGGTTCGCGCCGCGGGGGCTCTCTCGCGTCTCGGTGCTGTTCGGGCTGCTGCTCGGCACCGTCGTGGCGCTGTTCGTCCCGGGCATGGTCGACGGATCGGGCATCGGGAGCGCCTCGTGGTTCGCCTTCGTCACGCCGTTCCACTTCGGGCTGCCGACGTTCGACCTCGCCTCGATCGTGTCGATGCTCGTCGTCGGGCTCGTGATCATGACCGAGACCACCGGCGACATGATCGCCGTCGGTGAGGTCACCGGGCGGCCGGTCTCCAAGCGGACGCTCGCCGACGGGCTCCGCGCGGACGGCCTCGGCACGGTCGTCGGCGGGGTGTTCAACACGTTCCCGTACACGGCGTTCGCGCAGAACGTCGGGCTCGTCGCACTGACCGGCGTGCGTTCCCGGTACGTGGCGACGGCGGCCGGCGGCATCCTCGTGGTGCTGGGCCTCGTGCCGAAGGTCGCCGCGGTCGTCGAGGCGATCCCGCACGCGGTGCTCGGCGGTGCCGGCGTCGCGCTGTTCGGCATGGTCGCGGCTTCGGGCATCAGGACGCTGTCGAAGGTGCGGTTCGACAACCGGAACGTGCTCGTGGTGGCGCTGCCGCTCGGGATCGCGCTGCTGCCGACCGTCGCCCCGGAGATCTACGGGCGGTTCCCGACCTGGTTCACCTTGATCTTCGACTCGGGCATCTCGGCCGGGGCGGTCGCGGCGATCCTGCTCAACCTGCTGCTCGGGTCGCGTTCCGTGGCCGAGCGGTACGGCGAGGACCCGGCGGTGGGCTCGTACGACGGGGTGCGTTCCACGGCGCCGATCGCCATCACCCGCGAGTCCGACCCGGTCTGACCCGTTCGGCCACGGCCGGGCGTCCGGTCCTGCGGTTCTGGTCCGCCGGGCACGCGAGTGGGCGGAACATGCCCCCGATCTCATGGCTTGGGCGCATGTTTCGCCCGCTCGCGTGCGTCGAGGCTCGTGCATGCCACGCCAGGCATACGACGCCCCGCGTGACATGAGCGCAGTGGAGCGCGCGGACCTCCGCCGGGGCCGACGCTCGGGTCAGCTCCCTCGGTACGTGCTGTAGGCGAACGGGCTGAGCAGCAGCGGCACGTGGAGGTGCGCGGTGCCGCTGACGGTGAAGGCGACGACCACGAACGGGTGGAACGCCGGGACCCCGACGGCCCGGTGGTACGCGCCGGTGTCGAAGCGGAGCTGCAGGTCGCCGCGAGGCAGGACGTCCGGCCCGAGCGCGGCGCGCCCGTCGGTGTCCGTCGTGCCGGCGGCGATCACGTCACCGTCGACGGTGGTCAGCACGAGGTCGATCCCGGCGGCCGGAGTACCCCGCGTCGCGTCGAGCACGTGCGTGGTGAGGTGCGGGACGGCGAACGTCGCACGGATGCGGTGCACGGCGATGTCGGCGAGGGCTGCAGCGGCCTCGTCCGTCTCGGTCTCGCCGTCGTTGCCGAGCCGTCGTTGGAGTTCGGCGAGGAGTTCCTCGGGCGTCCGTCCGGCAGCCCGCACGAGGAACACTCGTCCGAACCGGCGCTCGTACTCGGCGTTGCCCGCGGCGATCGCCTCGGCGACGTCACCGGCGGCGGACCGCATCGACGACTGCTCCCGAGCCGAGGAGGCATCGACGGCACGCTCACCGATCCGCGGGTGCTGGGCCAGTGCTCCGTCGAGCTCCGTCGCGCCCCACGCACCTGCGGCGGCAGTGGCTCGATCGATCAGCGCCGACACGCTGCCGAACGGCCGCGCGGCCACGAGCGTGTCGACCCACGCGGGCACGTCCGCCCACCCCGCCGCTGTCGCTGCGGCATCGGGGGCGGTCGCGTCGTTGAAATCGCCGAGGTCCATCCCCCCACGCTACGGAACGCCCGTTTCACGGGCATTACGCGGCGGTTTCCCCCGGAACGCGACCAGCGGCCCTGGAACGGGCCGGTCTGCCGGACTGGAGGCGCGGGTCGGCCCCGCCCCGCGCCTCCAGGCCGTCATCCGGTCGCGCTGGGACTACACCTCGGCGGCGAAGGACGCGGCGCGGAGCTGCAGGTCCTCGATCCGCTGGAGGCGGGCGGCCTCGACGTCGTAGCCCTCGTACGCGGGCGGCGGCAGCTTCCGGACGTTCCGGGAGCACTGGAACTCCTGGCAGACGAGCGTGCCGACCGTGTTGCCGTTCCGACCGGCCTTGCCGGACCGCTTGGCGCTGTAGAACACGACGTCGTTCGGGAGCTTCACGTCCTGGCACCACGAGCACTGTGCACGGGACCGCGACGAGGCCTCGGCCTGCCGGAAGAGGATCCCGACGAGGTCGCCCTCGAGCGTGGGCACGACGGCGTACGCGCGCCGACCGATCTTCGGGTCGCGCCAGCCGAGGTAGTCGAGCGCGTCCCAGTCGATCGTCTCGAAGTCGGCGGGCAGGGTGAGGTCGGAGGTCTCCTTGCGGGAGGCGTTCACGAAGGAGGTACGCAGGGTCTTCTCGCTGATGGGCAGCATGGTCGTTCGCTTTCGGGAGGGCCCGGGGCACGCGGACGCATGCCGCACCGGGCGGAGGGTTCAGGGTTCGATGACGGCGGCCACACCGAACGGTGCGACCGGGGGCATCACGCCCTGATGCCGGCGTTACGGGCGCCGACCACCTCCTGGAAGCTCACCCGACCAGCCTACGACGACGTGTCAAGCCGGGCGTGTCGCGGCAGTCGCGGACGGGGTCTCCGGCACCGCGGTGACCAGCACCAGTGCGCCCTCGTACGTCGGCTGCACGCGGAGCGAACCGTGGGCACGGTCCCAGTCACCGGACTCCAGCGCGGTCCGGAGTGCGGCGACGGATCGTCGTGCGGTCATCTCGTCGACGAAGCTCCACGCCGAGTTGGCCTGCCGGGCGCCCGGGTCGAGGAGCCGCTCGGGCCGGGCGTAGTACGCCTCCGAGAACCCGTCGACGCAGGTGAAGGGGATCGGCAGCGGGGTGCTCGTCACGGTGTCCTGGCCGAGCGCGTCGGCGATGCGGGTGCGCGAGGGGTAGCGCCGTGCCTCGGTGGCCATGACCTCGGGCGCGTACTCGGCGAGCCAGTAGTCCTCGACCCGGTCGGGGTCGCAGGTCAGGATGACGATCGGACCCCGGGTCACCCGACGCAGCTCGGCCAGCCCGCGCTCGAGGTCGCCCCACTGGTGCACGGAGAACGTCGTCATCGCGGCGTCGAACGTGTCGTCGGCGAACGGCAGGTCCTCGGCTGTGGCGTCGATCGCCGTCGCGAGGGACTCCGGCCGCTGAGCGCGCATCGACTCCGACGGCTCGACCGCGGTCACCTCGCGGTCGGTCGGCTCGTAGGAACCCGCACCGGCACCGACGTTGAGGACGGTCCGCGCGTCGCCGAGCGCCGCTGCGATGGCCCGGGCGAAGGACGGCTCCGGTCGGCGGTACTTCCGGTAGTCCTGCCCGATCCGGGCGTAGTCGGCATCCCCCGCTGAACCGTCCGTCGTCCTCGTCACGACCCCAGCCTACGGACCGTGGCTGTTACGGTCGGGGCATGGTCTCCGGGGGATTCGCCGTCGTCAGTGTCCTGTACATCGCGTTCTTCGTGGCGCTGGCCGTGCTGACGGTCGCGCTCATCGTGCTCGTGTTCGCCGCGATCCGCGTGCTGCGGTTGTCCGCGACGGAGCGACAGCTGCGCATCGAGCGGCTGCGGTACCAGGCGGTCGTCGACGGCATCGACGACGGCGGTGCCAGCCCGGACACGAGCGGCCCGGACGCGAGCGGTCCGGCGGCGCCCACCGCCTGACGACGGCGGCCACGGCGACGACCGGTCAGTCGACCGGTTCGCTCTCCGACTCGCGGAGCGCCGCGTACTGCTCGGCGCGCTCGGTCGCCGCCCACGACCCGAGGAGGGCCAGGGACCGCTCCGACTCGCTGCCCGGTTCCGCCGAGTACGAGAACATCACGAGACCGGGATCGGCGACGAGCTCGAGTGCCTCGTAGTCGAGCCGCAGTTCGCCGACGATCGGGTGCAGGATCCGCTTCTTGCCGGTGCGGTGGGTCCGGACGTCGTGCGCAGCCCACCAGGTGCGGAACTCCTCGCTCCGCGTCGACAGCTCACCGACCAGCGTCACCAGGCCGGGCTCGCACGGGTTCGACACCGCGGCCGCACGGAGGATCGCCACCGCGTCCCGAGCGGTCTGCGCCCAGTCCGGGAAGAACTCCTTCGCCGCCGGGTCGAGGAACGTGAAGCGCGCGGTGTTCACCGGGCGTCCGGGGCCAGCGAACATCGGCGCGTACAGGGCACGGCCGAGCTCGTTCGTCGCGACGACGTCACCGCGCTCGTTCCGCACCCACGCCGGCGCTCCGGTGATCGAGTCGAGCAGCCGCTGCACGCCCGGGCGCACCCGGGTCGGCACGTTGCGGTGCATGACCTTCACGCCGGCGTTCGCCAGACGCGCGAGGTCCCACAGGTGGACGCGCTCGTCCTCGTCGAGCTGCAGGGCTCCGGCGAGCCCCTCGAGCACGCTGTCGGAGACGCCCTTGAGCGAGCCCCGTTCGAGCCGCGTGTAGTAGTCGACGCTGACGCCGGCGAGCATCGCGACCTCGTGGCGACGCAGCCCCGGCACCCGCCGGACCCCACCGCCGAACGAGGGCATGCCGACCTGCTCGGGGGTGAGTCGTGCCCGCCTCGAGGACAGGAAGTCGCGGATCTCGTTGCGCACGTCGATACCCATGCGACGAGCGTACGTCCCGAGGCTGGTACCGAGGCAGGCCCTGCCCGTACCCGCCACGGGTGGACCGGAGGCGCGGCCCGGTGCGCGAAAGCGACACATCGCGCTCGGGACAACGAGCGTGTGCGCCGAAGCGACAGATCACCGCGAACGGTTCGCGGCGATCTGTCGCTTTCGCGGGATGGCACGGACGGGCGGACTGGAGGCGCGGGGCGGGGCCGCCACGCGCCTCCCGTCCGCTACGCGGTTGCGCTGGCCGTGATGCGCACGCGCGCCACGCGGTGACCGTCCATGGCGGTCACCTCGAGACGGTGGCCGTCCACCTCGACGACGTCCCCCACCTCGGGCACCCGGTCGAGGGCGACCTGCACCAGGCCACCGACGGTCTCGTAGTCGCCGTCGGGCAGGGCCGGGCCGCCGTCGGCGACGAGGTCCTCGAGCACGGTCGCCCCGTCGACGCCGTCGAGCTCTGCCGTCGGCTCGTCGTACTCATCGCGGATGCGTCCGACGAGGTCCTCGAGCAGCGCCTCGAGCGTCACCATGCCCGCGCTGCCGCCGTACTCGTCGACGACCAGGGCGATCTGGTGTCCCTCGGTGCGCATGTCCGCGATCGCACTCGACAGCGACTTCGTCTCCGGCAGCGCGAGCACCGGTCGGACGAGCGTCGACACCGGGGCCGTCGGGTCGGCCGGCCGCAGGAGGTCGCGCAGGTGCACGAAGCCGTCGACGTGGTCCCGTGTGCCGTCGGTGACGAGGTACCGGGTGTGTCCGAGGTCGATGGCGTGGTCGGTGGCCGCGGCGATCGAGGTGCCGGCGTCGATCGTCGACACGTCGTACCAGGGCCGCATCGACTCGCGGAGGATGCGGTCCCCGGCGTCGAGCGCGCTCCGGGCGATCCGGCGTCCCTGCGCGTCGATGGCGTCGTGGTCCTCGACGAGCCCGCGGAGTTCCTCGGTGCTCATCGACTCGCTCCGGGCGTTCGGGTCACCGCCGAGCAGTCGCACGACGGTGTCGGTCGACTTCGAGAGGAGCCAGATGACCGGGCGCATGAGCGTGGCGAACCGTTCGAGCGTCGGTGCGACGGCCATCGAGAAGCCCTCGGCGCGCTGCAGGGCGAGCCGCTTCGGCACCAGCTCGCCGAACACGAGCGACAGGTAGGCGATGACGAGGGTCATCAGCACGAGCGCCACCGTCTCGGCCACACCCTGCTCGAGTCCGAGCCCGGTGAACAGCGGGGCCACGTCGGGGGCGATCGACGACGCCCCGTACGCGGCGGAGAAGAAGCCCGCGACCGTCACGCCGATCTGCACGGCGGACAGGAAGCGGTTCGGGTCCCGTCCGAGCTCGGCGACGCGCATGCCCCGGGAGCCACGACGCTCGAGCTGCTGCAGCTGCGACTCACGGAGCGAGACGAGGGCGATCTCGGCGGCGGCGAAGACACCGCCGACGAGCACGAAGAGGACCACGAGCCCGAAGGCGATCCAGGTGTCGACGCCCATCAGCGGGCTGCCGGGTCAGATCGGCGACGGGCGGGCGGTCTGTGACAGTCGTCCATGCCTGTGACTCTGCACAGGAAAGCTGATCAAGCGGTGAGGGAACGCCCGATGCGCGCTTCGAGCCAGGCCTCGGGGTCGATCGGCGTGATGCCGTCCATCCAGACCTCGAGGTGCAGGTGCGCCCCGGTCGAGACGCCGGAGGACCCGACCTTGCCGATGAACTCGCCCGCCTCGACGGTGTCGCCGACCTTGAGCGGGGAGGACCCCGGGATCATGTGGCCGTAGAGCGTGGAGACCTCGCGGCCGTCGACCACGTGGTCGATGATCACCGCGGTCCCGTACGAGAAGTAGGTGCCCGAGACCCGGACGGTGCCCGCGGCGACGGCGCCGATCGGTGCACCCATGCCGGGGTTGAAGTCGAGGCCTTGGTGCAGCGACGAGCACGCGCCGCACGGTGCCGAGCGGTACCCGAAGCCCGAGCTCATCCGGACCGGTCCGGGGAACGGCGACCGGATCTCGCCGCCGTAGGACACCGACGTGCCCGGTGCTCCGGCGGAGCCGCCGCCGACGGTGAACTCGTCACGATCGAGGGCGCTCGCCGAGATCGCCTTCGTCACGGCGTAGTCCTGCGTGCGGACGGACGGGGCGAGGGTCGCGGTCGCCATCGAGGTCCCGGCGCTGGCGTGCGCCGGCATCGCCGACGCGGCGAACATCGCCAGGGCCGCGAGGGCGCTCGTGAGGGTGATCCGGCTGGCGCGGTACGACCGGGAGGCGCGGGGAGCGCTGGGCGCTCGGGTCACGCTGGGTGCGGGGCGGCGGACGACGTGCTGGATGCGTGCGTCGACGTGCTCGGTGGTGGCGCGGGCGGCGGCGGCGCGACGGCCGGGGCGCTCGGGCTTCGCGGGTCGCTCCGCCGCCGTGCGCTCCGCCTTCGTGGGGCGGTCGCGGCGGGCGGGCTTGCGGGCGGCTGCGCGCTCGGCCTCGAGGGCGGCGCGACGGGACAGGTGCACCACCGGGGTGTCCGGGTGCTGGTCGAGTTCGCGTGCAGTCGTCATGGCCGCCCACCATTCTGCACGACTCTGTCGCTTTGTACAGGTCCTTTCGTGATCTCTTCGTTACCGAGGGCCTGGGAGGGTCCTGATGCGTCCGCCTGCCCCGGCCGCGGACCCTCGGGGATCGGTAGTGTCCGCAGTGAGCGAGCGGAAAGGACCCTCCACATGGCCCGAACGCCGCGAGAGCGGCACGAACCCGTCGACCTGGCGTCGGCGCACGTCGTGCTCGCAGGGACGCAGGAACTCCTGCCGGTGCTCCGGACGGCGGCCGTGCGCGCCGGGGTCGACGCAGCCCGGATGCGCGTGGTCGGTGTCGACGACCTGCCGGATCCCGGCGAGACCTGGGACGCGGAACTCGCCGTCATCGCCATCCGTCGACCGGGCAGCGACCCCGCGTTCCACCGCGCACAGGAGGCAGCGGAGATGATCGATTCGCTGCTCGCCCCGCACGCGGTCCGGATCGTCGTCACCGTGTCCGGCCTGACCCGGCTCGCGCCCAAGCTCGAACGGACGCTGACGTCCGAGGTGCTGCACCAGATCGGCGCGGCGTCGGCGCCGTCCGGCTTCGAGCGGCCGTTCCGGAACTTCCGGATGCGGCTCGGGCTCGCAGCGCTGAAGACCGCCGGGGTCCGGGTCTTCCGCGTCCGCATCGGCGAGTGATCGCGAGCCGCCTGACCCTCAGCGGGCAGGCGCGCCCCTGAGCTCGAGCGCGATCTGTTCGGCGTCGAGGTTCTGCAGCAGGGACTCGAGCACCTCGGCGTCGAAGCTCCCGTCGTCGCGGGCGTCGAGGATGGCGGCTCGCTGGGCCTCGAGCACCGCGAGTCGTCGGGCCTTCTCGCGACCCATCCACGCCCGGAGCTGGGCGGGGTCGGCTGCTTCGAGCTCCTCGCGCGCACGGGGTCCGGCCTCGCTCGTTCCCGGCACCTGCTCCGCCGCCGTCCGCATGAGGTCGAGGAGGCGCCTGCGCTCCTCGGTGTCCTTCGCGGCGGTGTCCGGCGCCGGAGCGGCGATCCGTCGGAGGAGCGGTCCGATCGTGCCGCCCTGGATCACCAGCGACAGCAGCGCGACCGCGAAGGCGATGAACACGAGCAGTGACTTCTCCGGCGTGCCGTCGGGCAGCGTCTGCGCCGCGGCGACCGTCACCGCACCGCGCATGCCCGCCCAGACGACGGCCGTGCCCTCACGCCAGCCGAGCGGTGCCTTCGTGTAGTACGCGATGTCCGCCAGGGTTCGGCGGACCCGTGTGGAGAACCGGTCGAGCTCCCGCTCCGACGGGGCGCGGTTGCCGGGACGGTGCTCCCGGATGACCTCGCTCATGGCGTCGCGGTCACCGGCGTGCATCTCGGCGAAGCGCTCCTGCATGCGCTCCCCGCGCTTGGCGCTCGACGACAGCGCGAACAGCAGTGGCACCACGTACGCGGCCCGGACGGCCACGGTGAGCACGAGCGCGCCGACGGCGATGAGGAGCGCCGGCCCGATGCCGCGGTGGTCGTCCTGGACGTCCCCGAGGATCGACGCGAGTTCGAGTCCCATCGTGAGGAACACTGCGCCCTCGAGCATGAGTTCGATCGTCTGCCAGTTCTGTGCGTCCGACAGACGGTGCCCGGGCGGGAGCTTCCGTGGGCCCACGATCCCGGTGAACAGCCCGGCGACGACCGCGGCGACGAGCCCGGACCCGTGCAGGAGCTCGGTCGGCACGGCGGCGACGAACGGGACCGCGAACGAGAGCGCCGTGTTGACCGCCGCGTTCGGGACCCGGGCGCGGACGTACACGTTCGCCCAGCCGACGAACCAGCCGATCACCACGGCGATGGCCACGGCCTTCGCGAAGTCCCCGAGCGCGCCCCAGAACGAGAACGACGCGGCCGCGGCGACGATGGCGGTCCGCAGGAGCACGAGCGCGGTCGCGTCGTTGAGGAGCGATTCGCCGTCGAGGATCGAGATCGCCCGGCGGGAGATCGAGGTCTGCTTGACGATCGAGGTGGCCACGGCGTCGGTCGGGCTCACGATCGCCCCCAGTGCGATGCCCCACCAGAACCCGAGCCCCGGGATCACCCAGGCGAAGAACAGCCCGAGGACGAGGCTCGACGCGATGACGAGCAGGACCGACAGCCCGCTGATGGCGCCGAACTCGCGCCGGAAGTTCATCGACGGCATCGACACCGCCGACGAGTAGAGCAGCGGCGGCAGGACCCCGGCGAGGATCCACTCCGGGTCGATCTCGGCGTTCGGGATCCACGGCACGAGGCTCGCGACGATCCCGACGGCGACGAGCACGAGCGGTGCGGCGACACCGATGCGCGGACCCAGCACGGCGGCGCCCGCGATGGCGATGAGGGCGATGACGCCGATGACGAGGAATTCGGTCACGCACCCAGACTGACACCGTTCGGGCGGTCAGTCCCGGTCGGGCTCCGCGCTGTGGACGGCCGAGGCGTTCACCGCGTGCTGTGGAGGAGCGATGTGCGCGACGACGGCCACGCTCCCGACGGCGAGGACGAGGGTGAGCGTGCCCGCGGTCACGGCGGTCCCGATCCGCCGCAGCCGCGAGCCCGACCCGCGGTCCCGTGGCGCGAACCGGGCGACACCACGTCGCGGCTCCGGTCCGACCAGCCAAGGTCCCGAGCCGTCCTCGTCGTACGAGAACGGACCGGAGCCGTCGGGCGCGTACCGGTACGGTCCGCTGCCGTCGACGGCGTACGCCGAGCGCAGGTCCTCGGCGGTCCACCCGAAGTCCGACGGTGTCTGCCGTGTCGTGGACATGCGCGCCTCCTGCGGTCGTGTGGTGCGGAAGACCATTGCAGGCGACGTTCCTATGTGTCGACAGTGCGCCTCCAGGAAGAACGCCGAGTACCTGCTCGGCGCAGGCCGCACCATGTATCTTGATGTCGAGACATCCTGCGCCACGAGTACCGTGGACGTACCGACGGTCGAACAAGGGAGTACCCGCCAGCATGGCCAAGATCATCTACACCCTCACGGACGAGGCACCGTTCCTCGCCACCCACTCCTTCCTCCCGGTCATCCAGGCCTTCGCCGGCACCGCAGGTGTCGAGGTCGAGACCCGCGACATCTCGCTCTCCGGCCGGATCATCGCCCAGTTCCCGGAGCGGCTCACCGCTGAGCAGCGCCTGGACGACGCCCTCGCCGAGCTCGGCGACCTGGCGAAGACGCCCGAGGCGAACATCATCAAGCTGCCGAACATCTCGGCGTCCATCCCGCAGCTCAAGGCCGCGATCAAGGAGCTCCAGGCGCAGGGCTACGACCTGCCGGACTACCCCGACGAGCCGAAGACCGACGACGAGCGCGACGCCCGTGCCCGCTACGACCGCACCAAGGGCAGCGCCGTGAACCCGGTGCTGCGCGAGGGCAACTCCGACCGTCGTGCGCCGCTCTCGGTGAAGAACTACGCGCGCAAGCACCCGCACCGGATGGGTGCGTGGTCGTCCGACTCGAAGACGAACGTCGTGACCATGGGCGTCGACGACTTCCGCTCGAACGAGCAGTCCTGGATCGCCCCGGCGGACGACGTCCTGACGATCGAGTTCGTCGGCACGGACGGCGAGACCACTGTCCTCAAGCAGTCGATCCCCGTCCTCGCGGGCGAGGTCGTCGACGGCACCGTGCTGCACGTCCGCGCGCTCGAGGCGTTCCTGAAGGACCAGATCGCCGCGGCGCAGGAGCAGGGTGTCCTGTTCTCGGTCCACCTCAAGGCCACGATGATGAAGGTCTCCGACCCGATCATCTTCGGGCACGTCATCCGCGCGTTCTTCCCGAGCGTCTTCGAGCGCTTCGGTGCCGACCTCGTCGCCGCCGGGCTGAACCCCAACGACGGCCTCGGCTCGATCCTCGCCGGCCTCGACGCCGTGCCGAACGGTGCCGAGATCAAGCAGGCGTTCGCGGACGGCATCGACGCCGGCCCCGAGCTCGCGATGGTCGACTCCGACAAGGGCATCACGAACCTGCACGTCCCGAGTGACGTCATCGTCGACGCCTCCATGCCGGCGATGATCCGCACCTCCGGTCACATGTGGGGTCCGGACGGCGACGAGCACGACACCCTCGCCGTCATCCCCGACTCGAGCTACGCCGGCATCTACCAGGTCGTCATCGAGGACTGCCGCGCGAACGGCGCGTTCGACCCGGCCACCATGGGCTCGGTGCCGAACGTCGGCCTGATGGCGCAGAAGGCCGAGGAGTACGGCTCGCACGACAAGACGTTCGAGGTCCCGGCAGCGGGTCGCGTGCGCGTCGTCACGAGCGGCGGCGAGACGGTCATCGAGCACGACGTCGAGGCGGGCGACATCTGGCGTGCCTGCCAGACCAAGGACGTCGCGATCCGTGACTGGGTGAAGCTCGCGGTCACCCGTGCGCGTGCCTCCGAGACCCCCGCCGTGTTCTGGCTCGACGAGACGCGTGCGCACGACGCGAACCTCATCGGGCTCGTCCGCACCTACCTCGGCGAGCAGGACACCGACGGGCTGCAGATCGAGATCCTCTCCCCCGAGGACGCCATGCGCTTCTCGCTCGACCGCATCCGTCGCGGCGAGGACACCATCTCGGTCACGGGCAACGTCCTCCGCGACTACCTCACCGACCTGTTCCCGATCATGGAGCTCGGCACCTCGGCGAAGATGCTCTCCGTCGTCCCGCTGCTCGGCGGTGGTGGCCTGTTCGAGACCGGTGCCGGTGGTTCGGCGCCGAAGCACGTGCAGCAGCTCGTGCAGCAGAACTACCTGCGCTGGGACAGCCTCGGCGAGTTCCTGGCGCTGGCGGTCAGCCTCGAGCACCTCGCCGGGGTGACGGGCAACGAGCGGGCGAAGATCCTCGGCGAGACCCTCGACCGTGCCACCGGGACGTTCCTCGAGCAGGACAAGTCCCCCGGTCGCAAGCTCGGCTCGATCGACAACCGCGGCAGCCACTTCTACCTGGCGAAGTACTGGGCAGAAGAACTGGCGGCGCAGACCGCTGACACCGAGCTCGCAGCGGCGTTCGCGCAGATCGCGTCGACGCTGGGCGAGCAGGAGGACACGATCGTCGGCGAGCTGAACGGCGTCCAGGGGCACCCGGCGGACATCGGCGGGTACTACCGCCCCGACGACGCGAAGACGAGCGCCGTGATGCGCCCGTCCGCCACGTTGAACCAGGTCCTCGCGGCCCTGTAGCCGCGCGAAAGCGGACGGGAGGCACGGTGCCAGCTGGCACCGTGCCTCCCGTCCGTCGGTGGCGACCACCGCATCGAGTGAGCGGAGATCGTCGGGTCCGGGCCGCGCACCCGACGATTCCTGCTCACTCGATCGTCATCGTCCGGGCGGGCCGACCGCCAGCAGCGCCACGAACACCAGGGCGACCGCCACGACGCCGATGCCGATCGACACGGCGGGGCGGCGCACCACGAAGAACAGCAGGCGGTCCCAGAAGCCCGCGTGGCCCTCGGCACCGCGGCGCCACGGACCCTCGAGCATCCCGCGCCGGGCCACCGCGACCTCGAACGGCACCGTCGCGTACGGCACGACGGCACTCGCCCACCCGAGCACGAGCGCCCCGAACGACCACCGCTGGTTCACCGCGACGACGGTCGTGACGACGAGGTAGGCCAGGAAGACGAACCCGTGCACCCCGCCGCCGATCCGCACGCCCCAGTCGCCGGCGTCGAGTCCGTACTTCACCACCATCCCGGCGATGAGGAGCGTCCAGGTCACGAGTTCGGCCACCGCGGCGGCGCGGAACAGGGATCGGGGAGTCATGCCGACATCGTGACCGAACCGGCCTGGAGAACCCCCGACACTCCGGCGGTCGTATCGATTCGACGCCCCGGGCGGCTAGCGTGGGAGCCATGTCGACGCCGACCGAATCCCGTCCCCTGAACATCGTCGTCTGGAACGAGAACGTGCACGAGACCCGCGGCGACGCGACGGTCATCGGGCACTACCCCGACGGCATGCACACCGTGATCGCCGCCGCACTCCGCGAGCACCACCCCGAGGCGACCGTGAGCACCGCCACGCTGCAGGAGCCGGACCACGGCATCACCGCCGAGCGCCTCGCCACCACCGACGTCCTGTTCTGGTGGGGACACGCCGCGCACGACGAGGTGAGCGACGCCGTCGTCGATCTGGTGGTCGACGCCGTGCACGCCGGGATGGGCCTCGTCGTCCTGCACTCCGGGCACTACTCCAAGCCGTTCAAGCGCCTGATGGGCACGACCTGCTCCCTGAAGTGGCGCAACGACGGCGAACGCGAACTCGTCTGGACCGTCGCTCCCGAGCACCCGATCGCCACCGGTGTCCCGCACCCGATCGTCATCGAGCGCCAGGAGATGTACGGCGAGTACTTCGACATCCCGCGCCCCGACGAGGAGGTCTTCCTGTCGACCTTCGCCGGCGGCGAGGTCTTCCGTTCGGGCGTCGCGTACCGGCGCGGCCTCGGGAAGGTCTTCTACTTCTCCCCCGGCGACCAGGAGTACCCCGTGTACCACCACCCGGACATCCAGCGCGTGCTGTCGAACGCGGCCGCCTGGGCGGCGCCGGTGTCCGAGCGACGCGAGCTCACCGCCGACCCCCACCCGCGGGACTGGTTCCTGGGCGAGGGTGCGGGTAGACAGGACGGGTGACCCACCTCGACGCCGCAGCGCACCGAACGGCAGTGGTCGAGGCGCTCGGCGTCCTCGGCAGCGGCCCCGAGGAACGCTTCGACCGCATCACCCGCATGACGCAGGAGGCCTTCGGCGTCCCGCTGACCTTCCTCAACCTCGTGCACGACGATCTCGTCACGGCGCAGTCCACGCAGGGCTGGCGGCAGGGCGGGAGCGCTCCGGCCGAGCAGGTCTTCTGCTCGACGACGGTCCTGACCGACGAGCCGATGGTGGTGCCGGACGCCACGCTCGACCCGCGGTTCGCGCACCTCGCGGCGGTGACCGAGCAGGGCATCCGGTTCTACGCGGGCGCGCCCCTGTCGATGCTCGACGGGACCCGGGTCGGCACGCTCTGCATCATGGACGCGAAGCCCCGCGACCTGACGGCGGAGGACCTCGACCTGCTCCGGGACCTCGCGCGGTGGGCAGAGCGCGAGCTCGGGCACTCGATCGAACGCGACCGCGTGCGGCGGGTGATCGACGGTCTCGTCCCGGAGCCCATCACGGTGCCCGGGTACGCGCTCGACACTCTGTCCGTCCCTCGGGAGGACTCCGGTGACGTCGCCGACTGGCGACTCGCGGCCGACGGCCGGTTGCACCTCACCGTCGGTTCGGTCCCGGCGGCGGGACGCGCGTCCGCGCTCCTCGCCGCAGCGGTCCGTGCCGCGGTCATCGCCCGCACGGACGTCGCGATGGGTGAGGCGATCGTCGGCTTGGAGGCGCAGGTCGCCGCCGACCTGTCGGCTGCGGACACCGTGGGATCGCTCTTCCACCTGCGGCTCGACCCGACGTCGGGTCACGTCGACCACGGGGACGCCGGGCACGGCCTCGCGGTGCTCCTCCGCGCCGACGGCACGGCCGAGGCGCTGCGGTCGCACGACCTCCCGATCGGCCTGCAGCCGGACACGATCCCGCGGACCCCGGGTTCCCTGGAGCTCGCGAGCGGCGACCGGATCGTGCTGTGCACCGACGGGGTCCTGGCGGAGGTGGGCGACCTCGAGTCCCTGGTCGAGCTGGCCGGGGCCGTGGGCGACGGCACCGACCTGGTCGACCGCGTCCGTGCGGTCGCGACGGGCGGGACGCTCATCGTCCTCACCCGGAACTGAGGCTCAACGCCGCGCGGGCTTCGCGGTGAGCGACACGACGAGCAGGGTGGCGAGCATCCCGAACCCGGCGAGCTCGATGCCGAGGCCGGCGAGCTGCCAGTAGGCGCTGCCCACGACCTGCGGCTGCGTGATCGACTCCGGCCACCAGGGGTCGATGAGCGGGAACGAGCCGGGGAACGGGTCGAGACCGAACACCACGAGGCCGCCGATCAGCAGCACGACGCCGAGCGCCGCCATCGCCCCGCGGGAGCGCCCGAGCATGTGGACGACGAGTGCCGCCGCGATGCCCGCCAACCCGACGACGGCGATCAGGAACGCCAGCACGACGATCGTCTGCGGCGCCAGCGCGACCCAGTCGAGCACGGCGATCGGCAGCAGCAGCCACCGTCCGGTCCGTGCCCACCGTGCCGGGCTCCGCCATCCGTCCATGCCGGGAACCGTACGACAGGCCGCGTGGGAGAACCCCGGTGATCAGCCGGGAGTCCCCCTCGGTACGATTGCAGGATCATGGCGCAGGACGGTCGCACGCGGCAGCAGCGGGCAGTCGCCACGCGAGCCGCGATCATCGACGCGGCAGCGGGTGAGTTCGACGAGCGGGGGTACGTGGGCGCCTCGATGGACGCCGTCGCCGAGCGCGCGGGCCTGACGAAGGGCGCGCTCTACTTCCACTTCACGTCGAAGGCCGACCTCGCGGGTGCGGTGATCGCCCGGCAGCACGAGGTCTCCCGCGCGTACGGCGAGGCCGCGTTCGCCCGAGGCGACACCCCGCTCGAGGTCCTGATGTGGATGTCGCAGGGCCTCGCCTCGCAGATGGTCCACGAGGTCGTCGTGAGCGCCGGCATCCGACTCTCCACCGAGGCGGCGACGGCGGACGTGGCCCGGCAGGACCCCTACACCGACTGGATCGCGGTGGTCACCGACCTCGTGCGCCAGGGCGTCGATGCCGGCGAGGTCGACCCCGCGTGGGAACCGGAGCTCGTCGGCCGCGTGGTGATCCCCGCCTACACGGGCGTGCAGACGGTGTCCGACGTGCTCGCCGACCGTGCCGACCTGTACGAGCGGCTCCGCGAACTCTGGACGGTCCTGCTCGCCGCGATCGTCACCGAACGGGTGCGCCCGGAGATCCCGCGGCTCGTCGGGCTGATCGCCCCGATCACCCCCGGGGACTGAGCCCGTCCGAGCGACGCGGGTCCCCCCAGGGACACCCACGTCACCACTCCCCCTGAGGATACCCAGCGGTCGGTTTCCGCTCTCGCCCCCGTTCACGGGGCTGTACCCACACGGCTGTGCCCGCGGGCCCGGGCGCGGTCGGGCTAGCCTGACCCGATGGCCACCCCCGCTGCCGAGGTCGACGTCGACGTCACGCTCGTCCGGGCACTGCTCCGCGACCAGCACCCCGACCTCGCGGACCTCCCGCTCGAGATCGTCGCGAACGGCTGGGACAACGTCGTCCTCCGGCTCGGTGACCTGCTCGCCGTCCGGCTCCCCCGCCGCGCAGCGGCCGCGGAGCTGATCGAGCACGAGCAGCGGTGGTTGCCGGAGATCGCCCACCGGGTCGCGGCCGTCGTGCCCGTCCCCGATCCGGTCCGCACCGGACGCCCCGCGCTCGGGTACCCGTGGTCGTGGAGCGTCGTCCGCTGGCTGCCCGGGACGCCCGCCGGTGCCCGTCCCGGCGGCGTGCGCGTGGGCGAGGCGCTCGCCGCGTTCGTCGAGCTCCTGCACGTCCCCGCACCGCCCGACGCACCCGTCAACCCGGTCCGCGCCGTGCCGCTCGCGACGCGCAGCGACAGCGTGCTGACGCGACTCGCGACCGCGGACGTGCCCCGGGCCGGAGAACTCGCGGCAGTCTGGCGGGCCGCGGCGGCGCTGCCCGCGTACGCCGGGCCTCCCGTCTGGGTGCACGGCGACCTGCACCCGTTCAACGTGCTCCTCGAGGAGTCGCCGGACGGCGACCGCCGCCTGGCGGCGATCGTCGACTTCGGCGACGTCACGGCGGGCGATCCGGCGGTCGACCTCGCCACCGCCTGGCTGGTGCTCGACCGGGAGGCGCGGCGCACCTTCCGCGCGCACGTCACCGCCGACGACGACACCTGGGAACGGGCGCGTGGCTGGGCCGTGTCCATCGCCTCGGCACTGCACCTGTCCGACGACCGCACGTTCCGTGCCGTCGCACGCCGGACGATCGACGCAGTGCTGGACGGCTGACTCCGCCCGGGGCTATCGTGACCGCACCAATCCGTGCACGTGAAGATCGGAGGGGCCGTCATGACCCTCGAGTTCCGCGTCCAGCACGACGTCGCCACCGACGCCTCTCCCGTCCCGTCCGCCCCCACCCGCACCGGTCTCCGCGGGCTCCTCGACCGGTACGCCGCGCGCCGGGCCGCATCCCGTGTGCGTCGCGCCGAAGCCCGGTTGCAGGAGCTCGGCGACCTCGAACGGCTGCTGTCCGTCGCGCGCGGCGTCATCGAGCGGGGGTGGATCCAGCACGCGTGGTTCGCGTACCTCGACGAACACGGGCGCATGCGCAAGGCGTCGAGTGCCGCGGCCATGGACGTGCAGGGTCGCCCGCTCGTCGCCGCGTGCCTCGTCGGCTCGGTCGTCTCGGCCGCCGGCGGTCCGCACGCCGTGCACTCGCAGCAGGTCCAGCGGGCGCTCGACCTCGTCTGGCACGCCCTCGCCGTCGAGGAGGGTCAGCCGGTCCTCTGGTGCCCGGCCCCGGACGTCCGGATGGGCCGGGTGCGCGACCTGACGAGCTGGAACGACGCGCCGTCCCGGAACTCGGGTGAGGTCGCCGGCCTCCTGCTCACCGCCGAGCGCGTCGCCGTGCAGGAGTCGGAGCGCGTCCGACAGCGTGCGGTGGCACGATCGAGGGCATGAGCAGCGCCGACGCCGTCCCCGAGGTCCACCCCGCAGCGGCGGGTCCGTCGCTGGCGTCCAGCGGCGGCTCGCTGTTGTCGGACGAGGGGTCGGCGCCGGTCCTCGATGCAGCCGCGTACAAGCGGACCCTCCACCGGTACCTGCAGAAGCACCGGGACGCGCTCCTCGCGAAGCTCGACGGCCTGGCCGAACGGCAGGCCCGGTGGCCGGTGACCCCGACCGGGACGAACGTGCTCGGGCTGGTGAAGCACGTCGCCGGCGTGCAGGCCGGGTACTTCGGCGAGGTCTTCGGCCGCCCGCTGCCCGACCCGCCCGCCTGGCTCGAGTCCGAGGACGGCGACGACATGTACGCGACGCTCGACGAGACCCTGGACGACATCGTCGCGTTCCACCACCGCAGCGCCGCGCACGCCGACGCCACCATCGAGGCGCTCGACCTCGACGCCCTCGGGGTCGTCCCGTGGTGGCCGGAGGACCGCCGACAGGTGACGCTGCACCGGATCCTCGTGCACATGTCCTACGAGACCGCCCGGCACGCGGGGCACGCCGACATCGTGCGCGAGATGCTCGACGGGCTCGCGGGCGACGGGGACGGCAACCTCGCCGAGAAGACCCCGGACGAGTGGGTCGAGTGGCGTGGGCAGCTCGTCGACATCGCCGAGCGATCGGGCCTCCGCGACCTCGCGTGATACCCGACCGTTGCTCGTCATCGTTACCGTTCTCCCAGTGATGCCCTGCTCCCTCCCTGAGTAGCCTCGAAGCCACTTGTGCCCCGGCCCGTGGGCACTTCGGCCGACCGGAGAGGAGCGCTTCCGCGTGTTCCAGTACATCGGGGAGCGGTGGGACCAGATCTGGTTCGCGTCGTGGCAGCACTTCTCACTGGTGGTCCAGTGCACGGTGCTCGCGACCCTCATCGCCGTGGTGCTCGCCACACTCGTCTACCGCAGCCCACGGCTCACGTCCGTCGCGAACGGGGTGTCGGCCATCGGCCTGACGCTGCCGTCCTTCGCCGTGATCGGCCTGCTCATCGTCCCGCTCGGGTTCGGCGTCGTGCCGTCGGTCGTGACCGTGGTGTTCTTCGCCACCCTGCCGATCCTCCGCAACGCCGTCGTCGGCCTCGCCGAGATCCCCCCGACGGTCGTCGAGTCGGCCCGGGGCATCGGCATGAGCCGCTTCCGGACCCTCGTCCAGGTCGAGCTCCCGATGGCGTGGCCGATCATCCTCAGCGGCGTGCGGGTGTCGGCGCAGATGGTGATGGGCATCGCCGCGATCGCCGCGTACGCGCTCGGCCCCGGTCTCGGCGGCTTCATCTTCTCCGGGCTGTCCCGCCTCGGCGGCGCCAACGCCCTGTTCTCCGTGACGGTCGGGGTGGTGGGGGTCGTCCTGCTCGCCCTCGTCCTCGACCTGCTCCTCCTCGGCCTCGGCCGCCTGACCATCTCGAGAGGTATCCGTGTCCAGCACTGACTCCGCCACCACCACCGCTCCCGCTGCTCCTGCCGGGGACGTCACCGGCCGCAGCATCCTGCTCGACGAGGTCACCAAGCGGTACCCCGGGCAGACGAAGCCCGCCGTCGACGGCATCACGCTCGAGATCCCGGCCGGCAAGATCGTCATGCTCGTCGGCCCGTCCGGCTGCGGCAAGACGACCACGCTGAAGATGATCAACCGCCTCATCGAACCGACCGAGGGCCGCATCGTGGTCGGCGACGACGACGTCACCGGCATCGACGCCGACGAGCTCCGTCGCCGCATGGGCTACGTCATCCAGGCCGGCGGGCTCTTCCCGCACATGACCGTCGCCGCGAACATCGCGATCGTCCCGAAGATGCTCGGCTGGTCGAAGGAGAAGATCGCGGCGCGCGTCGACGAGCTGCTCGACCTCGTCTCGCTCGACCCCGACACCTACCGCGACCGCTTCCCCCGGGAGCTCTCCGGCGGCCAGCAGCAGCGCGTCGGCGTCGCCCGGGCGCTCGCCGCGGACCCGCCCGTCCTGCTCATGGACGAACCGTTCGGTGCCGTCGACCCGATCACCCGGCAGCGCCTGCAGGACGAGCTCCTCCGCATCCAGGAGGAGTTGCACAAGACGATCGTCATCGTCAGCCACGACTTCGACGAGGCCGTGAAGCTCGGCGACTGGATCGTCATCTTCACCGAGGGTGCGCACATCGTGCAGTACGACACCCCGGAACGGATCCTCGCCGAGCCGGCCAACGAGTTCGTGGAGAACTTCATCGGGTCCGGCGCCGGACTGAAGCAGCTCACGCTGAACCGGGTGCGCGACGTCGAACTCGCCCCCGCGGTGACCTGCTCCCCCGGCGAAGACGCCAAGGCCGTGCTCCAGCGCATGAACGAGGCCGGCGGCCACCAGCACGCGGTCGTCGTCGATCGTCGCCAGCGTCCGATCGGGTGGCCGACCCGGCGCCAGATCGAGCGCCTCGACCGCATCCCGGAGGGCATCGAGCCCGAGCTGCCCGTCGTGGGCGAGGCGGCGACCCTGAACGACGCACTCGACACCATGCTCGTGTCCAGCGCCGGCGCCGCGCTCGTCACCGGACGTGGCGAGGCGTTCCGCGGCGTCATCACCGTCGAGACCGTGATGGAGGCCATCACCCGCTCGCGTGCTGCGGCCGCGGAGGACCAGGCGTACACGCCGGTCGGGACGAACACCAACCCGATCGAGACGATGCCGTCCGGCCCGACCATCGCCTCCAGCGGGGAGGACCTGTGAGCGCGGTCGCCGCCGGACCGGCCACCGGTGCCAGGACCGGCTGGAAGGGGCTGCTGGTCCAGCCGATCGCGATCCTCGTGGTCCTCGCCGCGTTCGCGGTCTGGCTCGCCACCGCGGACCTGACCCCGACCGAGCGGACCACCCTCAACCCGGCCGACATCCTCGCGCTGACCGGGCAGCACCTCGTGCTGACGCTCGAATCGACCGTCCTGGTGCTCGTCATCGGCATCCCGCTCGGCGTCCTGCTCACCCGCGGTCCGCTCCGCCGGGCGAGCGTGTACGTCCTCGCCGTCGCGAACTTCGGGCAGGCGGCTCCGGCGGTCGGCCTCATCGTGCTGCTCGCGGCGTGGCTCGGCCTGAACTCGTGGTCGGCGGTCGTCGCCCTCGTGCTCTACGCCATCCTGCCGGTGCTCCGGAACACCATGATCGGCATCCAGAGCGTCGACTCCCGGCTGGTCGAGGCCGGTCGGGGCATGGGCATGAGCGCGTTCAGCGTCCTGATGAAGGTCGAGCTGCCGCTGGCCGTCCCCGTGATGCTCTCCGGCATCCGCACCGCCCTCGTGCTGCTCGTCGGCACGGCAAGCCTGGCGACCTTCGTCGGCGCCGGTGGCCTCGGGCTGCTCATCACGACGGGCGTGAACCTGTTCCTGCCGAAGGTCCTCGTCTCCGGGGCGCTGCTCGTGGCGCTCCTCGCCCTGTCCATCGACTGGCTCGGCCGCGTGGTCGAGACCGTCGCACGACCGAAGGGACTCCGATGAACCGCCGACTCCGCCGGACGGCCGCCGTCGTGGTGGCCGGCGCCACCGCCCTCGTCCTGGCCGGCTGCGGCCTGCAGCCCGCGACCTCGTTCGTCCCCGCGGCGGACCCCGGATCGATCAAGCGCATCGACGACCTGCCCGACGGCGCGCACATCACGGTCACGTCGAAGAACTTCACCGAGCAGCTCGTGCTCGGCAAGATCGCCGTCCTCGCCGCGAAGGCCGCCGGGTTCGACGTGACCGACGAGACGAACGTGCCGGGCAGCGTCGCCGTCCGCGAGCTCATGACCTCGCACGGTGCGGACTTCACGTACGAGTACACGGGCACGGCCTGGCTGACCTTCATGGGTCACGCCGAGGGGATCCCGGACAAGACCGAGCAGTGGGAGGCGGTCAAGAAGGAGGACGCCGGCAACGGGCTCACCTGGCTGCAGCCCGCGCCGATGAACAACACCTACGCCTTCGCCGTCCGCGACGAGGCCGTGTCGGAGCTCGGGAACATCAAGACCCTCTCCGACATCACGAAGCTCCCCGTCGACCAGCGGACCTTCTGCGTCGAGTCGGAGTTCAACTCCCGTGCCGACGGGTTCAAGCCGATGCTCAAGAAGTACGGCCTGGAGCTCGGTGGCTCCGGCGACAACGGCATCCCGACGAGCAACGTCAGCATCCTCGACACCGGCACCGTGTACACCGCGACCGATCGCGGCAAGTGCAACTTCGGCGAGGTCTTCACCACCGACGGCCGCATCAAGTCGCTCGGACTCACCGTGCTCGAGGACGACAAGGGCTTCTTCCCCGCGTACAACGTCGCCCCGGTGCTCGACACGGCGACGCTGAAGGAGTACCCGCAGCTCGAGGGCGTCTACGACCAGATCTCGCCGAAGCTCACGGACTCCGTCCTGCAGGAGCTGAACCGGCAGGTGGACGTCGAGGGCCGGGAACCGGCCGACGTCGCCTTCGACTGGATGGTCAAGGAGGGTTTCATCACGAAGCCGTGACGGCTCTCGACGTGGGGACACGACGGACTGGAGGCGGGGGGGGGCCGGGGGCCCCCCCCCCCCCGCCCCGGGGGGGGGGGGGGGGCGGGGGGGGCCCCCCCCCGGGGGGGGGGGCCCCCCACCCCCCCCCCCCCCCCCCCCCCCCGCGCCCCCCCCCCCCCCCCCCCCCCCCCGGGGGGGGGCGGGGGGGCCCCCCCCCCCCCCCCGCCTCCAGTCCGTCTGATCGCTACTGGGCCGTGATGCGCGACGCGGTGTCGCGGATGGTCGCGACCACGCGCTCGCGGACCTCCTCGGGTTCCGATCCCTCGTGGCGCGCCGAGCTGCGCAGCCCGGTCATGCACATGCCGAGCAGCATCTCGGCCGCCTGCGGGGTGGCCGCCTCCGGACCCCAGGCGGGGTCCCGCTCGAGGATCGTGCGGACGGCCCCCGTCATCGCCTCGGCCACCGTCGTCATCCGCGAGACCTGCCGGCGCATGAGCTGCGGGAAGCGCACGATGACCTCCTTCCGGGCGAGCCGCTCGTGCTCGTCCCCGAACGAGGAACCGAAGACCAGGAACGCCAGGTCCACGACGGCCTGCGCTGCTGGTTCCCCCGCGACCGCGGCCAGGTGTGCGTCGAGCGTCTCCGGCGTGAGGTCGAGCTCGGTGTGCCCGAGGACCGCGTCCTCCTTGCTCTCGAAGTAGTTGAAGAACGTCCGCGGTGAGACCTCGGCCCGCGCGGCGATCTGTTCGATCGTGGTGTGGTCGATGTCCTGTTCGAGCGCGAGGGAACGGGCGGCCTCGGCGATGCGGAGCCGGGTCTCGAGGCGTTTGCGGTCGCGGAGGCCCATCTCGGAGGCGGGCGCGGTGTCGGGCATGGCCCGACTGTAACCGGAACGTCACATCGTTTACAGCAAACGCAAACTTGCAGTCGTGCAGCGGACAGTACGGTGGGCGCATGACCACTCCCGTGCTCGAGGCGCGTGACCTCGCCAGGACCTACGGCCGCGGCGCGACGCGGTTCGATGCGCTCAAGGGGGTGTCCCTGCAGGTGAACCAGGGCGAGAGCCTCGCCATCGTCGGCAAGTCCGGCTCGGGCAAGTCGACCCTGATGCACCTGCTCGCCCTGCTCGACAAGCCGTCGGCCGGGCAGATCCTGCTCGACGGCACCGACGCCGCGACGCTCAGCGCCCGGCAGGTGAACCGCACGCGGAACAGCACGTTCGGGTTCGTCTTCCAGCAGTTCTTCCTGACGCCGAAGACCTCGGTGCTCGACAACGTCGTGCTGCCGCTGAAGATCGCCGGCGTCACCGGTGCTGAGCGGAAGCGCCGTGGGATGGCCGCGCTCGACGCCCTCGGCCTGGCCGACAAGGCGAAGAACGACGCGAACGACCTGTCCGGCGGGCAGAAGCAGCGCGTGGTCATCGCCCGGGCGCTCGTCGGCGAGCCGAGCGTGATCTTCGCGGACGAACCGACCGGCAACCTCGACACGAACACCGGCCAGGTGGTCGAGGACATGCTCTTCGGGCTCCAGCGGGACCGCGGCATCACCCTCGTGGTCGTCACCCACGACGAGGAACTCGCCGAACGCTGCGACCGGCGCGTCAACGTGCGCGACGGACTCATCGTCGGCGGGTCGGACGACACGCCCACCGCCAGCGCCGCCGTCGACCAGCAGGCCACGCACGGAAGGCACTCCGCATGAACTTCCTCGACCTCCTGAGGACCGCCGTGGCGAACACGTTCCGGTCGAAGCTGCGCACCACCCTCACCGTGATCGCGATCTTCATCGGCGCGTTCACGATCACGCTGACCTCGGCGATCGGCACGGGCGTCAGCAACTACATCGACACCCAGGTCGCCTCGATCGGTGACACCGGGTCCCTGACGATCACGAAGACCGTCGAGTCCTCGACCGACAGCGGTCCGGCGAAGTACGACCCGGACGAGTCGAGCCAGAGCGTCAACCGCGGCCCGGCGTCGTTCGCGTACCTGTCCCAGTCGGACGTCGACAAGATCAAGGACGTCTCCGGTGTCCGGACCGTCCGTCCGGCCGTCGCCCTCAGCACCAAGTGGGTCGAGTACGACGGGAAGGGCAAGTACGTCGTCGACGTCGCGGCCAACGCTGGTGAGCTCGACGCCGACCTCGCCGCCGGCAAGCAGCTGGACGACGCGTCCTCCGCAGGCAACCAGGTGCTCCTGCCGACGAACTACCTGAAGAACCTCGGGCTCGGCAGCGCGAAGGCGGCCGTGGGCAAGCAGCTCACCATCGCCGTCGACGACTACCAGGGCACCGAGCACACCCTGACCGCCACGGTCGCCGGCGTGCAGAACGAGTCGCTGTTCGGCGGCGGGGCCGGTGCGAACGCGACCCTGACCGACGCGATGCAGGCCGCTCAGGAGACCGGGAAGCCGACCTCCATCGCCACGTCGTACGCCAGCGCGACGGCGACGCTCGACTCCGGCGCGTCCGCAAGCACCGTGAAGAGCGCCCTCTCGAAGGACGGCTACACGGGCCAGACGATCCAGGACCAACTCGGCCAGTTCCAGACCGTGATCAGTGGCATCGTCGGCGTCCTGAACGCCTTCGCCGTGATCGCGCTGGTCGCCGCCGGCTTCGGCATCATCAACACGTTGCTCATGAGCGTCCAGGAGCGCACCCGCGAGATCGGCCTGATGAAGGCGATGGGCATGGGCGGCGGCAAGGTCTACACGCTGTTCTCGCTCGAGGCCGTGTTCATCGGGTTCCTCGGCAGCGCGATCGGTGCCGGGGTGGCGATCCTGCTCGGCACCGGGATCTCAAACCTGCTCGCCGGCACCGTCCTGAAGGACCTCCCGGGCCTGCAGATCATGCAGTTCGCACCGTCCTCGGTGATCACGATCATCCTGGTCGTGATGTTCATCGCGTTCCTGGCCGGCACCCTGCCCGCGCGTCGGGCCGCCCGGCAGAACCCGATCGAGGCGCTCCGGTACGAGTAGGCGCTCGCGTGCCTAGGCTCTGAGGGGTGGCGGCGTTCGGGCGGGACCTCGGGGACGGGTACACGCTCACCCTGCGCGACCTGACGACCGTCCGGCCGCTGCACGAGCTGGTGGTGGCGAACGCCGAGCGGCTGCGGGCGGCCGAACCGTGGGCGTGGCAGGAGCAGACCGTCGAGACGATCGGCCTGCACACCGAGCACCTGCTCGGCCAGTACGCGATGGACCGTGCGCTCCCCTGCGTCATCCGCCAGGACGACCGCATCGTCGGAGCCGCCTCACTGGCCTTCGACCCCTACCTCGGGCAGGCGTCGCTCGGCTACTGGGTGGACGCCGGCCTGGAGGGACGGGGTGTCGTCCGCCGCGCCGCCACCGTCCTCGTCGGGGTCGCCCGGGCGCGGGGCGCGGCGCGCGCCGAGATCCGGACGGCGGTCGACAACGTGCGGAGTCGCGGCCTCGCCGAGCGGCTCGGCTTCACGCACGAGGGCACCCTGCGCAGCGCGATGCCCCTCGGGCCGGTGCGGGTCGACGTCGCCGTCTACGGCCTGGTGCTCTGACGCGGTCGCTGCTGCTGCTGCTGCTGGCGGTGCTGCCGCTGCTGCGGGTGCTGCGGGTGCTGCGGGTTCGCGCCCGGGTACGGACATCGCGCCCCGGTGTGACGGGGCGCGATGTCCGCCCGGGGGCGCGACGAGCGGGTCCTGCGTCAGGAGCTCTGCGTCGCGCCCTGCCACACCGCGAAGACACCGCCGACGACGAGCAGTGCGAGCACGAGGATCCACACCGCCAGCGCGACGAGGTTGAGGAAGATCCCCCACCCGGCACGCCCACGGGCGAGCGGCTCACGGCTGCGCGACGCGACACCGAGGCAGAGCCCGATGACCGGCGCGACGAACGTCCACCCGGCGAGCAGCGAGCAGATGCCGAGGACGAGACTCGCCGTGCCCAGTCCGGTGCGGGGGGATTCCGAGTACGTGACCATGCACCTGACGCTACGGGCCCGTGGGAGGCGGGTCGTCCCTCCAGGGCGTGATCCGGGTCCACCTGCGGACGGATGGTCACCGGACGCCGGTATCGTCGACTGCATGGCCTTGTTCGGACGACGCAGCAAGCACGACGTGCGCGACCGCCCCGTCAGCCAGGTCGAACTGAAGCGCGCCGTCGACGAGGGGTTCCTCATCGCGAAGGCCGCGGTCACCATCGCCGTCGGCAACCGGATCATCACGAACGCCCTCCGCGACGAGGGGTACTTCGACCACGCCCTGATCGCCGAGGTCGCGCGCGAGGAACTGCACCGGATGGCCGACGAGCAGCGCGGCGACGCTGCCCGGATGCGGGACATCCGGTCGAGGTCGAGCAAGCAGAAGGGCCGCTCGCGGCACCAGCACGACTACCGGCGCGGCGACGACCTCAAGCTGCGCACGCGCGAGGCCACGTACGAGCAGCTCGCCGAGATGCTCGACCGCCGCAGGGAGGACCAGGGCTTCGTCGACGGCATCGTCCTCGCCGCCCGGGCCCGCGCCTGGGACGACATCGGCACCACCGTCGTGGGGCGGCTCGGATGGGCGCAGCGACCGGCCGACGACTACGAGGTCGGCCGGGACGACCGCCTGCAGCAGATGCTCGACGAGGACTTCGCGGCGCTGCTCGCCGAGCACCCGGTCGGTGCGGGCACCCCGTCGGCCACCCCGGCGGACGCGGACGAGCCGGATGCTGCGGACGCCGGCGACGACGGGACGGACCCGGCGGACCCGGACGCGTCGCGCGCCTGACGGCGTCGCACGCGGGGCGTCGGTGATCTGACCGGGACGCCGTGCAGCCGGGGATCCCTAGGCTCGGGGACATGGTGGATGCGGTGGTCGTCGGGGCCGGACCGAACGGACTCGCGGCAGCGGTGACACTCGCGCGCGCGGGCCTCAGCGTCGAGGTCGTCGAACGGAACGACACGATCGGCGGCGGCGCCCGGACGTCGGAACTCACGCTGCCCGGGTTCCTGCACGACGTCTGCTCCGCGGTGCACCCGATGGCGCTGCAGTCCGAGTTCTTCCGACGCTTCCGGCTCGAGGACCGCATCGACCTCCGCCTGCCCGAGGTGCAGTACGGCCATCCGCTCGACGGTGGCCGTGCCGGGATCGCGTACCGGGACCTCGCCCGCACCGTCGACGAGCTCGGTGCGGACGGGCCGGCCTTCCACCAGCTCATGGCACCGCTCGCGAGGAACGCCGACGACGTCGCGGACTTCGCCACGGATGCGCTGCTGAACGTCCCGCGCCACCCCCTGAACGTCCTGCGCTTCGGCTTGCGGGCGCTCGAGCAGGGGTCGCGCGCCTGGAACCTGCGCTTCCGCGAGGACGTCGCTCCCGCCATGGTCTCCGGCGTCGCTGCGCACTCCATCCAGCACATGCCGTCCCTCGCCACCGCGGCCGCAGCCCTGTCGCTCGGCGCGTACGCCCACGGGCGGGGGTGGCCGGTGCCGATCGGGGGGAGCCAGGCGATCGTCGACGCGCTCGCCGCGGACCTGGTCGCGCACGGCGGGCGGATCGAGACCGGCCGCGAGGTCCGTTCCCTCGGCGACCTCACCCCGGCGAAGGCGGTGCTGTTCGACACGAGTGTGCCGGGCATGCTCCGGATCGCCGGGAAGCAGATCCCGACCCCGCGACGCGGTGCCCTCCGACGGTTCCGGTTCGGGAACGCGGCGGCGAAGGTCGACTTCGCGCTGTCTGACCCGGTGCCGTGGGCGAACGAGTCGCTCCGGAAGGCGGGAACCGTGCACATCGGTGGCACGCGTGCCGAGATCGCGGCTGCCGAGGGCGCCGTCGCGAACGGTCAGCACGCGGAGCGGCCGTACGTCCTCGGTTCGGAGCCCACGGTCGTCGACCCGACCCGGGCACCGGAGGGCAAGCACGTGTTCTGGGCGTACGCGCACGTCCCCTCGGGTTCCGACGTGGACCAGACCGAGGCCGTCACGCGGCAGATCGAGCGGTTCGCGCCGGGGTTCCGCGACACGGTCCTGCAGTCGAGCAGTCGCACGGCCCTCGACCTGGCG
The DNA here is from genome assembly GCF_040544915.1 of Curtobacterium sp. 1544. NCBI lineage: Bacteria > Bacillati > Actinomycetota > Actinomycetes > Micrococcales > Microbacteriaceae > Curtobacterium > Curtobacterium sp. 1544. Next base: position 29,151 of record NZ_JBEPKX010000003.1, read on the forward strand.
GCGTACAACCCGAACTACGTCGGCGGTGACATCGCTGCCGGCGCCGCGAGCTTCTGGCAGCTGGTCAAGCGGCCGCTGCTGTCGTCCGACCCGTGGCGGATGGGCGGCGGCATGTACCTCTGCTCGGAGGCGTCCGCGCCCGGCCCGGGTGTGCACGGCATGGCCGGGTGGCACGCAGCCAGGAGCGCACTCCGTCACACGTTCGGGCTGTCCGAGCACGTCGATCTCGCACCGGAGGACTGAACATGTCGAAGAACGTCCGCATCCTGCACTGCCGCCCGGAGGACGTCTTCGACGTCCTCGCCGACGGCTGGCTCTTCACGACCTGGGTGGTCGGGGCGTCGCGCATGCGCGGGCAGGACATCGGGTGGCCCGCAGTCGGCACCCGGCTGCACCACTCGTTCGGCTCGTGGCCCTTCGTGATCGACGACGTCACGACCGTGCACGAGTGGGATCCGCCGCACCGCATGGTCATCCAACCGCAGGGGTGGCCACTCGGCGAAGCACGCGTCGAACTGACGGTCGAGGAGCACCGACGCGGCTGCAAGGTCACCATCGTCGAGAACGCGATCGCCGGGCCCGGGTCGTGGGTGCCGGGCTTCCTGCTGCAGCCGGTGCTCTGGGTACGGAACCGCGAGACGCTGCGACGGCTCGGGTGGGTCGCTGCGGGTCGCGCCGCGACCGACTGACGTCCCTGACGGACTGGAGGCGCGGGGCGGGCCCGCACCGCGCCTCCAGTCCGATGGCCGCCCGGTCCGTCGGCTGCCACCGCCGCTACTCCGCGCGGCTGAACTCGCTCGCTCGGCGGACCTGGTCGTCCGTCAGCGCGACGCCCGTGTACCGCTCGAACTGGCGCGCTGCCTGCAGTGCGATCACCTCGGCGCCCGTGATGACCCGCTTGCCCGCCGTGCGTCCGGCGAGGACGAGCGGGGTCTCCGACGGGAAGGCGACGACGTCGAACACCGTGTGCGCGGCCTCGATCCGGTCCTGTCCGAAGGCGAGTGTGTCCTGCTGGTCGCCTCGCATACCGAGCGGCGTGACGTTGACGACGACGTCGGCCGCCGACGCCTCGCGCTCGTCCGCCACCCAGTCGTAGCCGTACTGCGACGCGAGTGCCGGGCCCGCCTGCTCGTTGCGGGCGACCACCGTCAGCCGCTCGAAGCCGGCACCCCGGAACGCCGCCGTGACCGCCTTCGCCATGCCGCCGGAGCCGCGGAGCAGGACACTCGACGTCGGGTCGACCGCGTGCGACGCGAGGAGCGACGCCACGGCTTCGTAGTCGGTGTTCGACGCGGTGAGCACGCCGTCGTCGTTCACCACCGTGTTGATCGACTCGATGGCCGCCGCGGACTCCTCGACGACGTCGACGAGCGGGATGATCGCCTCCTTGAAGGGCATCGAGACCGAGCAACCACGGATCCCGAGCGCACGGATGCCGGTCACCGCGCCGACGAGGTCCGTCGTCGTGAAGGCCTTGTAGGCGAAGTTCAGGCCGAGTTCGTCGTAGAGGAAGTTGTGGAAGCGGGTGCCGATGTTGCTCGGTCGAGCGGCGAGCGAGATGCAGACCTGCATGTCCTTGTTGAGGATGGGCATGCCGCAAGTCTCGCATCTCCATGCCGATGGAGCGGTCCACATCGCGAGCTGTGGACGGGGGGTGGGGTTGTCCCCACCCCCGATACGGGAGTCCCCCGTATTCGAACCGGAGCGCCGTGTCCGTACCGTCGATGACATGAACGCACTCACCCGCCCCCGCAACGGCCGCCTCCTCGCCGGGGTCTGCGCCGGCATCGCCGACCGCTTCGGCTGGTCCCGCACCTTCGTCCGCATCGCCTGGGTCATCCTGAGCTTCTTCCCCGGCCCGCTCTGGATCGCCTACGTCGTGCTCTGGATCCTCATGCCGAACCAGGGTTCGCGCCGCTGATCCCCCACCCGTCCGGACGGGTTAGTGTGGCGGGGTGCCGGTCTCCGTCTTCGATCTGTTCAGCATCGGGATCGGTCCGTCGAGTTCCCACACCGTCGGACCGATGCGCGCCGGCGCGGCCTTCGTCGCCCGTGCGACGCACGCCGCACGTGCCGCCGGGGCGACGATCGCGTCCGTCCGTGTCGACCTCTACGGCTCCCTGGCCTCCACCGGGCAGGGACACGGGACGCTCGGTGCCGTCGTCGCGGGGCTGATGGGCTCCGACCCGAAGACGGTGGACCCCGATGCGATGGCACGTGACCTCGCCGAGGTCGAGGACACCGGATCGCTCCGCCTCGCGGGTGGGGACGCGGTGCCGTTCCGGCTCGCGGACATCGTCCTGCACCCCCTGACGATGCTCCCCCGGCACCCCAACGCCATGCGGCTCCGAGCAGCCGACGCGTCCGACGCCACGATCGCCGAGGAGACGTACTACTCGATCGGTGGCGGGTTCATCACGAGCGACACCGGCGGCGACGTCGCCGAGGCCGCGATCCCCGTCGACGACGCCGTGCCGCACTCGTTCTCCAGCGGTGCCGAACTCCTCGCCGCCTGCGCCGCCACCGGGCTCCCGGTCAGCGGCGTCGCCCTCGCGAACGAGACCGCGACACGGTCGCTCGAGGACGTCCGGGCCGGCCTCCTGCGGATCCACGACGTCATGGAGTCCTGCGTCGACCGGAGCGTCGAGCGGTCCGGAACCCTGCCCGGCGGGCTCACCGTCCGACGACGGGCGGCGAACTGGTACGAGCAGCTCACCCGTGACGACCCCGAGCACGACCCCCTCTTCGCGATGGAGTGGGTGAACCTCATCGCCATGGCCGTCAACGAGGAGAACGCCACCGGTGGCCGCGTCGTCACCGCTCCCACCAACGGCGCCGCCGGCATCATCCCGGCGGTCCTGTACTACGCCCTCACCTACGTCCCGACCGTCACGCCGGACACCCGTGACGATGCCGTCGTCCGGTTCCTCCTCACTGCGGGTGCGGTCGGGTCGATCTACAAGGAGCGCGCATCGATCTCCGGCGCCGAGGTCGGCTGCCAGGGCGAGGTCGGGTCCGCCGCGTCCATGGCAGCGGCCGGACTCGCCGAGGTCCTCGGTGGCACGCCCGAACAGGTCGAGAACGCGGCGGAGATCGCGATGGAGCACAACCTCGGGCTGACGTGCGACCCGATCGGCGGCCTCGTCCAGATCCCGTGCATCGAGCGGAACGCCATCGCCGCGAACAAGGCGATCAACGCCGCCCGGATGGCACTCCGCGGCGACGGGGTGCACCACGTGTCGCTCGACCAGGTCGTCGAGACGATGCGGCAGACGGGCGCCGACATGTCCACGAAGTACAAGGAGACCGCGATGGGCGGGCTCGCGGTGAACGTCCCGCTCTGCTGAACCGGCTCTGCTGACCTGGCTCTGCTGACTCGGCCGCTCGGCTGGCCGGTTGCTCGCGGTCAGCCGTGCAGCAGCATGAGCAGCCGTGCCGTCTCGCCGGCGATCGCGTCGCGCCCTGCCGACACGTACTTCCGGGGGTCGACGACGTCCGGGCGTTCGTCGAGTACCTCGCGCAGCGCCCGTGTGAACAGCCCGTTCAGGTGCGTCGAGATGTTGATCTTCGTCATCCCTGCCCGAACGGCGCCGCGGAGCTCGTCGTCCGACAGGCCCGAGGAACCGTGCAGCACGAGCGGCACCGGCACCGCCGCACGCAGTCGTCCGACGAGGTCCCGGTCCACCGAGGCCTCCCGCGTCTGCATCGCGTGCGACGTCCCCACGGCCACGGCGAGGGCGTCGACCCCGGTGTCGGCGACGAACGAGGCCGCGTCGTCCGGGTCGGTCCGCACCCCGGGAGCGTGGACACCGTCCTTCCCGCCGACCTCGCCGAGTTCGGCCTCGATCGCCACACCCGCGTCGTGACAACGCCGCGCGAGCCGTCGGGTCGCCTCGACGTTCGCGGCGAAGTCGAGGTGCGAACCGTCGTACATGATCGAGTCCACGCCGAGCTCGATCCCCGCGAGCACCAGGTCGGTGTCCTCGATGTGGTCCAGGTGCACGAGGACCTCGACGTCGGCGGCACGGGCGATCGCCTGGGTCGCAGCGGTGATCGGTGCGAGGCCACCGTGGTACCGGACGCAGTTCTCGCTGATCTGCAGGATGACCGGGAGACCGGCGAGCTCGGCCCCGGCGACGATCGCCTCGGCGTGCTCGAGGAGGACGACGTTGAAGGCCCCGACGCCACGGTGGGCCGCGCGGGCAGTGTCCAGCAGACCCGTCAAGGCGAGGTCGGTGATCATACGGGGCTCCCGGTTCGGTCGTCGTGCGGTGCTGAGTCGGTGTCTGTGTCGGTCTCGGTGGTCGTGAGGAACCGCCTGACGTCGTCGGGGTCGACCTCGCCGGCGACCGGGCGGAGGACCGCGGCGGCTCCGAAGGCGGCGGCGGCACGCAGCGCGGACTCGTCGACGACGGGCACTGCGGCGCCGCTCGCCTCGGTCAGCTGAGCTGCCAGGGCGCTGACGAGCCCGGCCGTCGCGGCGTCGCCGGCTCCCGTCGGGTTCCCGGTCACCCCCGCGATCGCCGGGACCTCGACGACGTGGTCGACCGTGTGCGCGGCGATGCCGTCGGCCCCGCGGGACACCACGACCACGGAGGCGCCGCGATCGAGCAGCAGGAGCGCGCCGGTCCGCTCGTCCGGCGCGCCGGTGGCCTCGAGCAGTTCGCCGCGGTTCGGCTTGCAGATGGTCGCCCCCGCGTCGGCCGCGGCGAGGAGTGCGTCGCCCGAGCAGTCGACCAGGCTCAGGACACCGCGGGCACGGGCGGCGGCGACCCAGGCACCCACGACCGCCGGATCGGTGCCGCTCGGCAACGACCCGGACACCACGAGCGCCGAGGGCTCGGCGTTGTCGAGCAGCCGCTCGACGGAGGCGGTCACGGCGTCCCACTCGTCCGGCGTCACGCGGGGTCCGGGTTCGCCGAACATCGTCGGGTGCTCGCGGTCGTCGACGACGGTCACGGTCGTGCGGGTCTCCCCCGTCACCGCGACGTCACTGTGTGGGAGTCGGAGCGCGTCGAGTGCGTCGGCGACCCAACGACCCGAAGGACCGCCGAGCGGCAGGACGGCGTGCGTCCCGGTGCCGGTCGCAGCGAGGACGCGGCCGACGTTCAGGCCCTTCCCGCCGGGGCGTCGAGCGACGTCGAGGACGCGTTGGGTCTCACCGATGCGCTGTTCGGCGACGCGGTAGGTCACGTCGACCGCGGGGTTCGGGGTCACCACGATGATCACGGGACCACCACCGGTGTCGAGATCACGCCCGCGTCGTCGAGGACGACCAGGTCCGCCGGGGCACCGATCGTGAGCGGAGTCGGACCGCCGAGGAGCCGTGCCGGTCGGGTCGACGCCGCGGCGACGACCTCGGTCAGCGGCGCCCCGGAGTCGAGCAGGCGGCGGACGGCGTCGGCGACGGTGATGGTGCTCCCCGCGAGGGACGAACCGTCGCGCAGCATCGCGACGCCGCCCCGTACCGACACGGCCGAGCTGGCGATCGTGTGGTCGCCGTCCGGGCAGCCCGTCGCGGACATCGCGTCGGACACCAGGACCATCCGGACGGGCGCCGCTCGTCGGACGAGGTCCACGGCGACGGGGTCGAGGTGGTGGCCGTCCACGATGCACTCCACCATGAGCCGGTCGTCCGTCAGCGCGACGCCGACTGGGCCGGGTTCCCGGTGGTGCAGCGGCGGCATCCCGTTGAACAGGTGCGTGACCAGTGTCGCGCCGGCATCGACCGCCCGACGTGTCTGGTCGGCGGTGGCGTCGGTGTGCCCGATCGCGACGACGATGCCCTCGGCGACCAGCCGCTGGACGGTGTCGAGCGCACCCGGGAGCTCCGGCGCGAGCGTTACGACCGCGAGCGCCCCGTCCGCGGCATCGAGGAACGTGTCGACCTCGGCAGGGGTCGGCGGGTGCAGCAGGTCCGCACGGTGGGCTCCTCGGCGCGCGGGGCTGAGCCAGGGTCCCTCGAGGTGCAGTCCGGCGAGCGTGCCGTCGGTGACGAGTGGACGCAGTCGGCGGAGGGCCGCCACCGTGTCGTCGACCGTGCCCGTGGCGATCGAGGCCACGAGGGTCGTCGTCGCGTGGGTGCGGTGGTGCGAGGCGGCCGCGACCGCGTCGTCGACGGTGCAGGCGGCGAAGTCGTGTCCGAGGGCCCCGTGGGCGTGCAGGTCCACCATCCCGGGGATGATCGTGCCCGCGACCGTCGTCGCGGAACCCGTGGTCGGCGGTGTCCCCGTCCCGACGGCGACCACCACGCCGGAGCGGTCGGCTCCGGCCGAGCCGTCGACGACCATCCACGCGTCGTGCAGGTCCTCCGTCGCCGTCACGATGCGGTCGGCGCGGAGCAGTGTCGTCATGCGGCCACCTCGGTGCGGACGACGCGGCGCGCGAGCAACCCGGCGCCGATGGCACCGGCCGCGTCACCGTGGCGCGCGGGGACGAGCGACGGGACGCGCAACCCCGCGAGGCGTTCGGAAACGGCGGCTCGGAGCGGTTCGAACAGCAGCGGTCCGGACTCCGCCAGTCCCCCGCCGACGATGATCGTGTGGCACCCCGACACCACGGTGGTCCACACCAGGGCGTCGGCGAGCACGTCGACGCTCTCGTCCCACACGGTCGTGGCGACGGGGTCTCCGGCGCGGACGCGGAGCATCGCCTCGTGCGCTGAGGCTGATCCGGAACGGCGGGCGACTCCCCCGGCCGAGGCGATCTCCTCGACCCGGTGTCCGGCGTGCGGACCGGTCGGGATGCGGACCTGTCCGATCTCCCCGGCCCAGCCACCACCCGTGACGACGTCGCCGTCCACCACCAGGGCACTCGCGAGCCCGGTACCCACGGGGACGAACGCCACCGAACCCCGGGTCAGCGAGGCATCCGCCGTCGTCGTCTCGGCCAGGGCGCCGGCGCGGACATCGTGCCCGAACGCGAGCGGGACGTCGATGCCGCGACGGGCGAGCTCGGTCCGGACGCGGTCGCGCACCGGCAGGTCGCGCCACCCGAGGTTCACGGAGAGCACGACTGTCCCGGCGTCGTCGTCGACGACCCCCGGGGTGACGAGTCCGATCGCGTCGAGTGGACCACGGTCGAGCGCGTGTGTCGCGAGGTCGGTCACGAGACCCGCGAGCCGAGTGGCATCCGGGTCGTCGCGCGGCGTCGGGACCCGGGTCTCGTCGAGGACGAGTCCGTCGGCACCGGTCAGCCGGGCCTTGATGCCCGTACCGCCGACGTCGACCCCGAGCACCGCGCCTACGCCGGGCATCAGGTGAGGATGACCGAACGGGTGAGCGACCGCGGGTTGTCCGGGTCGAGCCCGCGGCCCTCGGCGAGCGCGACCGCGAAGCGGTGCACGACGACGAGTCCGGCGATGGGGTCGAGGTCGTGTGCGACGAACCGGGCACCGGTGGCCGCGACCTCGTCCGCGAGGCCGTCCGGTGCAGCGCCGAGCGACCACACCAGCCGCCCGGGCTGCGCGATCGCGATCGGGCCGTGGCGGTAGTCCATCGCCGGGTACGACTCGGCCCAGAACTGCGCGGCCTCACGCGTCTTGAGGGCCGCCTCGAACGTGAGGCCGACCGCAGCCCCGCGACCGACGAAGCTGACCTGCTCGGCATCGAGGAGATCGTCGATCGGCAACGCGAGTGCGATCTCGGCCTGTGCCGCGAGTGCGTCGACGTCGTCACCGATGGACGCCCGCAGGAGCGCCAGAGCCGTCGTGGCGAAGCGTGTCTGCACCACCGAGCGCTCGTCGGCGAAGGGCAGCGCGACGACGTCGTCGGCCACGGCGGCAGCCGGGCTGTCCGGAACGGCCGTGATGAGCACGGTCCGCTGGTCGGGCAGCGCCTGCAGCAGGTCGACGATCTCGGTCGTCGTGCCGGAGCGGCTGATCGTCACGACGCGGTCGTACTCGCGGCTCGCCGGGTACTCGGAGCCGGCGAAGGCATCGGTGACGCCGAGGCCGGCCTGCTCCCGGGCGACGGCGTAGCTCATGGCGATGAACCAGCTCGTGCCGCACCCGACGACCGCGACGCGTTCGCCGGGCTGGGGGAGCGCGTCGGTGAACGACGGCAGCAGGGCCGCGGCGGCGCGCCAGGTCGCCGGTTGGGACGCCAGCTCTGCGCTCACGAAGGTGTCGGTCATGGGTGCCTTCCGGTCCGGTTCGATCCGGGTGATCGATGATCAGGAAGCGTAGCGAGCGATCGTGCGCGATGGAAGAGCAAAACGTCATTTCCGATCAACTAGGGCGTCAGCCGACGCCCTAGGATTGCCGTCATGACTCCGCAACAGCGGCTCAACGCCCTGCTCGAACTCGTGAGCGAACGCGGCAACGTGTCGATCGCCGAGATCGGGGAGATGCTCGGGATCTCGGCGGCGACCGCCCGCCGCGACCTCACGACGCTCGCGGACCAACGGCTCGTCACCCGGACGCACGGCGGAGCAGCAGCACTCGGCGCCGGTTACGAACTCCCGCTGCAGTACAAGATCGCCCGGCAGGCCGAGGCGAAGACCGCGATCGCGCGCGCGGCCACGCGGCTCATCCAGCCCGGCGACACGGTGGGGCTCAACGGCGGCACCACGACGACCGAGGTCGCTCGGGAACTCGGCAAGAGCGAGCGGTTCACCCGGGCCGACGGCGAGTACGGCGTGACCATCGTCACGAACGCACTGAACATCGGCTACGAGCTGTCCGTCCGCGCCAACGTCAAGATCGTGGTGACCGGCGGTGTCGCACGGCGGCAGTCGTACGAGCTGGTCGGACCCCTGGTCCGGGACACCCTCGACGAGTTCGCGCTGGACGTCGTCGTGCTCGGCGTCGACGGTCTCAGTGGCCAGTACGGCGCCACGACCATGCACGAGGGCGAGGCCGAGGTGAGCCGGCACTTCGCGTCCGTCGGTCGCCGGGTCATCGTGGTGGCGGACTCGACCAAGATCGAGCGTGCGACCTTCGCGCGCATCTGCCCGCTCGACCGCATCGACGCGCTGGTGACGGACCAGCCGGTCCCTCCGGCCTTCGCCACGGACCTCGCCGGCGCCGGCGTGGAGCTCGTCGTCGCCGACTGAGCCCCTCCTGTGCCGGGGGACTCGTCCTCCGCTCCCTGTGGACGACGTTTCCATCGTGTAAAACCCTCCACGGCCTCCCCATGAGCGTTCGTTGAGCGCCTATTGTGCATTCATGATCGATTCGGCATCATGGGCGTCACAATCACGCAAGGGAGCGAGATGAGCATGGGTGACGCAAGGACGGCACGACCCCTCCGGGTCGGCATCGTCGGCATGGGACAGCGCGCGGCGATCGCCCGCCACGTGGCAGAGGCGGCTGCCGCCGCGACCGACCTGGAGGCGGGGCCCACGACGGCCGGTTCCGATTCGTCGCGGAGCCTGCGGAGCGACGAAGCGGCCGAGCCGTTGGGGAGGGTCGTCGCCGTCGCGGACGTCACCGACCAGGGGCGCGAGCGAGCACGGGTCGAGTACCCCGATGCCCTCGTCGTCGCGCGGCACGGCGACCTCGTCGGAGCGGTGGACGCGGCGATCGTCACGACTCCGGACTGGACGCACGCCGCCATCGCGATCGACCTGCTCCGCGCGGGGATCGCGGTCTACCTCGAGAAGCCCCTCGCCATCACGGTCGAGGACGCAGATGCCGTCCTCAACACGGCAGCGGAGACCGGCACGCCCCTGTACGTCGGGCACAACTTCCGGCACGCCGCCGTCGTCCGGCTCATGCGCGAGATCGTCGACCGTGGCGAGATCGGCCAGGTCAAGGCGGTCTGGTGCCGCCACTTCGTCGGCAACGGCGGCGACTACTACTTCAAGGACTGGCACGCCGACCGCGCGAAGGTGAACTCCCTGCTCCTGCAGAAGGCCAGCCACGACCTCGACGTCATCCACGCCCTCGGCGGCGGCGACACCGCCCGCGTCGTCGGGATGGGATCGCTCTCGGTCTACGGCGACGTCACGGACCGTCGCGATCGCAGCGGCGAGCTCATGGGGGACTGGTTCTCGCTCGACAACTGGCCGCCGCTCGAGCAGACCGGACTGAACCCGGTCGTCGACGTCGAGGACGTCTCGATGGTGATGATGACGCTCGACAACGGCGTCCAGGCGAGCTACGAGCAGTGCCACTTCACCCCGGACTACTGGCGGAACTACACCGTCATCGGGACGGAGGGGCGCCTCGAGAACATCGGCGACACCGGCGGCGGCGTGGTGAAGGTCTGGACCCACCGTCGTGGCTGGGACGTCGCGGGGGACCGTGAGTACCCGATCGCCGGTGTCGAGTCCGGCCACGCCGACGCCGACCTCGTGACCATGACCGAGTTCCTCCGCCACGTCGCACTGGGGGAGCCCACGACGCTGTCGCCGATCGCGGCCCGCGCCGCCGTGGCGGCCGGCGCCCTCGCGACCCGTTCGCTCCGGAACGGTTCCGTCCCCGTCGACGTCCCGCCGCTCCCGGCGGCGACGATCGCCCACTTCAGCACCCCCACCCCGGCCGTCACCCGCTGACGGACTCGCGAAAGGACACCCGATGCCCGCAACCACCCCCGCGAAGGGCCGCGGCCGTCGCCGCGCGATCCTCGGCGCCGTCGCAGCGATCGGTGCCGCCGTGCTCCTCGCCGGCTGCAGCACCTCCTCCGGCGCCACCGGCTCCGGCGGCGACTACGAGAAGGCCGCCGAGGACACCAAGGCGACCTTGACGTACGCCGTCTGGGACGAGAACCAGGTCAAGGCGATCAAGGCGAACCTCGAGGGGTTCAACGAGGAGTACCCCGACATCAAGGTGAACGTCGACGTGACGCCGTTCGCGAGCTACTGGACGAAGCTGCAGACGCAGGGGTCGAGCGACACGCTGCCCGACCTGTTCTGGATGAACGGCCCGAACTTCCAGCTGTACGCGGCGAACGGCAAGCTGGCACCGATCACCGGTGAGGTCAAGGCCGGGGCGATCGATCCCGCGAAGTACTCGTCCGCGCTCAACGACCTGTACACGTACGACAAGACCCAGTACGGCGTCCCGAAGGACTTCGACACCATCGGCGTCTGGATGAACAAGGCGCTGTTCGAGAAGGCCGGGGTCGCCATGCCCTCGAAGGACTGGACCTGGGACGACTTCCAGAAGACCGGCGCCGAGCTCTCCGAGAAGCTCAAGGCCGACGGCGCGTACGGCGCGGCCGGCGGCATGGACGGCCAGACCACCTACTACGACACGATCTTCCAGGCCGGCGGCAGCGTCGTCGGCGACGACGGCACGAAGTCGATGTACGACACGAAGGCCTCCGAGGCCGGTCTGCAGTTCTGGACCGACCTCATCGCCTCTGGAGCGTCACCGTCGATCAAGCAGCTGACCGACACCACTGCCGACCAGTGGTTCACCTCGGGCAAGCTCGCGATGTACCAGGGCGGCAGCTGGTTCCGTTCCGCACTCACCGGCACCGACCTCGAGAAGGACGTCGTCGTCTACCCGCTGCCGAAGGGCAAGGAGCAGGCCACGGTCATCCACGGCGTCTCGAACGTGGTCTCCGCGAATACGAAGCACAAGGCCGCGGCGCAGGCGCTGCAGGTGTACCTCGCCGGCAAGCAGGCCCAGCAGCAGCAGGGCGACATGGGCGCGGTGATCCCGGCGTACGACGGCACGCAGAGCGCCTTCACGAAGACGATGCCGGACGCCGACCTGCAGGTCTTCCTCGACGCCGTGGACTACGCGAAGCCGCTGCCCGTCTCGAAGAACACCGCCGCGTGGAACACCCTCGAGACGAGCCTCCTGCCGAGTGCCTTCGACGGCTCGACGCCGGTCGACGACGTCGCGAAGGAGCTCGCGCAGAAGATGGACGCCGCTCTCGCCAAGGAGCAGTGACCCGAGTGACGATCCACACCGAGCGGCACCCCACCGCGAACACCCCGGCCCGAGCGCAACGCGCGTCCGGGCCGGGGGCCCCGGGGGCTGAGCGCCCCGACGACGGCCGGTCGGGGCGCCGACCCCGACGGACCGACGGCTTCTGGCCGTGGTTGTTCGTCCTCCCGCTGCTCGTCGGCGTGGGCACGTTCTACATCTGGCCGATCATCCAGACGTTCTGGTACTCGTTCACCACGTGGGGGGTCTTCGGCGGGGCGACGTTCAGTGGTGTCGCCAACTACGTCCGGCTCGTCTCCGACCCGCAGCTGTACCAGTCGCTGCTCAACACCGTGATCTACACGGTCATCGTCCTGCTCGGCATCCCCGTCGCGGTGTGGCTCGCGAGTCTCCTGAACACGCCGGGCCTGCGGTTCGCCCAGTTCTACCGGGTGCTCTTCTTCCTGCCGTACGTCGCCATGCCTGCTGCGATCGCGCTCGTCTGGCGCATCATGTTCAACGGCGACTACGGGATCGTGAACTGGTTCCTCGGACGCTTCGGCATCGACGGTCCGTACTGGATCTCGACGCCCGGGTTCGCCCTGGTCGCGGTGTCCCTCGTCGGTCTGTGGTCCTCGCTCGGCTTCTCGATGATCATCCTCGGCGCCGGCCTCAAGGACATCCCACCGGAGCTGTACGAGGCCGCCGAACTCGACGGCGCGAGCCGCTGGCGGCAGTTCCGCTCCGTCACGGTCCCGCTGCTCAGTCCGAGCATCTTCTTCGTGGTCATCGTCACGACGATCTCGAGCTTCCAGCTGTTCGACCTGCTCTACGCCATCCTCGGCAGCACCAACCCGGTCATCCCGAAGACGATGTCCCTCGTCTTCTACTTCTACAGCGCCGGGTTCATCGACAACGACAAGGGCTTCGCGGCCGCGATCGCCATGGTGATCTTCCTGCTCATCGGCATCGTCACGCTCGTGCAGTTCCGCGTGCAGAAGAAGTGGGTGCAGGCATGACCGCAACCGTCACACCGCCACGGGCCGCGCGCCGGCCCGGCCGTCGCGGCGGCAGCCACTGGTGGATCCACGTCGTCCTCGGCGTCGGCGGGTTCCTGATGGCGTTCCCGTTCCTCTGGCAGATCATCATGTCGCTCTCCACCAACGCGCAGGTGCAGTCCGTCACACCGACGTTCTGGCCGGGGGAGCTGCAGTGGCAGAACTACACGCAGGTGTTCGAGCGCCTGCCGTTCCTCAGCCAGCTCGGCACCTCGGTCATGGTGACCGTCATCCGCACCATCGCACAGATCGTGCTCTGCACCCTCGCCGGCTACGCCTTCGCCCGCATGCGCTTCCGCGGCCGCGCGATCCTGCTCGCGATCGTCCTGTCGATCCTGCTCGTCCCCTCGCAGGTGTACCTGATCTCCCAGTACCAGATCGTGCAGGGCTTCGGGTGGCTCGACACCCTGATGGGCATCGTGGCACCGGGGCTGTTCAGCGCGTTCGGCACGTTCCTGATGCGCACGGCGTTCCTGAACCTGCCGCCCGAGCTCGAGGAAGCCGCGCGGATGGACGGTGCGAACCCGTTCCAGACGTTCTGGCGGATCATGCTGCCGCTCGCCCGTCCATCGATCAGCGTGCTGGCGATCACGACGGTGCTCTGGTCGTGGAACGAGCTGCTCTGGCCGCTCGTGGTGTCCACCCGCGCCGAGGACATGCCCCTCGCCGCCGGCCTCGCCACGCTGTCGGGAGATCGGACGATCGACTACCCGGTGCTCATGGCCGCGAGCCTGATGGCGATGGCGCCGGTCCTGATCATGTTCGTCGTGCTGCAGCGCCGGGTGATGGACGGCCTGGCTTCGTCGGGTCTGAAGTGACCGTCCTGGAGGCACGGCCCGCCTCCGTCGCGCTCCTCGCCGACGCGGTGGGTCGCCTCCAGGACCCGGCTGCGCTCGCCGCGGAGCTCGCGGCGAGCGTCGCGGACGCACCGCCGGAGGACCGCGACGACCTCACCCTTGCGGCCGTCCGAGCCGTGCTCCCGCGCACTGCGACCTGGCTCGTCGAGCACGGTGCGACCCCGGAACAGGCGGCCGCGAGCATCGCCGACGTGGAGCGGAAACGCGACCGGTACGGTGTCGCGACCACAGGGGTGGACTGGTTCTGTGCCCTGGCGACCGCGCGCGTGGTGGCCGTGGGGCGCCTCCAGTTCGAACTCGGCACGCACCTTCCGGACGGGACCCGCGCGTGGGGCGTGCACGTCCCGGAGACCGGGCCGCTCGATCCCGCCGCGTGCGCGCGGTCCTTCGCCGCCGCTCCGGAGCTGCTCCGGCGGCTCGCTTCGGAGCACGCTGCCGCCGTCTGGACCTGCCGCTCCTGGACCCTGGACCCGGGGCTCGCGGTCGCCCTCGGGCCGGAGTCGAACCTCGTCCGCTTCGCCGCCCGCTTCGCACTGCTGCCGCCGGGGCCGCACGACGACGTCGAAGGGGATGCCAGCGTCGCGAAGTTCGTCTTCGGGACCGACCTCCGGGCCGCACGACGGGCGACGGCCTCCGGCAGGGTCCAGCGGGCCGTGCTCGATCGGTGGCGGGCCGGCGGGCACTGGACGGAACGGACCGGGATCGCCGCGGTCGGATGAGCACGGTGGAGTGAGGCCGTCCGCGTCCAGCGCTCGCCGGGTACCGTCGCGCACATGACCGAGCACGACCGCGACCACCTCGACGACGGTGTCGACATGTCCTTCGAAGCACGACGGCAGGACACGTTCCGCCGCATGTCCGGATCCGACGAGCACGATGCCGACCCGCGCGTCGAGGTCTCCCGGGCCGAAGACGGCGACGTCCGCATCGACGTCGCCGACACCGCTGCCGTCCGTCCCGGTGGCGTGACCCGGAAGACGACCGACCAGTAACGTGTGCCTCGAGCCGCGCAGAGTGGACACCGAGCACCATCGGATCGACACGAGGAGTCGACATGGCTGGGAAGTTCGAGATCTGGACCGACGCCAAGGGGGAATACCGCTTCCACCTGAAGGCGGGCAACGGCGAGGTCATCGCCACCTCGGAGGGGTACACCTCGAAGGCGAGCGCGAAGAACGGCATCGCGTCGGTGCAGAACAACGCCCCTGGTGCGGAGATCGTCGAACTCGACTCCTGAGCGCGCACGGGTGACCGTGGCGCACGGCATGATCGTTCCGTGCACCTCGTCCTCCGCCGTGTCGACGGCGGCGTCCTCGCGACGCCCCTGACCGACGCGGGGACCGCGTACGGCGAGCCGATCCGGGTGGCCGAGTCGCGCCTCCCGGCCTTCATCGCGTCCCGGGACGCACCCGACGTCCGGTGGGTGTGGGACGACACCACGCGCTGGTACCCGGCCGTGCTCGCGGCGGGCGGTCGCGTCGGTCGCTGCACCGACCTCCGACTGTGCCGCCGGATCCTCCGCGCGGCGCTGGCTGCGCGGGGCTCCGCGCTCGCCGCTGCGCCAGCCGACGCGTGGGATGCTCCTGCCCAGGAGCCCCGGGTCGTCCGCCCGACACAGGCGCAGCTCTTCGACGACGCGCTGTTCCAGGTGGTGCTGGCGGACGACGCCCTCGACCCGGTCGTCGAGCTCCGGGCGCAGCTCGACGCCGTCGCGACGTCGAGTGCGCCGGGCGCGCTGCGCCTGCTCCTCACGGCGGAGTCGGCCGGTGCGCTGGTGGCCGCGGAGATGTTGCACGCCGGGCTGCCGTGGCGTGCCGACGTGCACGAGCGCCTGCTCGAGGACGCCCTCGGCCCGCGGGTGCAGTACGGCGTGCGCCCCCGACGGCTCGAGGAGATCGCCGCCGTCGTCCGGGACCGCCTCGGCGACCCGGCGCTCAACCCCGACTCGCCCGCCGACGTCCTGAGGTCGCTGCGCCGCGCTGGCCTCATGGTCACGAGCACCCGCAAGTGGGAGCTGCAGGAGATCGAGCACCCGGTGATCGAACCGCTGCTCGAGTACAAGCGGCTCGCGCGGCTGCTCACGGCGAACGGGTGGACCTGGCTCGACGAGTGGGTGCGGGACGGCCGGTTCCACCCGAAGTACCTGGTGGGCGGGGTCGTCACCGGGCGCTGGGCGGCGGACGGCGGGGGAGCGATGCAGCTGCCGAAGCTCGTCCGGCCCGCGGTCGTGGCGGACGACGGGTGGAAGCTCGTCGTGGCTGACGCAGCCCAGCTGGAGCCCCGCGTCCTGGCAGCGATGGCCGGTGACCGGGCGATGGCGTCCGCGGGTGACGGGCGCGACCTGTACGACGGCGTGGTCGCCTCCGGGGCGGTCGAGAGCCGGCAGCAGGCGAAGGTCGCGATGCTCGGCGCGATGTACGGGGCGACGCAGGGCGAGGGCGGCCGGCTCGTGCCGCGGCTCGCACGGGCGTTCCCCGACGCGATCCGGCTCGTCGAACGGGCCGCGCGCGCCGGAGAACGCGGGGAACCCGTCACGACGCTGCTCGGACGGACGTCGCCGGTGCCGGAAGGCTCCTGGTTCGAGGCGCGCAACCAGGCCTACACGGTGGAGGGGACCCCGGCGATGCAGCGTGCCGTGGAGTCCCGCGCGCGGAGCTGGGGGCGGTTCACCCGCAACTTCGTGGTGCAGGGGACCGCGGCCGAGTGGGCGCTGGCGTGGATGGGATCGCTGCGGTCTCGCCTGGCCGAACGGTTCCCGGGGCCGGTGACGGACGGGCCGCACCTGGTGTTCTTCGTGCACGACGAGATCGTGGTCCACACACCGGCCGAGCACGCCGACTGGGTGGCCGAGCAGGTCCGGGCAGCTGCCACCGATGCCGGGCGCCTGCTGTTCCGGGACTTCCCGGTGGTGTTCCCGCTGTCGGTCGCGATCGTCGACGACTACGGCGCCGCGAAGGACTGATCGCTGCTCGACGGCTGTGCTGGCGCGGGCGCGCTCGGCTGCCGTCGGGCAGGGTGGTGCGATGCAGACCGATCGCCCGGAGGGGCCCGACCACCACGTCGGCGACGTCGACCTCACGACGTGGCGCACCCGTGCGGGGAGGGTCGGTGCCGATCGGTGGGCGGCCCTCGGTGACCGGTGGGGTGCGCTCCCGCTCCTGATGCTGACGCTCGCGATCGGCGTCGGGGTCGCCGTCGTCGGCACCTGGGCGGCGTCCGAGGTCTACGACGCCGTGCGCGAAGCCGACGACGTCGCCGTGCTCGACCGTCCGGTGCTCGACTGGATGCTCACGCTCCGCTCGCCGGTCGCCGACACCCTCGTGACGTGGTGGACCGACGTCGCGGGCACCATCGGGATGCCCATCGTGGCGCTGGGGTTCCTCCTCGGGTTCACGATCCAGCGTCGGGCGTGGACGCCGCTCGTGCTGCTCGTCGCAGCGAGCGGAGGATCGCTGCTCATGACCGTCGCGGGCAAGGACCTGATCGGCCGAGCACGTCCGCCGCTCGGCGACGCGGTCCCGCCGTACGAGCACTCCCCGTCGTTCCCGTCGGGCCACACCCTCAACGCGACGGTCATCGTCGGCACGATCGTGTACCTCCTGCTGCTCCGGCAGTCGCGGCTCGTCACACGGGTGTGGACGATCGTCGCGGGCACGGCGTTCGTCGTGTCGGTCGGGATCTCGCGCGTGTTCCTCGGACACCACTGGCTCACCGACGTACTGGCGGCGTGGGCGCTCGGGCTGGCGTGGCTCGCCCTGGTGATCACCGCGCACCGGCTCTACCTGACGGCGCTCCGCCGTGGTGCGCGACCGGTGAAGCCGCTGCGCGACCGCCGCGCAGCCTGAAGAACGGGCTGCGCGAGCTGAGGGATGCGAGCGATGTCCACAGGGCTTCGTGCCGCGCACCGGATCACGGAAGGATCGGAGCGCCGGCCGGGACTCCAGGCGAAGCCCGGCCGGACTCGATGAAGCACGAGAAGAGCCCCCGGCGGCAACCGGGGGCTCATCTCACCTCGTGAGAGGTCAGTGGTCTGAGTTGCGTAGAAACTCGAACCGCACGGTGTCGAGTCTACGCGACCCTCCCGGCCATCCGGAAGGGGAGCTCGGACCGCGGTCTCCTGCCCTGGGAAGGGAGGCCGACGATGGCGAGACACCGGCATCGTTGCGGCGACCGCAGGAGGTCCGTCCTCGTGCTCGAGGCACTCGGGCTGGCGACGGCGATCGTGACCCTCGTGGCCGCGATCCTGCAGCTGCTGTAGGTCCGCGGGGTGGTCGCGCCGAACGGTCGCGACCACCCCGTCCTCCCGACACCCGTCAGGTCCTCCCGGTAGGTTGCCCCGCATGGAAGAACGGGTCTTCGGCGGTCGGTACCGCGTCACGGGCACGCTCGGGCACGGGGGCATGGCCTCCGTCTACCGCGCGGTCGACGAGCAGCTCGGCCGCGAGGTCGCCGTCAAGGTGTTCCGCATCGGGCCGGTCGACCACGGCGAACGAGCCCGAGCAGAGGCCGAGATCCAGACGCTGGCGGCCCTGCGGAGCCCGTCGCTCGTCACGCTCTACGACGCTGCACTGGACGACCTCGACGGCGACTCGTACCTCGTGATGGAGCTCGTGCCGGGCAGCGACCTCGCCACGCGGCTGCGCGAGGGGCCGCTGGACCGGGCGACGACCGCGCGCGTGGGGGCGCAGGTCGCCGACGGCCTCGCCGCGGTCCACGCGCAGGGGATCGTGCACCGTGACGTGAAGCCGGCGAACGTGCTCCTGGAGGCCGACGGCTCCCACGTGAAGCTCGCGGACTTCGGCATCGCCCTGCTCCGCGACGCCGCACGGGTCACCGGAACGGGCACGGTGATGGGCACGGCCGCGTACCTCGCTCCCGAGCAGGTCCTCGCGCAGGGCATCACGGGCAAGGCGGACGTCTACGCCCTCGGGCTGGTGCTGCTCGAGTGCCTGACCGGGCGGCAGCCGTTCCCCGGGAGCGCGGTCGAGTCGGCGACGGCGCGGCTGACCCGGAGCCCGGAGATCGACCAGCACCTGCCGACCGCTTGGCGGACGCTCTTGCACGTGATGACCGCGCAGGACCCGGCCGACCGGCCCACTGCCGAGGAAGCCGCGCAGCGCCTCCGGGCGCTCCAGTACGACGACGCGGCGCCCGCGACCCAGCTCCTGCCCGGCGGTCCGGGCACCGTGACGCAGGCCGGCGGCGCTGCCGCGGCTGCTGCCGGAGCAGCTGCAGCCGGCGCTGCGGGAGCTGCCCACGCGGACGACGCGACCCGCGCGATGCCCGTGAGCAGCGCCTCCAGTCCGACGACCGGCGACGGCGGCCGACCCGACGCCGACGCGACCCGTGTGCTCAACGCGCAGCAGCCCGCGAGCGACGACGTCGCGACCACCGTCCTCGGCGCCCAGCGCGGCGCACCCAGCGCCGGTGTCCCGCGCGGACCGGTCGGCGCACCCCCGGCCCAGGCCCCCGATGAACCGAAGCGGCGCCGTCGGGGTCCGATCATCGCGGCGGTCGTCGTCGTGGTCCTCGTGCTGATCGGCATCGCGGTCGCGGTGTTCGCCCTGGGTGGCGACCGCACCCCGGCGCCGACGGACTCGAGCACACCGTCGACCTCGTCCGAGCCGGAGCAGCAACCGTCCGAGGAGCAGCAGCCGAGCGAGCCCGAGCAGCAGCCGAGCGAGCCGGAGCAGCAGCCGAGCGAGCCCGAGCAGCAGCCGTCCGAGCCGGAGCAGCCCGAGCAGCCGAGCGACCCGGCGGACGACCCGTCGGTGGGGCCGCAGCCGAGCTCCCCGGTGACGAACCCGGTGCAGGACCCGCAGAGCGGCTCGGGCTCGGCGGCGGACGTCAGCGCGCCCGGCAACTCCGGGAACGCCCCGGGGCACACCAAGTCGGGCGGCTGACACGCCGGAGGTTTTCCTCCAGACACTGGACCAAATAGGGTGACAGCGTGCGAGAGCTGCAACGGAGCGGTGGGCCGACGACGGCCGTCGCGGCCAGGAACCAGGCTGGATTCGAGTCCCCGGAGGGGTACCTCGTCGAGCGCGGAGCGGGGGAGACGACCGTCACGGCGATCGTGCCCGGGTTCGCCGGACGGACGATCGAGGCCGGACACGAGCTCTCCTGGGTGTGGTTCCCCGAACGCACACTGCCCGACGGTGCCTCGGAGCCGACCGAGGCCGACCTCCCGCACTTCTGGGACGCGACGGCGTTCTCGCTCGACGTCGTCTTCGCGGACGGCTCCCGGCTGAGCGACACCCCGAGCGACGGTGCAGGACCGGCACGTGACCAGTACGGCGACGCGCTGACGCCCGCAGCGCAGGACGCGGCACGCAAGCAGTGGGTCGACCAGTGGAACCGCCGCGCAGTCGACCTCACGCCGTTCGCTGGTCGCGTCGTGGACCGCCTGGAGGCACGGCTCGGCTCCGCCCCGCAGCACGCGCCGGACGACGGCGAGCGTCCGCCACTGCGCGGCTGGCTCGACGCCGTCCGCATCGAGGCCGCACGTCCGGCCCCCACGACGCCGCTCGGCCACGTCCGCACCGCCCGCGGCACCCAGGCGTCGTCCCGGTTCTCCCGCGGCAACAACGCCCCGCTCGTCGGGCTCCCGCACGGCGGGGTGTTCGGCCTGCCGATGACCGACGCGTCGAGCAACCGGTGGCCGTACGCGTACCAGGAGCACGCCCGGACCGGGGCCGACGGCCGGGTCCGAGCGGCGATCCAGGCCTTCGCGACGAGTCACATCCCGTCGCCGTGGATGGGAGACCGCGGGGTGTTCCAGGTCATGCCGTCCCCGCTCGGCACCCCCGATCCGGACCGCACTGCGCGGGCGCTCGGGTTCGACCACGACCACGAGGACGACGGGCCGCACCGCTACCGGGTCGACCTCGACGGCGGCGTCACCGCGGAGATGACCGCGGGGGAGTTCGCCCTCGGCTTCCGGTTCACGGGAGTGCGCAGCATCGTGCTCGACCACCACGGCCTGGTGTCGGACGTCTCCGTGACGGTCACCGACGACACCGCCGTCGTCGAGGCCCTGCTCGACGACCGTCCGGGCACGCCGCCCCACTTCGTGCACGTCCGGGTCCCCGGGGTGACGGCCGACCACACCACCGTCGGTGAGCGGGAGCTGCGCGGCTGGCTGTCGGTCGCGGGCGACACCGACGTGCTGCTCGGCATCTCCACGGTCTCGTTCGAGGACGCCCGCGCGAACCTCGACGCCGCCGGCACGTTCGCCGCGATGCGGACCCGTGCCGAGGCGCTCTGGACGGAGAAGCTCGACACGCTCTCCTTCGACGGTGCGACCCCCGATCAGCTCACGAGCCTGTACTCGGGGCTGTACCGCTTGTTCCTCTACCCGAACCGGGCCGGCGAGACCGCGCTCACCGGGACGCCGCGCCACCGCTCCCCGTACGGTGCCGTGCAGGCCGAACCGATCCGCGACGAACCGGGACCCGAGATCGTCGAGGGCCCGTTCACCACCACGAACGGGTTCTGGGACACCTACCGGACCGCCTGGCCCCTCCTCGCACTGCTCACCCCGGACACGGCGGGCGAACTCGCGCAGGGCTTCGTCGAGCACCACCACGACGGCGGGTGGACGCCGCGGTGGAGTGCACCCGGCGCCGAGGACTGCATGACCGGCACCACGAGCGACACCGTCTTCGCGGACCTCGCGGCGAAGGGCGTCACCGGGTTCGACCTGGCGGAGGCGTACCGGAGCGCACTGCGCAACGCGACCGTCCCGCCGCGTGACGAGCGTGTCGGACGCAAGGGGAGCCTCCCGGGCGCCTTCCGCGGCCACGTCGACACCGGGACCAGCGAGGGCATGTCCTGGACCCTCGATGCGGCCATCAACGACTGGGGGCTCGCCGTCATGGCGGGCCTGCTCGCCTCGTGCGCCGAGACGCCGGCCGACCTCGCCCGGTACGAAGCCGAAGCGGAGTGGTTCGCACGTCGCTCCCTGCAGTACCGGAACGTCTTCGACTCCGAACGCGGGTTCTTCATCGGGCGCGACCCCGACGGCTCGTGGCGGGTCGGCACCGAGTTCGACCCGCGGGACTGGGGCGACGACTACACCGAGACGAACGCGTGGGGCACGGCCTTCACCGCGCCGCACGACGGTGCCGGGGTCGTCGACCTGCACGGCGGACCGTCCCGGTTCGACGCCCGGCTGGACGAGTTCTTCAGCACCCCCGAGACCGGAGCGACCGCGCACGCCGGGTCGTACGGCGTCCCGATCCACGAGATGACCGAGGCCCGCGACGTCCGCACGGGCATGCTCGGGCTCTCCAACCAGCCCGCGCACCACATCCCGTTCTTCCCGATGTTCACCGGGCGGCACGACGACGCCCACCGGATCGTCCGCTCGGCTCTGGAACGACTCTTCGTCGGTTCGGACCTCGGCCAGGGCTACCCGGGCGACGAGGACAACGGCGAGATGAGCGCCTGGTACGTGTTCGCGACGATCGGCCTGTACCCGCTGGCGCCGTCCACGGGTTCCTACGTGCTCGTGCCGCCGTCGGTCCGCAGGACGGTGCTGCAGCAGCCGGGAGGCACGCCCACCGTCATCGAGGTCGCCGCCGGCTCCGCGGGCGCGTACGTCGCGTCGGTGACGGTCGACGGCTCGCCCTGGACGTCGGTCAGCATCCCGCACCGCGTGGTGGTCTCGGCGTCGCGCATCGTCTTCACGCTGTCGTCCGAGCCCCGGGGCTGGGCGTCGGACA
This sequence comes from Curtobacterium sp. 1544, assembly GCF_040544915.1. NCBI lineage: Bacteria > Bacillati > Actinomycetota > Actinomycetes > Micrococcales > Microbacteriaceae > Curtobacterium > Curtobacterium sp. 1544. The sequence continues at coordinate 51,613 of NZ_JBEPKX010000003.1, forward strand.
CCCGGCCCGTCTCGGCGTCCGAGGTGCACGGGTACCGGGACACCCCCGTCGACCTGCTGCCCGTGGGGCTCGCACCACTGAGCGACGACACCGGTCGGACCGTCACGGCGTTGACCGCCGGGACGTCGGTGTCGTTCGAGGTCGCACCGGTGCCCACGTCGCTCTACACGGTCACCGTGTCCGAGCCCGGCGTCCACTCGTGGGACGTCGCGCTCGGCGACACCCGCGTCGCCGTGCAGGACGCCGTGTTCGACTGGGCCGGGCAGACCCGGGTGTTCCGGCTGCAGGGCACCGGCACCGACTTCACGTTCACGGCGGTGTCGGACCTGCCGCTCACACAGCTCGAACTCATCGCGGCGACACGCCGGCGGCCTGATCGCGCGTTCTCCGGAGGCTCTTGGGCGATTGCCAAGCACGACGGGCATGCTCGTCTGCATGTCGATTGCGAACTCGTTCGATCCGTCCGGCGGCCGTGCCATCCCGGAGGACCAGGTGAAGCAGGACGGGCTCGAGCTCGACGAGGACCCGGCGATGCTCGGGATCTCCTTCGACGTCGTGGGCGGGGCGTCCGCCGATCCCGCAGCGGTCTCGCCCGTCGACGTCAGCGTGCCGAGCGCCCCGACCTCGTCGGACTGACCGGCGTCAGCCGATCTTCGCGGGGTTCGGCTCCTCGACGTCGCGCTTCACGCCGACCATCGCGTGGTTCCCGGGCTTGGCCCACCGCAGGCGCAACGGCGTCTCGACGTACCGGTAGGACAGCCACGAGACCAGCACGAGTCCGGCGAGCCAGAGGAGCAGGTACTTCGAGTACCCGGGCCAGTGTCCGGCGACCTTCACGAACGCGAACACCGCGAGCAGGTTCCAGAGGTACAACCCGTACGAGAGCTTGCCGAGGAACACCAGCGGACGGATCGAGAGGAACCGCGCGAGGAACCCGCGGCGCTCCAGCACGAGCCAGGCCACCACGGCCGCCGCGGCGAGTGCCGTCTGCCCGAACCCGGCGGAGTCGAAGATCCGCACGCCGCGCACGCCCTGCGGCACGACGGCGACCCAGCCGAGCAGCGCGACGCCGATCGGACCGGCGATGACCACGAGCCGCTCCAGCCAGCGCGAACCCGCCCACCGCTCGAGCACGATCGCCAGGATGCAGCCGAGGATGAGTGCGTCGGCGTGCGAGATCGGCCCGTACATCTGGGCCTCGTGGGTCGGGCCGCCCTTGTCCTGCAGGTACCGGAGCACCCAGAAGCCGACGTAGACGACGCCGAGCACCCAGAGGGTCACCGTCGACGACCGGAACTTCAGCAGCAGCACGAGCAGGAGCGGCCACACGAGGTAGAACTGCTCCTCGAGGCCGAGCGACCACGTGTACTGGAAGTAGAAGCTCACGGAACCGTTGCCCGCGAAGTACTGGATGAGGTTCGTCGTGTAGGTCAACGCGCCCACGGGGCCCGCCCACCAGGTCGCGATCGGTTCGCGGATGACGAGGAGCCACGCGACGGTCACGAGGACCACGAGGACGAGTGCGGGTGCCAGGCGTGCGAAGCGGCGCCGGAAGAACCGGCCGAGGGCGATCCGACCGGTCTGGGCGTGCTCGGCGGTGAGCAGGCTCGTGATGAGGTAGCCGCTGATGACGAAGAAGACGGTGACGCCGTGGTACCCGGCGATCCGTCCGCCGAAGTGGGCGTGACCCGCGATGACGCCGAACACCGAGATGGCCCGCAGCCCGTCGAGCGCGGCGTTGTAGCCGAAGCGCGCGCGGCTGGCCGGTTCGGCGACGATGTCGGCGTGGGTCAGTCGTTCTGTCACGGGGAGACCCTAGCCGACACGCGCGGGTCGCGGTCGGTTCGGCTGGGGTGTCCAGTGAGCAGAAATGGTCGGGTCCGTTCCGCGGACTCGACCATTTCTCCTCACTCGACGGTGCCGGGCTCAGGGAACGGTGTGTCCTGCCGCCGTGAAGATCCGGTACCACTCTTCGCGCGAGAGCTCCACGTCGGAGCCGGCCGCCGAGTCCCGGACACGCTGCGGGTTCGTGGTGCCGAGGACGACCTGGAAGTGGGCGGGGTGCCGGGTGATCCAGGCGACGGCGATCCCGGTCGGGGTGACCCCGTGCGCAGCAGCGAGCTCGTCGAGCAGGTCGTTCAGCTCGGCGTAGTGCTCCCGGTCGCCGAGGAAGACGCCGTCGAAGAAGCCCTTCTGGAACGGCGACCAGGCCTGCAGCGTGACGTCGTTGCTGCGCGAGTAGTTGAGGATGTCGTTGTCCCGGTCGATCGACTGGTCGAGACCGCCCATGTTCGCCGTGACGCCCTGCGAGATGACGTTCGCGTGCGTGATGCTCAGCTGCACCTGGTTGAACGCGAGGGGCTGCTGCACCGAGCGACGCAGCAGCTCGACCTGCCCGGGGGTGTGGTTCGAGACGCCGAAGTGGTGCACCTTGCCGGCGGCGTGCAGTTCGTCGAAGGCCTTCGCGACCTCCTCCGGCTCGACGAGGGCGTCGGGCCGGTGCAGGAGCAGCACGTCGATGAAGTCGGTGCGGAGTGCTGCCAGGGACTCGTCGACCGACTCGATGATGTGCTCGTACGAGAAGTCGAAGTACGCGCCGTGCTCCGTCGGGCGGATGCCGACCTTGGTCTGCAGCACGATCTCGGCCCGCTCGGACGGCGAGAGCGTGACGGCGGAGCCGAACCGCTCTTCGCAGCCGTGCCAGCCGCCGTAGACCGCGGCGTGGTCGAACATCGTCACGCCGGCGTCGCGGGACGCAGCGTAGAGCGCGCGGATGTCCTCGTCGCTCATGTCGTTGATCCGCATCAGTCCGACGATCACGTCGGAGGCGGTGAGGTCCGTCTGTGGCAACTCCAGTGTCTTCACACCCTCGATCCTGCCACCGGCACCTCTGGACAGGCAGGCCCTGCTCGTACCCGCCAGGCCCTCGGACTCAGCCAGGCCCCAGGCCCCGCCGGGACCTACGACGGCAGGACTGCGAGCACGGCGGACCCGCCGGACCAGGTGCCTGTCAGGGTCTCGCCCGACGGCAGGTCAGCGCCGACGATCCGTGCGATGACGAGCGACCCGTGATCGGTGTCGATCGTGGTCGTGTCGTCAGTGCTGCGCGCCACGACCGAGGACACCGTCGGCGAGTCAGGCGCGGTGCCGCTGCCGATCGCCGTGCCCTCCTTCTCCCACGTTCCCGGGGCGCCGTCCCGGGTGAGCTCGGCCTCGTGGCCGCCGGTCACGATCGCGCGGCGCAGGACGTCCGCGTACACGGGGTCGCCCGCGGCGTCGTACACCCAGCGACGTCCGAGCACGGAGTGGTCCATCTCGGTGACGAGGAAGTCCTCGGCACCGGCCAGCGGCGCCCCACGGTAGGTCAGCGGTGCGTGCAGCGTGCGTCCGTCGGGGGTCCGCACCAGGATCGTCTCGACGCCCACTTCGCCCTCGGGGTCGTCGAACCGGAACTTCCCCGCGATCGTGACGTCGTCGCCGTCGGACAGCCCGCTCCAGGGCTGCATCGGCAACCAGGCGGCGAGCGCCTCGGCCTTGGACGGACGGAGTTCTGCCTGGTGGATGACGGCCATGCCCCGACCGTACCGAGGTTCAGCGGACAGAGGTGTTCAGTGCACGGAGAACCCACCGTCGACCGCGATCGACTGCCCCGTGACGTACGCCGATCCGTCCCCGGCGAGGAACACCGCCGCGGCGGCGAAGTCCGACGCGAGCCCGTTCCGCCCGACCAGGGTCCGTGCCGCGAGCGCGGCGACGGTCACGGGGTCGGCGCTCAGCCGCCGGTTCAGCGGTGTCTGCACGAACCCGGGGACGAGGACGTTGGAGGTGACCCCCTGCCCGGACCAGGCCTCTGCTTGGGACCGGGCCAGTGCCTCCAGACCGGCCTTGGAGACCCCGTAGGCGCCGCTGGCCGCGAAGGGGCGGTGGGCCTGCTGCGAGCTGATGCTGATGATGCGGCCGTGGCTGCGCGCTGCCATGCCGGGCGCGAGCTGCTGTCCCAGGACGAACGGTGCGTCGAGGTTCACCGCCATGGTGGCGTCCCAGGTGTCCTCGTCGAGTTCGGCCATCGTCGGGCGGAGGTTGATCCCCGCGGAGTTCACGAGCACGTCGACGGCGCCGGCTGCGTCGGCGAGTGCGTGCGCCCCAGCGCGGGAGGAGAGGTCGGCGACGATGCCGTCGGCCGATCCGCCCTCGCGCCGGATCGTGGCGACCGTGTCGTCGATGGTCGCCTCGGTGCGTGCTGCGACGAGGACGTGCGCACCGGCGTCCGCGAGGGCGGAGGCGATGGCCCGGCCGATCCCGGAACTCCCGCCGGTGACCAACGCGGTGCGACCGTCGAGTCCGAAGAGCTGCTGCAGCGACATCCGGTCAGGCTACCGACGCCCGTACGCTGGTCTCCGTGCGCGACGACCTCCTGCCCGTGCTCGCCTGCCCCGTCTGCGCCGAGCCCCTCGGTCGTGTCGACGGCGGCCAGGTCGGCTGCGCCGAGGGCCACCGCTTCGACGAGGCGAAGCAGGGCCACCTGACGCTGCTGCCCGCGAAGCGTCGGGCACTGACCGCGGACACCCCGGAGATGGTCGACGCGCGCCTCCGTTTCCTGGGGCGCGGCCACTACGCGCCCGTCGAGCGGGCGCTCGCCGCGGTGGTCGCGTCGGTCGACGTGCCGGGCGTGGTCCTCGACGTCGGGTCGGGCCCGGGCACCTACCTCGCACACGTGCTGACAGCCAATTCCGTTCCTGTCTGGAGGCGCGGGGTGGCGTTGGACCTGTCGGCCATCGCGATCCGGCGGGCGGCTCGGGCACACGAGCGTGCGGGAGCCGTCGTCGGGGACGTGACCGAGCGCCTCCCGGTCGTGGACGGCGCGGCCGCCGTCGTGCTCGACGTCTTCGCCCCGCGGAACCAGACCGAGTACGCCCGGGTGCTGCACCCCGACGGCGTGCTGGTGGTGGTGACCCCGCGGACCGGGCACCTGGCGGAACTCGCCGAGGCCACGATCTCGGTGGACCCGGAGAAGGAGCGGCGTCTGCACGACTCCCTGACGCCGGCGTTCGTGCTGCGGTCGTCGGAGGACCTGACCTGGGCGATGGACCTCTCCGCCGAGGACGTCCACGACGTGGTGCACATGGGGCCGAGTCACCACCACGTCGACCCGGAGACGGTGTTCGCCCCGGCGACGGTGACGGCAGCGGTGACGGTGAGCACGTGGAGCCCGGCATGACCGCGCTCGCGGAGCGCCTCGCCGCGCAGCCGACGCTGACCACCGAGCGGCTCCGGCTCGTGCAGCTCGGTCCGGACCACCTCGACGAGACGATGGCGGCGCTCGACGACCGGGACGCGATGCGCCTCACCGGCACGCGCGGCTCGTTCACGCGCGAGCAGGTCCGTGCGCACCTCGACCGCCTGCCCGGTGCGGGGGACCGGGCCGACTTCGCGATCACGGACGCCGACGGTGCGTACCTCGGCGAGGTCGTCCTCAACGAGCTCGAGGAGGACGACCTCGCGATGAACTACCGGATCGCACTCGCCGGCCCGTCGCTGCGCGGGAAGGGCTACGGCACCGAGGCCGGTCGGGCGGTCGTGGACTGGGCGTTCGACGAGGTCGGGCTGCACCGGGTCTCCCTCGAGGTGTACGCGTTCAACCCGGGGGCGCAGCGGTCCTACGAGAAGATCGGCTTCGTCGTCGAGGGTCGCGCGCGGGACGCCCTGCGGTGGGACGGGGCGTGGGTCGACGCCGTGCGGATGGCGATGCTCGACACCGATCCACGCCCGGGCCGCTAGACCTGCCGCCGAGCGGTGTGCGCCCGCCCACGCGCCCGGTCGACCGCGATGCCGATCCGGGCGAGCAGGAGCACGGCGCCGACGACCCCCGCCGCGATCGGCGTGACGAACAGCCCGAGGTCCATCCCGGGCATCCGCCAGAAGTCGATCGACCACGCTGCGGTGCCGGCGAACCCGAGCAGGAGTCCGGCACGCCACCACCACGGCCCTGGCAGCGATCGGACCCCGAGGGCGGCGAGCACCAGGAGCGCCCAGCACCCCTCCGGAGCGAAGGACCGCGGATCGTTCGTGCCGCAGCTCGACACGGCGCACTCCCACACGACCTGGTCGGCGACGCCGGCGTACCAGTGGAACAGTGCAGCCGCCCCGACGACCGCGACCAGAGCGACCGGTGGCCCGGCCCAGCGCCAGACCCGGCCGAACCGGGAGCGACGACGGCGACCGGAGGCCCATCCGCTGCCGAGCTCGTAACCGGGCAACGGGCGGAACTCGGGCATGCCGGCACGCTACCGGTGGCCGGATTTCGTGGGGAAGTGGTTCGGAAAGCACCGTGCGGCCCGGGGCAGGTCCCCGAGCCGCACCGTCGTCCTACTCGGTCGGGGCGACGTCGAGCTGCCAGACGACGCCGAAGCGGTCGCGCAGCTGACCCGCCAGCGGTGCCCACGGTGTCGGGCCGAGCGGCTGGCGGATCTCGGCCTCTTCGGACAGCGCTGCCCAGTAGCGCTCGATCTCGGCCGCGTCGTCGCCGTGCACGAACACGTAGAACGCGTTCGAGCCCTGGTCGTACGGCTGGTCCGGCCAGACGTCGAACGCCATGACCCGGAAGCCGGCGTCGGTGGCGACCTGGCCCCACACGATCCGGTCCGCCCAGGCCGGGTCCTGGGAAGCGCCCATCGCGCCGTAGGTCATGGCGGAGACCTCGCCGCCGAAGACCGTGGCGTAGAAGTCGAGGGCCGCGCGGGCCTGTCCGTCGAAGTTGAGGTGGGTTGTCGTTTCGATGCTCATGAGACGAGCATCCGCGGTATTGCGGTCAGATCGTGGCCGCTTCTCCGGCGATACTGATCGACATGTCCGGTCCGTCCTCGCGCATGCTCGCGCTGCTCTCGCTGCTGCAGGTGCACCGCGACTGGCCCGGGGACGAGTTGGCCGGACGACTCGAGGTCAGCCCCCGCACGCTCCGGCGCGACGTCGACCGGCTCCGCGAGCTCGGCTACCGGGTCGAGTCGCTCCGCGGCCCGGCCGGCGGGTACCGGCTCGCAGCTGGCTCCGACCTGCCGCCGCTCCTGTTCGACGACGACCAGGCGGTCGCGATCGCGCTGGCACTCTCCGTGGCACCGGCATCGGGGGCGGACATCGCGGAGTCGGCCGCGCGGGCGCTCGCGACGGTCCGGCAGGTGATGCCGGCGCGGCTCCGATCACGGATCGACGCGGTCGAGGCGCTGACCACACCCGGTCCGACCCGGACCGACCCGGGGGTCCTCGTCGCCGTCAGCGAGGCCGTGCACCTCCGAGAACTCCTCCGCTTCGGCTACGGCGACGAAGAGACGCCGCACCGTGTCGAACCGCACGCGGTCGTCGCCCGCAACGGCCGCTGGTACCTGCTCGACTGGGACCTCGAACGCCAGGACTGGCGCACCCACCGGATCGACCGGATCACGCCGCGGATGCGGACCCGGGTGCCGTTCGCACCGCGGGCGATCCCGGGCGGCGACGCCGCGGCCTTCGTGTCCGCGCGGTTCAAGGGCTCGGCCCACGAGGACGTCTGGCCCTGCGTCGGCACCGCGGTCCTCGAGGTGCCCGCCCGGACCATCGCGCCGTACCTGCCCGCGGACGCCGAGCTCGAACCGCTCGGACCCGACCGGTGCCGAATCACCCGTGGATCGTGGTCGTGGGAGGGACTCGCCGCGGCGTTCGCTGCGTCGGCGGTGGACTTCACGGTGGAGGGCCCGGACGAACTGCGCGACGCGACCGCTGCCCTGGCCGAACGGCTGCGGGGCGCGAGCGCGCGTTAGCGAGGCGCATGCGTCCGCCAGGAGCGCGTTAGGGATCCGTCAGGACCGGCCTGGAGGCGCGGTGCAGGACCCAGCATCGGTTCGGCACCACACGTGGTGCCGTCCGCGTCGCCCGGCGCGGACCCCGTGACCTTCTGGAGTCCCTCGTGTTCGACGTCTTCGTCGTCGCCGGTGTCCTCGCCGTGTTCGGCGTGGTGGCAATGATCGCCAAGGGGGTGGAGCGGCTGTGATCGTCATCACCGTCGCGGCCGCCGTCCTCGGCATCGCCGCTGTCGTGTACCTCGTCTGGGCGCTCGTGCGCCCTGAGAAGTTCTGATGAGCACGTCGGACACGTGGGCCGGCATCGTCCAGGTCGCCACGCTCGTCCTGCTCCTCGTCGTCGCCTACCGTCCGGTCGGCGACTGGATGGCCCGTGTCTACACGCCGGTCCGGCACACCCGCGTCGAGCGCGGCGTCTACCGGGTGATCGGAGTCGACCCCGACGCTGAGCAGTCCTGGGCGGCGTACCTGCGCGGCGTCCTGCTCTTCAGCGTCGTCGGGCTGCTGGTCGTCTACCTGCTCCAGCGCATCCAGGTCGTGCTCCCCGGGGACCTCGGACTGCCGAACGTCGGACCGTCGCTCGCGTTCAACACCGCGGCGTCGTTCGTGGCGAACACGAACTGGCAGTCCTACTCGCCCGAGGCCACCGTCGGGTACTCGGTCCAGATGGCCGGACTCGCGGTGCAGAACTTCCTGTCCGCAGCGGTCGGCCTCGCGGTCGCCGTCGCACTCGCCCGCGGGTTCGCCCGTCGGAAGTCCGGCACCCTCGGCAACGTCTGGGTGGACATCGTCCGCGGGACCGGTCGGCTCCTGCTGCCGGGAGCGTTCGTGTTCGCGATCGTGCTCGTCGCCGGCGGTGTCATCCAGTCGTGGGGGAGCGGCATCGACGTCACGACCCTGACGGGTGGCTCGCAGCACATCCCGGACGGGTTCGTCGCCTCGCAGGAGGCCATCAAGGAACTCGGGACGAACGGCGGCGGGTACTTCAACGCGAACTCGGCGCACCCGTTCGAGAACCCGCAGGCGTGGACGAACCTCGTCGAGGTCTTCCTCATGCTCGTCATCCCGTTCTCGCTGCCGCGCACCTTCGGGCGCCTGGTGGGCGACGACCGGCAGGGCTACGCGATCCTCGCCGTGATGGGCACGATCTTCCTGGTCTCGCTCTCGGTGATGTCCGCGTTCGAACTCGCCGGGGCGGGAACGGCCACCCACGCGGCCGGTGCCGCGATGGAGGGCAAGGAGGTCCGGTTCGGGATCCTCGGCACGACGCTCTTCGGCACCACGTCGACCGCGACCTCGACCGGCGCCGTGAACGGGATGTTCGACAGCTTCACGCCGATCGGCGGGATGATGGCGCTCCTCAACATGATGCTCGGCGAGATCTCGCCCGGCGGCGTCGGCTCGGGGCTCTACGGCATGCTCGTGCTCGCCGTGATCACGGTGTTCATCGGCGGCCTGCTGGTCGGTCGGACGCCGGAGTACCTCGGCAAGAAGATCCGTGCCCGCGAGATGACCTTCGCCGCGCTGTACATCCTCGTCACGCCGACGCTCGTGCTGCTCGCCACGGGGCTCTCCCTGGTGATCCCGGGTGTCCGCGAGCAGGTCATCGGCACGTCGATCTTCAACCCCGGCAACCACGGCCTGTCCGAGCTGCTCTACGCGTTCACCTCGGGTGCGAACAACAACGGCTCGGCGTTCGGCGGCCTCACCGCGAACACGACGTGGATGAACTCCGCGCTCGGCGTCGTGATGCTGCTCGGCCGGTTCGTGCCGATGGTGTTCGTCCTGGCGCTCGCCGGGTCGCTCGCCGCGCAGGACAAGGTTCCGGAGACCGTCGGCACGCTGCCCACCCACCGCCCGCTCTTCATCGGGCTGCTCGGCGGCGTCGCCGTCATCGTCACCGCACTCACCTACTTCCCGGTGCTCGCACTGGGCCCGCTCGCAGAAGGACTGTCATGACCGTGACCACCGAGCCGGAACCGCGCACCGCAGTGGAGCCGGCCACCCGCTCGTCCGCATTCGGACCCCGCCAACTGGTGGCGGGCCTCCCGGGCGCCCTGCGGAAACTCGATCCGCGACTGATGTGGCGGAACCCCGTCATGTTCATCGTCGAGGTCGGCGCCGCGCTCACCACGGTCTCGCTGTTCGTCGAGCCGTCCGCGTTCACGATCGCGATCGCCGTGTGGCTCTGGCTCACCGTCGTCTTCGCGAACCTCGCCGAGGCCGTGGCCGAGGGCCGCGGCAAGGCGCAGGCCGACACCCTGCGGAAGACCCGTTCCACCACCACCGCCCGACGCGTGCTCCGGTACGAGGCGAGCGACGCCGCGGCGACCGGCAACGAGACCGAGGACGTCGCCTCGGTCGACCTCGCCAAGGGCGACGTCGTCGTCGTGGTCGCCGGCGAGGTCATCCCCGGGGACGGCGACGTCGTCGACGGCATCGCCTCGGTGGACGAGTCCGCGGTGACGGGTGAGTCAGCGCCCGTCATCCGCGAGTCCGGCGGCGACCGCAGCGCCGTCACCGGCGGCACCCGGGTGCTCTCCGACCGCATCGTCGTGCGGATCACCTCGACCCCCGGCGAGACCTTCATCGACCGGATGATCCGGCTCGTCGAGGGGGCCGCGCGGCAGAAGACACCGAACGAGATCGCACTGAACATCCTGCTCGCGTCGCTGTCGATCGTCTTCGTGATCGTCTGCCTCACGATGCAGCCGATCGCGGGGCTCGTCGGTGCGACCGTCAGCATCCCGGTGCTCATCGCACTGCTCGTGTGCCTGATCCCGACGACCATCGGCGCGCTGCTCTCGGCGATCGGCATCGCCGGCATGGACCGCCTCGTGCAGCACAACGTGCTGGCGATGTCGGGCCGTGCGGTCGAGGCGGCCGGCGACATCACCACGCTGCTGCTCGACAAGACCGGCACCATCACGTACGGCAACCGTCGGGCGTCCCGCGTGGTGCCGATCGCCGACGTCGGCGAGGAGGACCTGCTCGCCGCGTCCGCCCTGTCGTCCGCTGCTGACTCGACCCCCGAGGGCCGGTCGATCGTGGAGCTCGCCGCGGCCGCCGGTGTGACGACCGGACTGCCGACCGGGGCGACCGAGGTGCCGTTCACCGCGCAGACCCGCATGTCCGGGGTCGACCTGGCCGACGGCACCCAGGTCCGCAAGGGTGCCGCAGCGGCTGTGCTCGCCTGGGCCGGAACCGCCTCGGCCGGTGTCGCCACGGCGATCGACGAGACCGTCGTCGCCATCTCGGACGAGGGCGGCACTCCGCTCGTCGTCGCACGGCGTGACCCGTCCGGAGCCGTGTCGCTGCTCGGCGTGGTGCACCTCAAGGACGTCGTCAAGGACGGCATGGCCGCCCGGTTCGCGGAGATGCGCGAGATGGGGATCCGCACGGTGATGATCACCGGCGACAACCCCCGGACGGCTGCCGCGATCGCCGCCGAGGCCGGGGTCGACGACTTCCTCGCCGAGGCCACGCCGGAGGACAAGCTCGCGTACATCAAGCGCGAGCAGGAGGGCGGCAACCTCGTCGCGATGACGGGCGACGGTACCAACGACGCCCCGGCCCTGGCGCAGGCGGACGTCGGCGTGGCGATGAACACCGGGACGACCGCGGCGAAGGAGGCCGGCAACATGGTCGACCTCGACTCGGACCCGACGAAGCTCATCGACGTCGTCCGGATCGGCAAGCAGCTCCTCATCACCCGCGGAGCACTCACCACGTTCTCGATCGCCAACGACGTCGCGAAGTACTTCGCGATCATCCCGGCGATGTTCCAGCTCGCGTTCCCGGGGCTGGGAGCGCTGAACATCATGGGCCTGCACAGTCCGTCGTCCGCGATCCTGTCGGCGGTGGTCTTCAACGCGCTCGTGATCGTGGCACTCATCCCGCTGTCCCTCCGCGGGGTCGCCTACCGCGCGGCGTCCGCGTCGTCGATCCTCGGCCGCAACCTGCTCCTCTACGGGGTCGGCGGCGTGATCGTCCCCTTCATCGGCATCAAGCTGATCGACCTCGTCGTCGGTCTCATCCCGGGGTTCTAGTCATGGCATCTGCACGATCCACCTTCCGTTCCACGGGTGTGGCGATCCGCCTCACCCTGCTCAGCACCGTCGTCCTCGGCATCGCCTACCCGCTCGCGGTGTGGGGTGTCGGCCAGGCCGCGTTCCACGACCAGGCCAACGGCTCGATGGTGACCTCGTCCGACGGCACGACCGTCGGCTCGTCCCTGATCGGGCAGTCCTTCGACGGGAAGTCCGCTGACGAGTGGTTCCAGTCGCGGCCGAGCGCCGCGGGGGAGAAGGGCTACGACGCCAACGCGTCCAGCGGCTCGAACCTCGGGCCGAACAACCCGGACCTCCGCAAGGCGATCGAGTCGCGGCGCGCGGACATCGCGAAGGCCGACGGTGTGCCCGTGTCCGACGTGCCGGCGGATGCGGTGACGGCATCGGGCTCCGGTCTCGACCCCGACATCAGCCCGGCCTACGCGGAGCAGCAGGTCGCCCGGGTGGCTTCGGCCCGGGGCCTGTCGGAGTCGGCGGTGCGGAAGCTCGTCGAGCAGCACACCGAGGCCCGGCAGCTCGGGTTCCTCGGTGAGCCCGTGGTGAACGTCCTCGAGCTGAACCTGGCGCTCGCGAAGGCGTCCTGACCGTGCCGTCACGCCGCTGCCCAGGTCGGGCGCCCGCCGATACCGACGACCAGGTCGTCGTGCTCGTCGACGAGGCGCCGGACGGCGGCGGCGTGGCGATCGCACGGGCCGACGGTCTCGGCGAGGTGGGCCAGGAGCTCGAGCGAGTGCACGGGGGTGCGCTTCGGCAGGCCCGCCAGCCGCGCGACGTGAGCGGTGAAGAAGAGTGCCCCGCGCCGGGGAACGACGCGGGGCGGTGCAGTCCCACCCGATTTGAGGAAGCCGGAGCTCGAGCCTTGGTGGGAACCGTTACGAGGAGAATATCAGTCGATCGGATGCCCCGCAACCGCACACGCGAGAGGATGAGCACGTGAAGCGCGGGAAGCTGCGGGTCCTGCTCGGTGCGGCGCCCGGTGTCGGCAAGACGTTCACGATGCTCGAAGAGGGGCGCCGCCTGCTCGACGAGGGCCGGGACGTCGTCGTCGCCGTCGTCGAGACCCACGGCCGGGCCGCCACCGCGGCGCTGGTGGACGGGCTCGAGGTCGTGCCACGCCGTGTGGTGGAACACCGCGGGGTCGAGCTCGACGACATGGACCTCGAAGCGGTCCTCCGCCGGGCCCCCGACGTGGCATTGGTCGACGAACTCGCGCACACGAACGCCCCCGACGGCCGCCACGAGAAGCGCTGGCAGGACGTCGAGGAACTGCTCGCCGCCGGCATCTCCGTGGTGAGCACCGTGAACGTGCAGCACATGCAGTCCCTCGGCGACGTGGTCCGCGAGATCACCGGCACCGTCCAGCGCGAGACCGTCCCGGACGCGGTGGTGCGTGCGGCCGACCAGGTCGAGGTGGTGGACCTGGCACCCGCGGCGCTCCGTGAACGACTCTCGGACGGCCTGGTGTACCCGGCCGCCCGGATCGATGCGGCGCTGTCGAACTACTTCCGGCTCGGCAACCTCACCGCCCTGCGGGAGATCGCGCTGCTCTGGCTCGCCGACGAGGTCGACGACGCACTCAAGGCCTACCGCGCCGAGCACGGCATCGACCACCGCTGGGAGACCCGGGAACGCGTGCTCGTCGCCCTGACCGGCGGACCCGAGGGCGAGACACTGCTGCGCCGCGGTGCGCGCATCGCCGCCAGGAGCGCGGGCGGTGAACTCGCGGCCGTCCACGTCACGACCAACGACGGCCTCCGCGAGCGTCACCCCGGTGCCCTCGGGAAGCAGCGCACCCTGCTCGAACAGCTCGGCGGGACCTACCACCAGGTGGTCGGCGACGACGTCCCCACGACGCTGGTGCGGTTCGCGAAGTCGATCGACGCGACGCAGATCGTGATCGGGGTGAGCCGCCGCAGCCGTCTCGCCGCGGCCACCACGGGACCGGGCATCGGCAACACGGTGATCCGCGAGTCCGGCGACATCGACGTGCACGTCGTCACGCACGAGCGGGCCGGCGGGGGCTTCGCCCTGCCCAAGCTCGGCGGCAGCCTGTCCCGCGGCCGGATCGTCGCCGCGTTCGTGCTCTCCCTGGTGGCCGGCCCGCTGCTCACGTGGCTGCTGTCGTTCAGCACCGATCCGGACTCGATCACCGTCGACGTGCTCGCGTACCAACTGCTCGTGCTCGTCGTGGCGCTCGTGGGCGGGATGTGGCCGGCGGTGTTCGCGGCGGTGCTGTCCGGGCTGAGCCTCGACTTCTTCTTCGTGCAACCCCTGCACATGGTCACCGTGCAGCAGCCCTGGCACCTGGTCGCCCTCGTCATGTACGTGATAAGCGCCGTGCTCGTGAGCTTCGTCGTGGACCGGTCGGCTCGTCGCTCGCGTGCTGCCCGGCGTGCTGCGGCCGAGTCGGGCCTCCTGATGGGGATCGCCGGGAGCGTGCTCCGCGGGGACGACGCCCTGCAGGCACTCCTCGACCGGACGCGCGAGGCCTTCGGTTTCGCGGGCGTCCGGATCCGGCAGGGCGACGACGTCCCGGCCGCGTCGGGGACGTTCGGCGACGTGCCGGACGCGGCCACGCGCCTCCAGTCCGGTGCCGTCCTGGAGTTCGCTGGCGCACCCGACGACCCGACCCAGCGTCGGCTCCTGCGGGTCGTCGAGCAGCAGCTCGACGCCGCCGTCGAGCACCGTGACCTCACCCGTGCGGCGGTCGACGCGGAGCGGATCGCCGCGGCGGACCGCGTGCGGAGCGCCATCCTGGCGGCTGTCGGACACGATGTGCGGCGGCCGATCGCGGCCGCCTCGGCCGCCGTGCAGACGCTGCGTGCGTCCGACATCGAGCTGTCGCAGACCGATCGGGAGGCACTGCTCGCGACCGCCGACGAGAGCCTGCGTCAGTTGGCTGTCCTGTTGGCAGACCTGCTGGACGTCAGCCGTGTGCAGGCCGGGGTGCTCGCCGTCGCGCCGGTGGCACTCGCGATCGAGACGGTCGTCGCGCCGGCCCTGGACGAGCTCGAACTCGGACCGGACGACGTGGACCTCGACCTGCCGGCGGAGCTGCCGCAGGTGCTCGCCGACGCCGTCCTGCTGCAGCGCGTCGTCGTGAACCTGCTCGCGAACGCCGCTCGGTACGCTCCCGTCGGCACCCGGATCCGGGTCGCCGCGAGTGCGTTCGGCGGCGGGGTCGAGCTGCGCGTCGCCGACCACGGCCCCGGTATCCCGGACGACCGTCGCGGCGAGGTGTTCCAGCCGTTCCAGCGCCTCGGCGACACCGACAACGACACGGGTCTCGGGCTCGGACTCGCGCTCGCCCGCGGGTTCACCGAGGGCATGGGCGGGACCATCGAGGTCGACGACACCCCCGGCGGCGGGCTCACCGTCGTCGTGCGGCTGCCGATCGCCGGACACCTGGGAGTGGAGATCCGATGAAGGGCCGAGTGCGATGAAGGTCTTGATCGTCGACGACGACGCCCAGCTCGTGCGGGCGCTCGCGGTCACGCTCGCCGCCCGGGGCTACGACGTCGTCACCGCCCGCGACGGCCGCGCCGCGATCGACGCCGTGATCACCGAGCGGCCGGACCTCGTGCTGCTCGACCTCGGGATGCCGCGGCTCGACGGCATCGGGGTGCTCGAGGGCGTGCGCGCGTGGTCGCAGGTGCCGGTGCTCGTGCTCTCCGGTCGGACGGACTCGTCGGACAAGGTGGACGCGCTCGACGCCGGCGCGGACGACTACGTCACGAAGCCGTTCCAGATGGACGAACTGCTCGCGCGGCTCCGTGCCCTCGGCCGGCGGCAGGTCGCGGCGGCGTCTGCCGCTGGTGCGACGCCGACGGTGTCGGTCGGCGACCTGGTGGTGGACCTCGTCGCGAAGCAGGTGACGCCGTCGTCCGGCCCGGCCATCCGACTGACCCCGACGGAGTGGCGGCTCCTGGAGGTCCTCGTCACGAACCCCGATCGCCTGATGACGCGCGAGATGCTGCTCACCGAGGTGTGGGGACCGACGCACGGCAACGACTCCGGGTACCTGCGGCTGTACATGGCGCAGCTGCGGCGGAAGCTCGAGCCGGACCCGTCGCACCCGCGGTACCTGGTGACGGAGTCGGGCATGGGGTACCGGTTCAGTCCCGCGGGATGAGCACGCTGGCGGGCCCGTGGCGGGCGTGTGTCGAGCCCGTGGCGGGTGCGTGTCGTGCGGCTGTCGTGGCCGTGTCGTGGTCCGGGGACGGACGCTTCCCTAGTGTTCTGGGCATGAACGAGATGCGGATCGCTGAGCTGCGACGACACCGTGGATGGACGCAGGAACGCCTTGCCGAGGCGAGTGGGATCGCAGTGCGCACCGTGCAGCGCATCGAGCGCGGGAGCGACGCCAGCCTCGAGTCGCTGTCGTCCATCGCGAGTGCGCTGGAGGTGCCCGTACGGGAGTTGTTCGCCGTCGACGATGCGGGCGAGCGAACGCTCGGGCCCGAGGTCCGAGGACTCGACGAGCGGACGTCCTCGGAGCAGGCCCAGCGCGATGCGTTCATCCGTGGATGGCAGCACCTGTACACGGGGGTCGGGGTACTGGTGACGTTGGCGGCGGTCGCCTTGGTGGCCACCGACGTGGTCCCGTGGGTCGTGTTCCTCGTCGTGCCCGCGTACTGGGCCGCAGGGTCGCTGCTGTCCCGGTTCCTCAAGGCCACCGTGCTGGACCCGTGGCTCGACCGCCGGTACCCGCTGTCGCGGGTGGGCGCCACGCCCGGGCCCTGACGGCGGGACGGTGACTGAGCAGTAATCGTCGGGTGCGCGGTGCGGTACTCGACGATTGCTGCTCACTCGACGCGTCCGCCACCCGTCCACCCCGCGCCCGCGACCTCCGCGGTAGCGTCGGGGCGTGACGATCGAGCTGCGCCGGGTGACGGCGGACGACTGGGAGACCTGGCGCCCGGTCCGCCTGGCGGCGCTCGCCGAGGCCCCCGACGCGTTCGGGTCCACGCTCGACGACTGGGCGGACGCGCCGGAGCACCGGTGGCGGACCCGGCTCTCGATCCCGGGAGCGCTCGACCTGGTGGCGTACGACGGCTCGGCGGCGATCGGCATGGCGAGCGGCGTCCCCGGTGACGAACCCGGGACCACCGAACTCATCTCGATGTGGGTCGACCCGGTCGCCCGCGGCCGCGGTGTCGCGACCGACCTGATCCGCGCGGTCGTCGGATGGGCCGCCGGGGCCGACTCGCACACGCTCGAGCTCTCCGTGATGCCCGACAACGCAGCCGCCCGTCGGACCTACGAGCGGAACGGCTTCCTCGTCGCCGACGGGCCCGGGGACCCGCTGCCGGACGGCCGGCACGAGGTCCTCATGCGCCGCGACCTCACGGCGGAACGCACCCTCGCCGCGTACGAACACGGCGCCGAGCAGTACGCCGACCGCACCGACGGCCACCGATCCGGCCTCGTCGACGACCTGGTCGCGCTGGTCACGCCGGGGTCCCACGTCCTCGAACTCGGTTCGGGACCCGGTCGTGACGCCCTCGCGCTCGAGGACGCCGGACTCGTGGTGGACCGGACCGACGGCGCGCACTCGTTCGTCGAGGCGCTCCACGCCGACGGGCACACGGCACGCGTCCTCGACGTCCGGTCGGACGACTTCGGCGGCCCGTACGACGCCGTGTTCGCCAACGCGGTCCTGCTGCACGTCGCGCGCGAGCTGCTCCCGACCGTGCTGGAACGCGCCCGCGAGGCCGTCCGCCCCGGCGGGGTCCTGGCCGCGACGTTCAAGCACGGCGACGGCGATGCCTGGAGCACCCGCAAGCTCGACCGTGCCCGGCACTTCACCTACTGGACCGACCAGGACCTGACCGCCGTCGTCGAGCGAGCCGGCTGGACCGACGTCGTGGTCCGGGACACCACCCGCCCCGGCGCCGACGAGCGCTGGCTGACCGTCACGGCCCGTCGGCCGGAGGAAGCAGGACGACCGTGAACCGAGCACTCCGTTGGACCGCGGGGGTCGTCGCCGTGGTCGTCCTGATCGCAGTGGTGTTCCTCGTCTGGGCCAACATCGTCATGCAGGGCACCCGCAGCGCCGCGCTGCAGGTCTGGCGGGACGACCGCGTGTCCGTCCGCGACGCCGGTGACTCCGTCGTGATGACCCCGACCGGGACCGCGAACGGTGTCGGGATCGTGTTCATCCCCGGGGCGAAGGTCGACCCGTACGCGTACATGGCGACGTTCCGGCAGGTGGTGGCGTCCGGCACGACGGTGGTCATCACGAAGCCGACACTGCACCTCGCCTTCTTCGACACCCGTCCGCTCTCGACGTTCGAGGCGCACGCCCCGTCCGTCACGCGGTGGGCCGTCGGTGGACACTCGCTCGGCGGTGTGCGTGCCTGCCAGCTCGCCCCGGACGCGGACGGCCTGCTCCTGCTCGGGAGCTACTGCGCGAACGACATCAGCCGCTCGTACATCAGCGTGCTCAGCGTGTCCGGATCTCGCGACGGCCTCTCCACCCCGGCGAAGGTCGACGCCGCACGGCACCTCCTGCCGTCGAACGCGACGATGACGGAGATCCAGGGGTCGAACCACGCCGACTTCGGTGCGTACGGCGCCCAGCCCGGCGACGACACGGCGACGATCTCCCGTGCCGACGCCCGGCAGCAGATCAGCGCGGCGATCGAGGAGTGGGTCGGGACGCTGCGCTGACCGCGCGCACGGCTCGCGCCGGGACGAGACCGACGTCCCCGAGCGTGTCGATGCCCACCCACGTCGGACGGTAGCGGTTCTCCGCCGTCGTGCGTCGGGCCTCCGGGGAGTTCGGCCCCAGGGCCGGTTCGTCGCCCGTCACGTGGACCCGCAGGTACACGGCGGGGGCGTCGCGGTCGACCCCGACCGGCAGCAGCTCCTCGACGACCCCGTCGAGGCCGGTCTCCTCACGGAGCTCGCGCAGGCACGCCTCCTGCGGAGTCTCCCCGGCCTCGACCGCACCGCCGGGCAGCACGGCGTACGACCGTCCGTCGCGCTGGCGGAGGACGACCAGCACCTCGTCCCCCCGCACGGCCACTGCGACGGCTCGGATGCGCAGGGCTCCAGCCTGTCCGGTCATGCCCCGACGGTAGCCGGTGCGGGCTGCTGCTGGCAGCATCGGGGCATGGCCGTCGTCGCGTTCGACATCGACGTGCTGCGGGCGATGATCGGCGGCTGGCGTGACGCGCTCCGCCCGGCGGGCATCGTCGCCCGGGAGATGGCGATGGCGGCGATGCGCGCGCACCTCCGTTCCGGCCGGGACGTGATCGTGCCGCAGTACGCGCGGAGCGCTGCGTTCGTCGACGAGCTCGCGGCGCTCGCAGGGGACGAGGGCGCGGTGTTCGTGGAGTGCGCGCTGGACGCCGACCCGGCCGAGGCGGACCGGCGCTTCGCCGCGCGGGCCGCCTCCGGACCCGGCGTCCACGGTGATCTGGGCGGCGATCGGATGGTGGACGTGGCGGTCGGCCTGGAGGCGTTCCTCACGACCCGCAGGCACGTCACCCGGGTGGGTGGTCCGGCCCAGGGCATCGGTGCGGTCCTCGACCATGTCGACGCCGCCGTCGCCGCGGCGCGGCTGCAGGGGTGATCCCTCCACATCGAACGACTGTGTGAACTCTTTCCACAGCGGGCGGCGCGCCTGAACACCGCGCCTGGAGCGGTCCTAGACTCGTCCGGAAGCACGTCGACGACACCGTCCCCGGAGGGCACCACATGACGACGCCGGACCGGCGCACACCAGCGCGACTCGCAGACCAGCGAGCGCTCCTGTTCGACCTCGACGGTGTCCTCACCCCGACCGCTGACGTCCACATGCGTGCCTGGAGCCGACTGTTCACGCCGTACCTCGCGGCGCACGGCGTCGACCCGTACACGGAGCAGGACTACTTCGCGTACATCGACGGCAAGCCGCGGTACGACGGGGTCCGCTCCCTGCTCGAGTCGCGCGGCATCGACCTGCCGCAGGGCACGCCCGACGACTCCCCGGACGCCGACACCGTGTGCGGTCTCGGCAACCGGAAGAACGCCGAGTTCACCGCCGAGCTGACCGAACACGGTGTCGAGCCGTACCCGGGCTCGCTCCGGTTCCTCGACGCCGCGATGGCCGCCGGAGTGTCCGTCGCGGTGGTCTCCAGCTCCGCCAACGCCACCTCGGTGCTGCGCACGGCGGGGATCCTCGACCGCTTCCCGGTCGTCGTCGACGGCCTGGTCGCGCGACAGGACGGCCTGGCCGGCAAGCCCGCCCCCGACACGTACCTCGACGCCGCGAGCCGCTTCGGGCTGACCGCGACCGAGTGCGTCGTGGTCGAGGACGCCACGAGCGGGGTCGAAGCCGGCCGCAACGGCGCCTTCGGACTCGTCATCGGTGTCGACCGCGGTGCCGGTGCCGACGCCCTCCGGGCGCACGGGGCCGACGTCGTGGTGCAGGACCTCGACGAACTCGTCCACGAACTCCCCGAACCCGCCACGAGCGCGACGTAGGCCGACCGGCCGAGGCGATCCGCGCCTCCAGGCCGCTGTCGACCTCCCCACGAACCCCTCCCTTCCCACGGAGCACCATGAACCGCATCACCTCCGACCCGCTCGACCGCGTCCGCTACCCGATCGACGAGTGGGCACTCGTCGAGACCGAGTACGCGCCCGACGAGCAGGGCGTCGCGGAGACGAACTTCGCCGTCGGCAACGGGTACCTCGGCCTGCGCGGCAACCTCGACGAGGGCCGTGGCGGCGTGCAGTACGGCACGTACATCAACGGGTTCCACGAGACCTGGCCGATCCGGCACGCCGAGGACGCCTTCGGGTTCGCGAAGACCGGGCAGACGATCATCAACGCGCCCGACGCCAAGGTCATCCGGCTGTACGTCGACGACGAGCCGCTCGTCCTGGCCGAGGCGGACATCCTCCGGCACACCCGGCGTCTCGACTTCCGCGGCGGGTACCTCTTCCGCGAGACCGAGTGGTCGACGCCGTCGGGCAAGCGGGTGCTCATCCGCTCGCGGCGGCTGGTGTCGTTCACGGACCGCCACCTCGCCGTCATCGACTACGAGGTCACCGTGCTCGACGCGGACGCCTCGATCCTGCTGTCGAGCCAGATCCTCAACCGGCAGGACGTGCAGGACGAGTACCACGCAGGGATGCGGGCGGCGGCGAACGCGTTCGACCCGCGCAAAGCCGAGGCCTTCACCGAGCGTGTGCTCGAGCCGAAGCTGAAGCGCAGCACCGGTGGACGGTCCCTGCTCGGGTACCAGGCGGCGAGCTCCGGCATGACGATCTGCGTCGGTGTCGAGCACCACCTGGAGACCGAGAACAGCTGGGACGAGTCGTCGTCGATCGAGGACGACCTCGCGAAGCACGTCTACCGGGTGCAGGCACGGGCGGGACAGCCGATCCGTCTGACCAAGCACGTCGTCTACCACACCTCCCGCGGGGTGCCGGCGCGCGAACTCGCCGACCGGTGCGACCGCACGCTGGACCGCGCACACGCCGAGACCGTCGACGAGACGTTCGCGAAGCAGCGCACGTGGATGGACGACTTCTGGGCGCGGAGCGACGTCGAGATCGCCGGGCAGCCCGCACTGCAGCAGGCCGTCCGCTGGAACCTCTTCATGCTCGCGCAGGCCACGGCGCGTACCGACGGCCACGGCATCGCCGCGAAGGGCGTCACCGGCTCCGGGTACGGCGGCCACTACTTCTGGGACATGGAGATCTACGTCCTGCCGTTCCTGTCGTACACGGCGCCGATCGTCGCCCGGAACGCCCTCCGGTTCCGGTACAACATGCTCGATGCGGCACGGTCGCGGGCCCGCGAGCTCAACCAGCACGGCGCCCTGTTCCCGTGGCGGACGATCAACGGCGAGGAGTCCAGCGCCTACTACGCGGCCGGCACGGCGCAGTACCACATCGACGCCGACATCGCGCATGCGCTGATGCAGTACGTGCGGGCGTCCGACGACCGCGAGTTCCTCAAGCGCGGGGCGATCGACATCCTCGTCGAGACCGCCCGGCTGTGGGAGGACCTCGGCTTCTGGCGGTCCAACGGCGACCAGAAGTTCCACATCGACGGCGTCACCGGACCGGACGAGTACACGACCGTCGTCGACGACAACCTCTACACGAACGTGATGGCCCGGGCGAACCTGTGGTTCGCGGTGAACGCCTGCCGCGAGCTCGCGGCCGACGACCCGGAGGAGTACGACCGCATGGTGCGGCGGACCGGGCTGCAGGCGCAGGAGATCACCGACTGGGAGCACGCCGCCGAGTCGATGGAGATCCCCTTCGACCCGCACCGTGGCATCCACCCGCAGGACGCCCAGTTCCTCGACAAGGAACTCTGGGACCTCGACAACACCCCGGAGAGCAAGCGACCCCTGCTGCTCCACTACCACCCGCTGGTGATCTACCGGTTCCAGGTGCTCAAGCAAGCGGACGTCGTGCTCGCGTTGTTCCTGCAGGGACACGAGTTCACCGCTGCCGAGAAGCGTCGTGACTTCGACTACTACGACGCCCTGACCACGGGCGACTCGACCCTGTCGGCCGTCGTGCAGTCGATCATGGCGGCCGAGGTCGGCTACCACGACCTCGCGCTGCAGTACTTCCAGACGGCGCTCTACGTCGACCTGGCCGACCTGCACGGCAACACCACCGACGGTGTGCACATCGCATCGACCGGTGGCATCTGGGGCGGCCTCGTGAACGGCTTCGGCGGCATGCGGGACCACGGTGGCCGGATGTCCTTCAACCCCCGGCTGCCGCGGGACTGGGAGCGCATCACCTACCGACTGACGGTGCGTGGCTCGCGGGTGCGGGTCGACCTCGAACAGGACACGATGACCTTCACGGTCGAGACCGGTTCGGGCTTCACCGCCTGGGTGCACAACCAGCAGTGGGACATCACGGCCGGTGAGCCGACCGTCGTGCCGCTGCCGCACCAGGGGCCGCGGATGGCCGGGCGCGCACCGACGACGGCCGACATCCAGGGCACGCTCCGCGCGGACGGGTCGGTCATCACGGCGTCGATCCCGACGATCTCGCTCGACCGCGACCTGGAGCCCGACGAGACGACCGCCTGAGAGGCCAACCGCCCGCCGGGGCCGCCGGGCGGTTCAGCGTGCGACGAGCTCCACCTTGAACCGTTCGGTGTCCTCCAGGAACGCAGCGTGGTGCTCAGGGCCGCCGGCGTGCGGGTGCCGGTCGGCGTACAGCCGGCTCCATCCGTGGTCCGGCGCTGCCTCCCAGAGTCGAGCGACGTCGGCCTGGTCGCCGGCGTGGAACGCGAGGTGGCTCAGCCCGGGCCTCCGGCGGTCGTGTGTTCCGTCGAGCGGTGCCGACTCGAGCACGATGTACACCTCGCCGCGGCGCCAGCTCCGGCCGTCGTCCCACCGCTGGAAGGGTTCGTACCCGAGCTCTCCGAGCAGCCAGTCCCAGGCGGGCTCGGCCACGCCGAGGTCGGCGGT
This sequence comes from Curtobacterium sp. 1544, assembly GCF_040544915.1. Lineage (NCBI taxonomy): Bacteria > Bacillati > Actinomycetota > Actinomycetes > Micrococcales > Microbacteriaceae > Curtobacterium > Curtobacterium sp. 1544. The sequence goes on from NZ_JBEPKX010000003.1 coordinate 74,956, forward strand.
GCGCAGCTCGACGTGGTGCAGCGCGCCCCGCGTCACAGGAGTTTCCGGAGCGTGTTCGCGTTCCGGGTCGTGGTGGTGCGCTTGAACCGTGCGGCCCCCGCTCGTCTCGCGAAGGCCGTGTCCGTGCTCGACCCCTTCGGGCACGACCAGTAGACGACGCCGGATCCGCGGGCGACGCGTTCGACGGACTCGTCGAGTTCGAGGTCGGCGAGCAGGTCGTCGAGCGCGTCCTCGTCGGAGCCGAACACCACGTAGTCGTGCCGGTCCTCGGTGGAGTCGAACGGGAAGCCGTCCACGATCGATGCGAGGTCCTCGTGCTGGACCAGCACGATCCAGGCGTCGTAGCCGAACCGGTCACGGAGCGCCTGCTCGATGTCGGTCTTCAGAGCGCCGGCCGAGCCGTCGGACGTGAACACCACGTTGCCCGAGGCGAGGACCGTCCGGACGTCCTGGTACCCGCGATCCCGGAACAGCGACGCGAGGTCCGCGCTCGTGATCGTGATCCCGTTGACGTTCACCCCGCGCAGCAGCGCGACCCACCTGGTCGTGCCGGAACCGTAGCGGGCGCGGGCAGTCACGTCCACGTCCGGGCGACTCCCCAGCCGCCGCCTTCCGGGACGATGTCCACCACGAGTGACTCCCCCTCGTCCGCCGTGGCCTGGAAACGCCAGCCGACGGTGCGCTCGGGCGCGTGGGTGATCGCGGTCGGCAGTTCTGAACGCGTCACCGTCAGGCGGGTCGGTGTGTCGCTCACCCGCCACCGCCGTCCGGCCCAGACCATCCGCGTGGGGACGCCGTCGGACCACCACACCGTGGCGGCCGTGTCGATGACCATCATCGGGATCCTCCGTTCGAACGTGTGTTCGAATGCTAGGTCGCGGATCGGGCCGTCGCAACAGTCGCATCGAAGCTCGGCGCGTCGCGGCTGAACAGCGAGAGTTGCGTTCAGAACACGTTCTGAATGACCTTCCGACATGACTCTCCTCGCGCCCGCCCGGACCCGCCGATCCGTGCAGTCGTCCGACCTGTCCAGACATGCGAAAGACGTCTTCGCCGCGGCCGAGCAGGAGCCTCTGGAGGTGACCCGGCGAGACGGGAAACCGCTGGTGCTCACCACGAAGGAGCGCTCGGACGACGATGAAGCGGTCCTCGACATCGCTGCGCAGCTCATCGCCGCGGTGACGGTGAACGAGCACCTCCCGCTGCACGACCGGCTCGCGATCCCGTACCCGTGGCTGAAGATGCTCAGCCGTGCCGATCAGCAGCAGTTCGCACGCGAGATCGTCGACGTCGCCCGCGGGTCGTTCTCGCTCCGGCAGCCCCGTCGGCTCCTGCTCGAGATGCAGGCCTGGCGCAATTCCGCCGAGGCGATCGCTGCCGGTTGGGAGACGACCGAGCCCGAGTTGCTCGACGAGCCCGTCGTCGTCGAGAAGCCCTGAATGCTGGGCGCACGGCGAGCCGGTGTGTCGCGACCGGTGCGCACCACCGAGTTCACGATCGTCTTCGTGACCCGCGCCGCAGAGCAGGGCTGGCGTGACGTCGTCGCGACGCAGCGGAACGCTGTCGTCGGTGCCTGGGAACGCCTCACGTCGGACCCGGTGAGCGAGGACCTTGCGTGCCACGCACTCCGCGGCGAGCTCGGTGTCGTCACGCACTCCGGTCGCGACTGGGTCCGCCGGCAGTACGAACTGAAGCGTGGCGCACGGATCTGGTTCACGGTCGATGAGGCGAACCGTACGGTCCACCTCCTCGCTGTCCACACCCACCAACCGAACGCCACGAAGTAGAGAGCCGCCGCAGTCGCACTCCGGTAGACGGGACCCATGACGGACGAACCACATGATGACCAGGGACCCGACGAGCTGCACCAGGTTCCCGAGGGGGTGACCGACGCCACGGTCGAGGCCCTCGGGTCGCTGTCGGCCGCGGTCGAGGTCATCGAGCACGCTCGCGGGCTGCTGTACGGCTTCCACCGCCTCACCGGCACGGCCGATCTGAACCTCGGCGAGGCGGTCGAGCAGCTCCGGAAGGCGGGGCACACGGACCTCGCCGACCGGATCGACACCGAGCTCGTCGGGCGGAACGTCATCGCCGGCCGGTGGACGTTCCAGGTCATCGAGGACTACGACGAGGGCTACTACGCCCTCGCGAAGGAGCTCGAGCGCACCGCGCGTGACGAACTCGTGCAGGGACGGAAGCACCTGTTCGAGGCGGCCATGAAGGAGGACCGTCGCACGGCTGGTCGACGCCACCACGAGGCCACGCCGAGCGACCTGGCGGACTGACACCGCGCCTCCAGGAGAAGACGGAGCGCGCGAGCCGCGTCCGACCCGCGCGTCAGCCGACGCCGAGCACTGCCTCCAGCGGCCCCCGCGCGAAGTACAGCAGGAAGCCCGCCGCGACGACGTACAGCAGCCACGAGACCTGACGACCACGGCCGGACAGCAGCTTGATGAGCACCCAGCTGATGAAGCCCGCGCCGATGCCGTTCGCGATCGAGTACGTCAGCGGCATGATCACGATCGTCAGGAACGCCGGCAGCGCTGCACCGAAGTCGGTCCAGTCGATGTCCTTCACCTGCGCGACCATGAGCGCACCGACGACGACGAGTCCGGCGGCGGCGACCTCGAGCGGGACGACCTGGGTGAGCGGCGTCAGGAACATCGACGCCAGGAACAGCAGGCCGGTCACGACGGAGGCCATGCCGGTCCGGGCGCCCTCGCCGATGCCGGCGGCCGAGTCGATGAAGACGGTGTTCGACGACACCGAGGCGCCACCACCGGCGATCGCACCGGCACCCTCGACGACGAGTGCGGACTTCAGGCGGGGGAAGGTGCCGTCGGCGTTCGCGACGCCGGCGGCCTTCGCGAGACCGGTCATGGTGCCCATCGCGTCGAAGAAGTTCGTGAAGACGAGGGTGAAGACGAGCATCGACGCGGCGATCGGGCCGATGCGGGTGAAGGCGCCGAAGACGTCCGCGTGCCCGACCAACGACAGGTCCGGGACGGCGAACAGGGCACTCGGCAGACCGGGGGCGTTGAGGTTCCAACCGGTGGGGGAGTCGACCGAGGTCGGCACCTTGAAGATCGCCTGCAGGATGATCGCGATGATCGTCGTCGCCACGATGCCGATGAGCAGTGCGCCCTTGACCTTGCGGGCCATGAGCGTGCCGATGATGACGAGGCCGATCAGGAACACGATCGTGGGCAGGGCCGACACGGAGCCGTCCTCACCGAGCTGCAGCGGCGGCGAGGCGTTCTTCGTGGTGCGGACGAAGCCGGAGTCGACGAGGCCGATGAACGCGATGAACAGGCCGATCCCGACCGTGATCGCGGCCTTGAGCTGCGGCGGGACCGCGGTGAAGATCATCGTCCGGATGCCGGTGAGCGCCAGGATCACGATCACGACGCCGTTGATGACGACGAGGCCCATCGCCTCGGCCCAGGTGACCTGGTGCACGACGCTGACGGCGAGGAACGAGTTGATCCCGAGCCCCGCCGCGATGCCGAACGGCAGGTTCGCGATGAGGCCCATCGCGATCGTCATGAGACCGGCGACGAGCCCGGTGGCCGCGGCGACCTGCGCGTTCTGCAGCCAGCCGCCGAGGACGTCCTGCGGTGCCTGGTCCTGGCTGAACCCACCGAGGATGAGCGGGTTGAGGATGACGATGTACGCCATGGTCACGAAGGAGACGAGACCACCGCGGATCTCGCGGGGGATCGTCGATCCGCGGTGCGTGATCGAGAAGAAGCGGTCGAGGCCGGTCGCGAAGCGGTTCCGGGGTGTGGTGTCGGTCTGCGGGGCGCTCACCGATCAAGGTTAAAGGACGCTGGGTTTCCGGCGTGTCACAGCATCCACACAGGTAGTCGGCCTGGAGGCGCGGCTCGCCTCACCGGGGTACGTCACGCCCGGCAACCGCTCGCGTCCTCGGGCCGTGGCTGGTGTTGGATGAACAGGTGACGTCACGCATGGACCGTGCCCGCGTCGAGGCCGCGGTGCGCGAGCTGCTGCTGGCGATCGGCGAGGACCCCGACCGACCCGAGCTGGAGCGCACCCCCTCCCGGGTGGCCGACGCCTACTCCGAGTTCTTCGCCGGCATCGGCACGGATGCGGTGGCGATCGCCCGCGAGGGCACCGTGCACGCCGAGGACGGCGAACGCGGGCAGCTCGTCATCGTGCGGGACGTCCGGTTCCGTTCCGTGTGCGAGCACCACCTGCTGCCGTTCACCGGGGTCGCCCACCTGGCGTACGCGCCCGGCGACCGGCTGATCGGCCTCGGGACCCTGTCGCGCGTGCTCGACGCCGCTGCCTCACGCCCGCAGCTGCAGGAGCGTCTCGGCGAGCAGGTCGCGGCGACCATCGCGGAGGGGCTCGGCGCCGTCGGGGTCCTCGTGGTCCTCGACGCGCAGCACCAGTGTGTTACCACCCGTGGTGAACGGCAGTCGGGGTCGACGACGGTCACCGTCGCGGCGACCGGCAGCCTCGCGGACGCCGCCGGGCGGGCCGAGGCGATCGCGCTGATCGGCGCCGGCGCCGGAGCCGGTGCGGGCACTGGAGCCGACCCCGAGGCGGACGCATGACGACGGAACGGGCCGAGCCGCGCCTCCCGGCCCTGTCCACCGCACCCGGCTGGGTGGTGCCCGACCTGCGCGACCCCGTCCGGACCATCGGGCGTCGCACGTTCGACTTCGACCACCGCATCGCCGTCATGGCGATCGTCAACCGCACACCGGACTCGTTCCACGACCGTGGCGCGACGTTCGAGCTCGACCGTGCCGTCGAGGCTGCCGTCCGTGCCGCCGAGCAGGGCGCCGACTGGGTGGACATCGGCGGCGTCAAGTTCGCACCGGGGCCGGAACTGCCCACCGCGGACGAGATCGACCGCGTCGTGCCCGTCGTCCGGCAGCTCGCGCAGGAGTCCGACGTGACCATCAGCGTCGACACCTTCCGCCCCGAGGTCGCCGCCGCCGCGATCGAGGCCGGGGCGAGCGTCGTCAACGACACCACCGGCCTGTCCGACCCGCGGATGGCGCGCGTGGTGGCGGACTCGGACGCGACGATCGTCATCACGCACTCGCTCGCCGAGCCCCGCCGTCCGTTGCCCGCACCACCGCAGTACGACGACGTCACGGGCTCGGTCGTCGGGTTCCTCCGGGAGCGCGTCGACCGGGCGCTCGCCGCGGGCGTCCCCGATTCCCGGATCATCGTCGACCCCGGGCACGACCTCAACAAGAACACGGTGCACACCCTCGAACTCACCCGTCGGCTGCCCGAGGTCGTCGCGCTCGGGTACCCGGTGCTCGCGGCGGTGTCGAACAAGGACTTCGTGGGGGAGTCGCTCGGTCGTCCGCGCGGGGAACGGCTGGCCGGGTCGCTCGCCGTGGCCACGGTGAGCGCGATGCTCGGTGCCCGGATCGTCCGGATGCACGACGTGGTCGAGAGCGTCGACGCGATGCGGATGGTGGAGGCGACCCTGGGCTGGCGCGAGCCGGTCGAGTCGAGGCACAACACGTGAACCTCCTGCCACCCGCGGTCGCGGAGCTCTCCGACGACGAGCTGCTCGCGCTGTACGCCGCGGGTGCGGGGTCGCCGTGGCTGCGCGTGAACTTCGTGGCGACGCTCGACGGTGCCGCTTCCGCCGGTGGGCTCTCCGGGTCGCTCGGCGGGCCGGACGACCTCCGCGTGTTCGACCTGCTGCGCCGGATGGCCGACGTGGTCCTCGTCGCCGCCGGGACCGTGCGTGACGAGGGCTACGGGCCGATGGTCCTGCACGACGCCGACGTGGCCTGGCGCCGGGAACACGGGATGTCCGACCACCCGGTGTTCGCGATCGTGTCCGGGTCGCTGTCGCTCGACGCGGACTCGCGGGTGTTCACGGCGGCGCCCGTGCGGCCGATCGTGCTGACGTCGGCGGCTGCGGCGTCGTCGGACCGTGGCGCGGACCTCGCCGCCGTCGCCGAGGTCGTGCCGTGCAGCCCTGCGGCTTCGCCGGACGAGGTCGACGCCGTGCTCGTCCGGGACGCCCTGGTGGCGCGCGGCCTCGGGACGATCCACTGCGAGGGCGGTCCGTCGTTCCTCGGCTCGCTCGTGGCGGCGGACCTCGTCGACGAGCTGACGCTGACGATCGACCCGGTGCTCGAGGGTGGCGCCGCCCCGCGGATCGTGCGGGGTACCTCGCCGGAGCTGCGCCGCATGCGCCCCGCGCACGTGCTCCGCGGCGCGGGCGACGTCCTCCTCACCCGCTCCGTCCGCGCGCGCGGGTAGCCGCGCCGGATAACGGGCCCCGACCCCGTCGACTGAGCAGGAATCGTCGGGTGGCCCGACGGCACTCGACGATTCCTGCTCACTCGACGACCGGGTCGGCACGCTAGGGTCGGGCGCGTGATCGACATCGTGGCGTCCGGGGTCCTCTTCGACATGGACGGGACCCTCGTCGACTCGACCGCCGTGGTGGAGGCCGCCTGGACCGGGTTCGGCCAGCGGCACGACCTCGACCCGCAGACGATCCTCGCGTTCTCGCACGGCCGCCAGACGATCGACACCGTGCGGCACTTCTTGCCGGACCTCGACGAGGCCGAGCAGCACCGCATCGTCGACGAGATGATCGCGGCCGAGGTGGACAACGTCGACGGGATCCTCGAGGTCCCGGGTGCCGCCGCGTTCGTGTCCCGCCTGGTCGACGCCGGGGTGCCGGTCGCCCTCGTCACGAGTGCACCGCGCGACCTGGCCGTGAACCGGATGCGGGCCGCCGGGGTGCACGTACCCGAGGCGCTCGTCGCCTCCGAGGACGTCGACCACGGCAAGCCGCACCCCGACGGGTACCTCCGCGGTGCCGCCCTGCTCGGCGTGGACCCGGCGGAGTGCGCCGCGTTCGAGGACGCCCCCGCCGGGCTCGAGGCCGCGATCGCCTCCGGCGCCACAACGGTCGTCGTCGGGGCACTCGAGGCCGACGTCACAGCGGGGCTCTACCGCGTCGCGGGGTACGACGGCATCACCGTCGAGGTCGAAGGGTCCGCTTTCCGCATCCGCGGCTGAGCACCGGCTCCGTCCTGCGGACACGTCCAGCGTCTCCCGGCCACCGTGGACGGTGCGGCCGGAACGACCGGGCCGCGGAAGGAGCGACCATGGCAGCCCTCGACGGCAAGAAGATCCTCGTCATCGCGACGAACTACGGGGTCGAGCAGGACGAGATCGTCGTCCCGGTCGACCAGCTCCGTGAGCGCGGTGCAACCGTGACGGTGGCGGCGCAGGAGACCGGGACGATCCAGACGCTCGTCGGCGACAAGGACCCGGGGAAGACACTCGAGCCGGACACCACCATCGCCGGTGTCAACGCGGGGTCGTTCGACGCGCTCGTCGTCCCCGGCGGCACGATCAACGCCGACACCCTGCGCACCGATCAGCAGGCGGTCGCGCTCGTCTCGGCCTTCGTCGAAGCGGGGACGCCCGTCGCCGCGATCTGCCACGGCCCGTGGACCCTCATCGAGGCCGGGGTCGTCTCGGGGAAGACGATCACGTCGTTCCCGTCGCTGCAGACCGACGTGCGGAACGCCGGCGCCGAGTGGGTCGACCGCGAGGTCCAGGTCGACGGCGGCCTGATCACGTCCCGGAACCCCGACGACCTCCCCGCGTTCGTCGACGCGATCGAGTCGGCGCTCACCGCCTAGCAAGCGCCGAACGCACTCACCCGAGCGCGACCGGGCGGGCCGTGCGGAGCACCGCGGGACCGAGGGCGAGCACGCCGTCGGACCCGGGGTCGCACCGCACCCCGGCCCGCCCCCGCATCGCCCGGAACGCCCCCGGCGCGACCTCGTGGTCCATCCACGCGCACGGGTTCGCCGGTCGGTACCCGCGGAAGAGGACGGGTTCGCCGCCGGGGCTCTGCAGTGAGAACTCCTCGCCCCGGAGTGCCTCGACGTCGGCGCCGCGCAGGAACACGTTCCGCCGGGTCGCCACCGGATCGACGTCGACGCCGAGCGTGGCTCCGACGGCCTCGAGCGCCTCGAGTCCGATCACCGTCACCGAGGCGTGCACGTGCGCCCGGGACGCGAAGTAGCGGTCGCCGACGATCCCGAGCCCGGCGCGGAGCTCGACGTGGTCGCGCAGTTCGTCCGGGTCGTCCGCACGGACCGGCAGGGCGCCGTCGGCCGCCCGGCCCTCGTACCGGTGCCGCCGGGACACCAGCAGCAACGCGATCTCGACGTCGGTCCGGTACCGCAGGTCGCCGGGGCCGGCCACGTCGTCCACTGAGGTCACCCGCCCCACGCTAGCCGTGCCTCCAGGCCGTCCGCTGCCCCGTCCGATTTCCGCCAGTCGATGTCGGTGACCCGTGTCAGGCTGGACCCATGTCCTCCCCCGGAACCGACGCGCTGCACGCTGAGCGCTACCGTGTCGTCGCCTCCCGCGACGCCCGGTTCGACGGTCAGTTCGTCACCGCCGTGCACTCCACCGGCATCTACTGCCGCCCGTCGTGCCCCGCCAGGACCCCGAAGGAGTCCGGCGTCACCTTCTACCGGACCAGCGCGGCGGCGCACCTCGCGGGCTTCCGTGCCTGCAAGCGCTGCCTGCCGGAGGCGACACCCGGCAGCCCCGAGTGGGACCTGCGCGAGGACGTCGCCGGACGCGCCATGCGGCTCGTCCTCGACGGCGTCGTCGAACGCGACGGCGTCCCGGGGCTCGCCGCCCGCGTCGGGTACTCGGAGCGGCAGCTGAACCGCATCATGACCGCCGAGCTCGGCGCCGGACCGAAGGCGCTCAGCCGGGCGCACCGCGCGCAGACCGCGCGGAGTCTGCTGACGTCGTCGGACCTCCCGATCGCCGACGTCGCCTTCGCCGCGGGGTTCGCGAGCGTCCGCCAGTTCAACGACACCGTCCGCGAGGTCTTCGCCGTCACCCCCTCCGAGCTCCGCGCCCGACGCGTGGTCCGGCCGGTCGAGGACGGCGCGCTCCACGTGCACCTCCCCGCCCGGGCGCCGTTCGACGCGCAGGGCCTGCTCGACTGGCACGCGTTGCACGCTCTGCCGGGCACGGAACAGGTGGGCACGGACGCCTCGGGGCGCGTCACGTCGTACGGGCGGGTGCTGGACCTGCCTGGAGGCCCGGCCTGGTTCAGCGCGTCGGCTGCGGACACCGGGGCGGCCGGTTCCAGGGCGCCTGGTCGCGGCACCGGGATCGACCTGCGGGTCCGGGTCAGCGACCTCTCGGACCTGCCGACGCTGGTCGCGCGGGTGCGTTCGTACTTCGACCTCGACGCCGACCCCGCTGCCGTCGACGCGGTCCTCGGGGCGGTGCCAGCGCTCGCCGGCGCCGTGGAGCGGGTCCCTGGCATCCGGCTCCCAGGCGCCGTCGACCCGCACGAGATCGTGTTCCGCACGCTCATCGGCCAGCAGGTCTCCGTCGCGGCGGCCCGGACCGCGCAGAGCCGACTCGTCGCGGCGCTCGGGACGCCGGTGCCCGCCACGGTGCTCGACGGCGGGCTGCTCTTCCCCCGTGCCGCGACGATCGCGTCACGGGCACGTGAGGTCCTCCGCGGGCCCGCTGCCCGGGTCGACGCCATCATCCGGGTCGCCGAGGCGCTCGCCGACGGGTCGCTCGTCGTCGACGGCGGACAGTCCCTCGACGAGTTGCGCGCTGGGCTGCTGGCGGTGAAGGGCATCGGACCCTGGACGGCCGACTACGTGGCGCTCCGGGTCCGCCACCACCCGGACGTGTTCCTCCACAGCGACCTGGCCGTGCGGAACGGTGCACAGGAACTCGGACTGCCCGGGACGGCGCGCGAGCTCTCCCTATGGTCGGAGCAGGTGGCGCCGTGGCGGAGCTACCTGACGATGCACTGCTGGCGACCGATCATCGACCGCGCGATCGCGACGGCCGGTGCGGCGCACATGACGACTGCGGCACAGGCCGCCCGGAAGGACGAACGATGACCGACGCAACGATCCAGACGCTGGACACCCCGGACGGGCCCTTCACCGTGCTCGAGGACGCGCAGGGCCGGGTGCTCGCCTCGGGGTGGACGGACTCCGTCGACCGCATCCTCGGCCGGCTCGCCGACAAGCACCGGCCCGAGCGCATCACCGACGGCCGGGTCGCCTCGGCCGAGGCGGTCGACGCCTTCTACGGGGGCGAGGTCGAGCACGCCATGCAGGTCCCGGTGAGGCAGTTCGGCACCGAGCTCTTCACCGAGGGCTGGCGACAGCTCCGGCTGATCCCGGCCGGCGCCGTGCTGACCTACACCGAGTTCGCGGCGGCGATGGGTCGGCCGGACGCCGTGCGGGCTGCGGCGAGCGTGTGTGCCCGGAACGCCCCGGCGCTGTTCGTGCCGTGCCACCGCGTGCTCCGGACCGACGGCACGCTCGGCGGCTTCGCGTGGGGGCTCGACGTCAAGCGGGCGCTGCTCGAACGGGAGTCGGTGGGCACGACGGCCCTGGTCTGACTTGTACAAAACGCTCTAGAATGTACAGGTGAGCGAAGTGTCGATCTCCGAAGCGCGCAGCCGTCTGGCGTCGATCATCGACGATGCCCGGCACGAGCCCGTCTACCTGACGCGGCGCAACAAACGGGTCGCGGCCGTGGTGGACGCGGACGTCCTCGACCGTCTGCTCGAGGCGGCCGAGGACCTCGACGACCTCCGGGCCGTCGAAGAGGCCGAGGCGGAGAGCGCCCGCATCGGTGGCGAGAACGTCAAGTGGGAGGACCTCAAGCGCGAACTCGGTGTGGGATGACGTACGAGGTCGACGTCAGACCAAGCGCAGCGCGAGCCATCCGGAAACTCCCACCGCAGGCGCGCCACCTCGTCGAAGGCCTCCTCGTGATCCTGTCGGAGCAGCCGAGGCCACCGGCCGCCCGCAAACTGGTCAACCGGCCGGAGTGGCGAGTCCGGGCGGGGGACTACCGGGTGATCTACCGCATCGACGATGGTCGGCTGGTGGTGGTCGTCGTGAACGCCGGACACCGACGCGAGATCTACCCGGAACGCTGACCACGACGACACGGTGTTCTCCCCCTGGTTGCGGGTGTCGACGGGAGCGCTCCAGGCTGTCATGCTCGACACAACCGACCCGCCAGGACCAGACCCGAAGGACCCGACGCCTGCGATGCACCGCGGTCGAACCACCTTCGAGGAACCCATGGACCAGCACGTCGACCGCACGGTCGTCTCCGCCGACGGAACGGTGATCGCCGTGTCCGACGCGGGCACCGGTCCCGCGCTCGTCGTCGTGGGCGGCGCCTTCGACCACCACGGCACGCCGTACCTGTCCGGTCTCGCCGGCACCCTGCGCGACCGCTACCGGGTCGTCACGTACGACCGACGCGGGCGTGGGGCCAGCGGCGACACCGACCCGTGGTCGATCGACCGCGAGGTCGAGGACCTCGCGGCCGTCGTGGCCAGCGTGGGCGGACCCGTCTCGGCGCTCGGGCTGTGCGTCGGCGCGGGCGTCGTCCTGCACGGCCTCGCCGGCGGGGTCCCGCTCGACGCCGCCGTGCTCTGGGAGCCGCCGTACCGCGCGACCGTCGATCCGCACGCCGACGACGTCGTGTTCGCGGACCTCCTCGACGAGCACGTGGCGGTCGGCCGTCGCGCGCAGGCCGTCCGCGCGTTCCTCGCCCACGTGCTCGGCGTGCCGATGGGGCAGATCACCGCGCTCCGGCTGAAGGGTGCGCTCTGGCGGTCACTCGTCGTCGACGCGCACGTCCTGAGTCGTGACGTCCGGGTGTTGAACGGCCTCGCGATCCCGGAGCGGGTCGCGGCAGCGGTGGGCGTCCCCGTGCTCGTCGGTGCCGGCGGCGACGGCCTGGAGTGGATGCGGCAGGCGGCCCGAGCGGTCGTCGAGGCCGTCCCGGGGTCGGAGTACACCGAGGTGCCGGGCCAGGGACACGTCCCCGAGCCCGAGGCGATCGGCCACGTCCTCGACCGGTTCCTCGCCCGGAGTGCGGCGCGCGGCTGATCGGGGCTGCGAGGATGGACATCGTGAACGCACCACGTCTCGGACTCCTGCTCGACGTCGACGGGCCCATCGCCAGCCCCGTCTCCCGCACCATCGCGATCCCGAGCATCGTCGAGGACCTCGTGGCGCTCGCAGCAGAGGGCATCCCCGTCGTGTTCAACACCGGCCGGAGCGACGCGTTCATCCGGCAGGAGGTCGTGGGGCCGCTCCTGGCCGGCGGACTCGCAGCGGGCGGCCGGGTGCACGCCGTGTGCGAGAAGGGCGCCGTGTGGTGTTCCATCGGCCCGCAGTACGAAGGCGGCATGGGCGAACTCACCGTCGCCGAGGACCTCGCGCTGCCCCGCGACTACGCCGACGAGATGCGCGAGCTCGTGCGCGACGAGTACGCCGACCTGGTGTTCTTCGACGAGACGAAGCGCGCGATGGTCTCGATCGAGCAGCGCGTCGAGGTGCCGAACGCGACGTACCTCGCCCGTCAACCGGAGTTCGACGAGCGGGCGATGGCCGCGCTCCAGAGCCGCGGGCTCGGTGTCCGCCGGCTCGACGACGTCCGTCCCGACGCCGACGGTGCCGTCCAGTGGCGCATCGACCCGACGATCATCTCGACCGACGTGGAGTCGGACCGCAGCGGCAAGGACATGGGGGCCGAGCGCTCCCTCGAGCTCCTCGCGCAGGACGGCGAACTGCCGCTGGCCTGGCGCACGATGGGCGACTCGCGGAGCGACTACGCGATGGCGGACTGGCTGCACGCGCAGGGGCACGAGGTCGCGCACGTCGACGTCCGTCCGTCCGACGGTGTCCCGGCGACGCCGTACCCGGTGCTCACCGCACCCGACGACGTGATCCACGACGATGCCGGAGCGCGGTTCCTGGCGGACTGGCGCCGGACCGCCTGAGGCGAGCCGCGCCTCCAGGCGGTCACCGGACGCGCCACCGCGCGTCGCAGCGCCGGACGGAACCCATCCGCAGTATTTGCGTGCCGGGTTGGTACACCAGTACCCTCACGGGGTCCGCCGCCAGCCGATGACGGGAACCACCCCATGGCACCGAAGCTCCGCATCAAGTCGATCGAGGCCTCCCTCGCTGACTCCGAGGAGAAGGGGCGCTCCCTCAAACGGTCGCTGAAGACCTTCGACATCGCGGCGATGGGCATCGCCGTCGCGGTCGGTGCCGGCATCTTCTCGGTGGGCGCGAACGCCGCCGCGAACTTCGCGGGCCCGGGCGTCATCATCTCGTTCCTGCTCGCCGCCGTCACCTGCGGCCTCGCGATCATGTGCTACGCCGAGTTCGCCTCGACGATCCCGGTCGCCGGCTCCGCGTACACGTTCACCTACGCCACGATGGGCGAGCTGCTCGCCTGGATCGTCGGGTGGGACCTCATCCTCGAGACCCTGACCGCCAGCGCCGTCATCGCGAAGTACTGGGGGATCTACCTCAGCGAGGCCTTCAAGGTGTTCGGCGTGGACCTGCCGAGCACCATCGCCCTCGGCCCGATCGGCTTCACGTGGGGTCCGGTGCTCATCGTTGGCATCTTCACGGTGTTGCTCGCCTTCGGCACCCGCCTGTCCAGCCGTGTCTCGGCCGTCATCACGATCATCAAGGTCGCGATCGTCGTGTTCGTCATCGTCGCCGGTGCGTTCTTCGTGAAGGCCGCGAACTTCACCCCGTTCATCCCGCCTGCCGAGCCGACGAAGGGCGCCGAGGGCAGCGTCTGGACCCAGTCGCTCGTGTCCTGGTTCACCGGGTCCGAGCCCGCGCAGTACGGCGTCTTCGGGCTGCTCGCCGCGGCGTCGCTGGTGTTCTTCGCGTTCATCGGCTTCGACGTCGTCGCGACCAGCGCCGAGGAGACCGAGAACCCGCAGAAGACGCTGCCGCGCGGCATCTTCATCGGTCTCGGCATCGTCACGCTGCTGTACGTCGGCGTGAGCGTCGTCATCACCGGCATGGTGTCGTACCAGCGCCTCGCACAGGAGGACACGCCCTCCCTCGCCTCGGCGTTCAGCATCGTCGGCCTGCCGTGGGCCGCCGGGATCATCGCGATCGGCTCGCTCATCGGTCTGACGACCGTCGTCATGGTCCTGCTGCTCGGCCTGTCCCGCATCGTGTTCTCGATGAGCCGCGACGGGCTGCTGCCGCGCTGGTTCTCGAAGACCAACCCGAAGACGCAGACACCCGTGCGGGTGCAGGTCGTCGCGGGTGTCGTCGTGGCGCTGCTCGCCGGCTTCACGGCGGTGGACAAGCTCGAGGGCATGATCAACATCGGCACGCTGTCGGCCTTCGTCCTGGTGTCGATCGGCATCATCGTGCTGCGTCGTTCGCGGCCGGACGCGCCCCGGTCGTTCCGGGTGCCGTGGTCGCCGGTGCTGCCGATCGTGTCGGCGGTGCTGTGCTTCTGGCTGATGCTGAACCTCGAGGTCGAGACCTGGCTCCGGTTCGTGATCTGGCTCGTCGTCGGGTTCGTCATCTACTTCGGCTACAGCCGCCGGAACAGCCGGGTGGGCAAGGGCCTGCAGTAGCGGTTCGGGTTCCGTCGCTCGGGCTACGCGCCGAGGGCGAGCGCGGCGCCGAACCCGAGCATCACCAGGGCGACGAGACCGTCGAACACCCGCCAGGTGAGCGGCTTCGCGAACAGCGGTCGGAGCAGTCGCCCGCCGAACCCGAGCGCGCCGAACCACAGGCAGCTCGCGGCCACGGCGCCGATCGTCCACCACCAGCGGTCGTCCACGCCCTGCTGGTTCGCGACGGAACCGAGGAACACCAGCGTGTCCAGGTAGACGTGCGGGTTCGCCCAGGTGAAGACGAGCATGGTCAGGACCGCCGCGCGCATGGTCGGGGCGGGCCGGCCTGGAGGCACGGTGCGGGTCCGCCCCGCAGCCTCCGCCGCGCGGGTGGTCGCGGCCACCGCCTCGGCCGCGTCGCGCCCCGCTCCGGACGTCGCGCCCGCGTGCACCGGGGCGCGATGTCCACCCGCGGGCGCGATCATCGCCGGGTGCCCGCCCGCGTCGAGGACGGGTGCGCCGTCGTCGTGCGCGTCCTGCTCGACACGCATCGTGTCGCCCGACGGCCGGAGCGCCCGCCGTGCGGCCAGCACCCCGTAGGTGAGCAGGAACGCCGCTCCGACGAACCGGATCACGACGATCGCGACCGGGAACCGCTCGACCACCACCCCGACGCCGAGCACGCCCGCGAGGATGAGCACCCCGTCGGAGACCGCGCACACCACGACCGCGACCGCGACGACCTGCAGGCGTGCACTGACCGCGAGCCGGAGCAGGTACGTGTTCTGCACCCCGATCGCGACGATGAGGGCGAGCCCGGTGCCGAGGCCGGAGAGCAGGGGGAGGAGAGCGGTCACGGTTCGACGGTAGGTGCACGGTCGGATGCAGTACAGCTCACGTTCCTGATGCTGCGTAAGCTGCGCTGCATGGCACGTCTGCAGCGCGAACACCTCGAGACACTGCTCGCCGCCGTCGACCACGGCACGCTCGACGCCGCAGCCCGCGCCCTCGCGATCACCCCGTCGGCGGTGTCGCAGCGCATCAAGTCCATGGAGCAGCAGGTCGGGCGGGTCCTGCTGCAGCGGACGACCCCGGTGCGCCCGACCCCGGACGGCGAGGTCGTCCTCCGGCACGCGCGGCAGGCGCAGCTGCTCGACGAGGAGACCGCCCGGGCGCTCGGAGGCGGCGACTCCGTCGTGCCGTCCATCCCCCTCGCGGTGAACGCCGACTCGCTCGGCACGTGGTTCCTCGACGCCCTCGCGCTGGTCCGGGCGGACACCGAGGTCGTCTTCGACCTGCACCGCGAGGACCAGGACCGCACCGCCGAACTCCTGCGCGCCGGCACCGTGATGGGCGCGGTCACGGCCGAGGCGGATCCGGTCCAGGGCTGCTCGTCCGTGCCGCTCGGCGTCGACCGGTACCGTGCGGTGGCCTCGCCCGCCTTCGTCGCCCGGTACCTCGGCGACACGGACCCCGCAACGGCATCCGAGCGTCGGGTGACGGACCGGCTGGACCGGGTGCCGCTCGTGGACTACGACCGGGCGGACGACCTGCAGCAGGGGTACCTCCGCCGTGTGCTCGGCCACGCGCCGTCGGGCCCACGGCACTTCGTCCCGACCTCGGCGGACTTCGCGCGGGCGGTGTCGCTCGGCTTCGGCTGGGGGATGCTGCCCGAGGCGCAGTGCCTCGACGCCCTGGCTCGTGGCGAACTCGTCGAGCTCACCCCCGGGCGGCGGGCGGACGTCGCCCTCTGGTGGCAGCGCTGGAACCTGGCGTCACCGCTGCTCGAGCGGGTGACCGACGCCGTGCGGACCACCGCGGTCGAGCGGCTGCACCCGGTCGGTCAGGCCGTCGCGCGGTAGCGGAGGCCGTCCACGAGCAGCCCGACCATGAGCTGACTCTGCGCCGGGTCCGGGGCGCCGTGGCAGAGGTCGGCCACCGCGCGGAGCAGGACGGGGGCGTCCACGTCGGGGCGGATCGTCCCCGCGGCGGCAGCCGAGTCGAGCAGGCCGCCGAGGGCTCCGCCGAGACGGCCGATGAAGTACGCCGGGAGCGCCTCGAACGCCGGGTCGCCGGACTGCAGTGCGGCCGCGAGTCCGCGCTTGGTGGCGACGAACCCGGTGAACCGTTGGATCCACCGGGAGAGCGCTTCGTCCGGGGAGGACGTGGCGGCGTACTCGTCTGCTGCGTTCGCACAGTCCTCGACCGCCTGCTGGAACACCGCCACCACGAGGTCGGACCGCTGCGGGAAGTGCCGGTACAGCGTGCCGACACCGACCCCTGCCCGGTCGGCGATCACCTTCGCGGGCGCGTCGACACCGTCCGTCGCGAACACCGCCGTGGCGGCGTCGGTCAGGGCGTCAGCGTTGCGTCGGGCGTCGGCGCGCACGGATCCTCCTGGAAACGACTCTTGCGTAAACGGAAAGCCGTTCCGTATAGTTCCGGAAGGGCGTTCCACTTCGGTCCACGATACGGCACCGGAGCGCAGCACGCCATCGACAGCAGGAGGAACCGCACATGCAGTACCGCACCCTCGGCAAGGCCGGCATCCAGGTCAGCCCGTTCGCCCTCGGGGCCATGATGCTCGGCACCGACGGCCGCATCGGCAACGGCGACGAGCAGGACTCGATCCGGATCGTCCACCGCGCACTCGACGCGGGCATCAACCTCATCGACACCGCCGACCGCTACTCCCAGGGCGGGTCGGAGTCCCTCGTCGGCAAGGCGATCAAGGACCGCCGCGACGACGTCGTCCTCGCCACCAAGTTCAACGGCCCGATGGGCGACGACCCGAACCGCCGCGGGAACTCCCGGCGCTGGATCATGCGCGCGGTCGAGGACTCGCTCCGCCGTCTGCAGACCGACCACATCGACCTGTACCAGGCGCACCGCCCGGACGACACGGTCGACCTGGAGGAGACGCTCTCCGCCCTGACCGACCTCGTCCGCAGCGGCAAGGTCCGGGCGATCGGCAGCTCGGACTTCCCGGCGTCGATGCAGGTCGAGGCGCAGTGGACGTCCGAACGCCGTGGCCTCGAACGATTCCGCACCGAGCAGCCCACCTACTCGATCCTCAACCGCGGCATCGAGCGCGAGGTCCTGCCGGTCGCGCAGCGGTACGGCATGGGCGCCCTCGTGTGGAGCCCCCTCGCCGGCGGCATGCTGACCGGACGCTTCCGGAAGGGGCAGGACTCCGACCTGGCGCGGGCGACGATGTTCCGACACAACCAGGACGAGCGACGCATCGATGCCGTGGAGCAGGTCGTCGTGCTCTCCGAGGAGGCCGGCATCCCGATGACGCACCTCGCCATGGCGTTCGCGATCGCCCACCCCGGTGTGACGAGTGCGCTGATCGGTCCCCGCTCGATGGAGCAGCTCGACGACCTGCTCGCGGGTGCCGACGTGTCCCTGACGGACGACGTCCTCGACCGCATCGACGCGATCGTCCCGCCGGGCACCGACGTCGGGCGGCTCGACCAGCAGTACAACCCGCCGGCGGTCCTCGACTCCGCGCTGCGTCGTCGCTCGCCGGCCGATCGCGCTGCCGCCTGAGCGCCCCGCCCCGCGCCGGGTCTCGCGCGGCGTCGCTCGCACGGCGTCGCTCGCGCAGCGCCGAGCCGAGGCGCGGCGCCGCGGCGCGGCGCGGATCGCAGTGTGCGAGGTTCCGCGCACGGTGGGACCCCGGCGACCCCGCACGGTGTCCGGAACCTCGCACACTGCGCAGGCGCCGTCGCACGGTGCGAGGTCAGGTCTGGCAGCGCGGGCACCAGTAGGTGTCGCGCAGGGTGAGCTCAGAGTCGCCGAGCTCCCCGTGCCGGACCGGCGTCCCGCACCGCAGGCACGGCTTCCCCGCCCGCCCGTAGACCCAGAACCGCCGGCCCGGACGGTCCACCCCGGTCGTCACACGGGCGCTGCGGTCCCGGTTGGCCAGGATGAGCCGACTCGCCAGGGCGATCACCCGCGCCGGGTCGTGCACCTCGGCAGCCGGGCGGGTCGGCAGCACACCCCGGAGGAAGCAGAGCTCGTTCCGGTACACGTTCCCGAGGCCGGCGAGCACCCGCTGGTCGAGCAGCGCGAGGCCGATCGGGCGCTCCGGGTCCCGGATGAGGTTCGCCAGCGCGAGGTCGGGATCCCAGTCCGGGCCGAGCAGGTCCGGGCCGAGGTACCCGACGATCTCGGACTCCTGGTCGCGCGGCACGACCTCGAGGATGCCCAGCGCGAAGCCGACCGTCGACACCCCCTCGGCGTCGAGGATCGCCCGTGCCTGGTGCGCCGGTCGCCGCCACCGGTCGCCTGGCGCGTAGACGTCCCACCGCCCCTCCATCTTGAGGTGCGAGTGCACGGTCAGGTCGCCGATCCGGTGCAGGAGGTGCTTGCCGCGGGGGACGACCTCGTCCACGGTGCGACCGACGAGGTCGAGCGTCGCGAACGCCGGCACGCGGAAGTCGCTCCGGGTGAGGACCTTCCCCGCGAGCGCGGTGTGCAGCCGTCGTGCAGCGCGGAAGACGGTGTCGCCCTCAGGCACGTCGTTCCTCAGGCACGGAGCCGGACCCCCTGGGGCGTGGCGGTGAACCCGGCCTCGCGGAGCGCGGCACCGAGCGGCGACTCGAGCACGAACGCGCCGTCCACGCGCTCGACGGACAGCTTGCCGAGCCCGCTCCGGACCGACGCCGCGATCGATGCTGCGGCGACGGAGAGGTCCGCCGGGTCGTCGGTGAAGGTCAGCACCGACTTCCCGCCGCGCTCGACGTACACCGCGAGCTTCCCGTCGACCGTCGTCACGAGCGCGCCGGCCTTCCGACCAGGGCGGTGCCCGCGGGACTTCGTGGTGGCGTCGCCCGTCGGTTCGTCCTCGTCGGGCGCGTCCGTCGGGGCGTCGGTCGGCCACGGCAGTGACGCTCCGTACGGGTTCGCCGGGTCGGTCGCCGCCAGCGTCAGGGCCTCGCGCTTCCGGTCAGGGTCGGCGCGCTCGTCGTCATCGAGGTCCCGGGCGTAGGTGCGGAGTCGGTCGACGGTCGGCCCGGTCGCGAACTGTGCCGCACCGAGCCCCTCGACGAAGTACCCGCGCCGGGCACGTCCGGACTCCTCGAACCGCGAGAGCACCCGGTAGACGCCGGCGAACCCGCCGCGGACGCCCTCGACCTGCACGGCGCCCCGGGTCACGACCCCGTAGCGCTCGAGCAGTTGTTCGGCGGTCGCCGCGGCACGCACGGTCGCGTCCGACTCGGCCAGGGGCAGCAGGGACCATCGGCCGCCGACCGACGGTGGGCCGGACTGCGTCGGCATCGTCGGGCGACGACGACCGCGGTACGCCCGGGCCCGTGGCGCACTCGTGCTCTTCGCCTTGCCGCCGAGCATCGACCGCAGCGGGGCGAAGGTGTCGTTGGTGATCTGGCCCGCCCACACCAGGTCCCAGAGCGCGGTCGAGAGCGCCTGGTCGTCAGTGCTCCCCACGGCCTGCCCGAGCTGCCGGAAGAAGTACGCGCCGCCACCCGCGAGCGCGCCGAGCACGTCGCGCTGCAGTTCTG
Organism: Curtobacterium sp. 1544; assembly: GCF_040544915.1. Classification (NCBI taxonomy): domain Bacteria; kingdom Bacillati; phylum Actinomycetota; class Actinomycetes; order Micrococcales; family Microbacteriaceae; genus Curtobacterium; species Curtobacterium sp. 1544. Next base: position 94,930 of record NZ_JBEPKX010000003.1, read on the forward strand.
TGGTCTCGTCGCCGGACGGCTCGGCGAGGGTCGTCGCCGCGGTGTCGGCGAGGTGCAGCCGCACCCAGCCGTCGTTGCCGGGCAGGGTGCCGCCGCCGGACCAGAGGACTTCGCCCGTCGCGGTCAGCTCGTCGAGCATGCTCGGCGCGTAGTCCGTGACGCGTGCGGGGAGCACGAGGGTCTCCCATGCGCTGGCGGGCAGCGCGACCCCGGCGAGCTGGTCGATGACCTGCAGGACACCGTCGACGCCGCGCAGCCCACCGCGTGCGCCCGGGGTGTGCACGTGCTGCCACGCCGGCAGGAACCGGGCGAGGGTGTCCGGGGAGACCGGTTCGACCTCGTGCCGGAGCGCCGCGAGCGACTTCGTGCGGATGCGGCGGAGCACCTCGGCGTCGCACCACTCCGCCCCCTGGCGATCGGGTCGGAACTCGCCCTCGACCACCCGACGGTCGGCCACGAGCCGGCGCAGGGTGTCCTGCACGACCGCGATGCCGAGCCCGAGGCGCGCGGCAGCGTCCTGTGCGGAGAACGGGCCGTGCGAGCGTGCGTACCGACCGACCAGGTCGCCCAGGGGATCGGCGACCGGTTCGACGAACGCGGTCGGGACGCCGATCGGCAGGGGGACCCCGAGGGCGTCCCGGAGGCGGGAGGCGTCCTCGATGACGGCCCACCGGGTCGCCCCGGCGTGCGAGAACGAGAGCACGCGGCGGTCGCGCTCGAGTGCCGTGAGCGCACCCTGCACGGTCGCTGCCGCATCCGAGCGGTCTGCATCCGCATCCGCCGTCGCCAGCCAACTCCGGTCCACGATCTCGTCGAGGTCGAGCGCGCCCACCAGCCGGAGGACGTCGACGATCCCCTCGGCATCGCGCGCGCGGCGGTCCGGCGAGAGCCGCTGGAGGTCGCGTTCGACGGACGCGATCACCGCGGGGTCGAGGAGTTCGCGGAGCTCCGCCCGCCCGAGCAGTTCCCCGAGCAGGGTCGAGTCGAGCGACAGCGCGGCCGCCCGGCGTTCGGCGAGTGGGGTGTCGCCCTCGTACATGAACGCCGCGACGTACCCGAAGAGCAGGGAGCGCGCGAACGGCGACGGCTGTTCCGTCTCGGTCTCGACCAGGCGGATGCGACGCCCGGCGATGTCGTCGGCGATGCCGAGCAGGGACGGCACGTCGTACACGTCCTGCAGGACCTCGCGCACGGTCTCGAGCACGATCGGGAACGACGGGTACTTCTGCGCGACCTCGAGCAGTTGTGAGGCCCGCTGCCGCTGCTGCCAGAGCGGCGAGCGCTGCCCGGGGTTCCGCCGGGGGAGCAGGAGCGCCCGGGCCGCACACTCGCGGAACCGCGCCGCGAACAGTGCCGACGACCCGACCTCGTCCGTCACCAGGGCTTCGAGGTCGTCGCGCTCGAACACGAACAGGTCGGCACCGGGGGGCTCGGCGTCGGTCTCGGGGATGCGGACCACGATGCCGTCGTCGGCGGCCATCGCGTCGCCGTCGATCCCGTGGCGTTCCCGGAGTCGCGCGGCCACGGCGAGGGCCCACGGTGCGTGCACCTGCATGCCGTACGGCGAGTGCAGGATGAGCCGCCAGTCGCCGAGTTCGTCGCGGAACCGTTCGATCACGAGCGTCGTGTCGTTCGGCACGTGCCCGGTCGCCGCGCGCTGGTCGCGCAGGAAGGTCAGCAGGTTGGTCACGGCGCGCTCGTCGAGCCCGCCGGCGGCGACGCGGGCGCGGGCGTCATCGTCGGACGCCCCTTCGACCTCGCGCACGAACGCGCCGGTGGCACGACCGAGCTCGGCGGGCCGGCCGATGCCGTCGCCCTTCCAGAACGGCACCCGTCCGGGCTGCCCGAACGCCGGGCTGACGACGACCCGGTCGTGGGTGATCTCCTCGATGCGCCAACTCGTCGCGCCCAGGGCGAAGACGTCGCCGACGCGTGACTCGTAGACCATCTCCTCGTCGAGCTCACCGACGCGGGAGGCCTTCTCACCGACCATGAACACGCCGAACATGCCACGGTCGGGGATCGTGCCGCCGCTCGTGACCGCGAGTCGCTGGGCACCCGGCCGCCCCGTCAGGGTGCCGTGGACCCGGTCCCAGACCAGGCGCGGTCGGAGTTCGGCGAACTCGTCGCTCGGGTAGCGCCCGGTCACGAGGTCGAGCGTCGCCTCGAACGCAGAGCGGGGCAGGCCGCTGAACGGGGCGCTCCGCCGGACGAGCTCGAACCAGTGCTCCACGTCGACGGTGTCGATCGCGCCGGCCGCGACGGTGTGCTGGGCGAGGACGTCCAGTGGGTTCGCCGGCACCGAGATCGACTCGATCTGGCCGGACACCATCCGTTCGACGGTCACGGCGCTGTTCACCAGGTCGGCGCGGTGCTTCGGGAAGAGGACTCCGCGGGAGATCTCGCCGACCTGGTGCCCGGCGCGTCCGACGCGTTGCAGGCCGCTCGCGACCGACGGCGGCGCCTCGACCTGCACGACGAGGTCGACCTCGCCCATGTCGATGCCGAGCTCGAGCGAACTCGTGGCGACCACGCACCGCAGCCGGCCGGACTTCAGGTCGTCCTCGATGATGGCGCGCTGGTCCTTCGACACGGAGCCGTGGTGCGCGCGGGCGAGCACCGGAACCGAGGCGTCCGATCCGCCGCCACCGGTCTGTCCCGACGCGCCGATCACCTGTGCCGGCGGCCGTGCGTGCGCAGAGAGCCTGGCCGGGGACTGGGCACGAGGACCGGCTGTCGGCAGCCCGTCATCCGCGGGGGACGCGCCGGCCGGGACGAGCACCCCGTCGCCGGCCGCGGCGAGCACCCGTTCCTCGTGGATCTCGTTGAGCCGCGCGGTCAGTCGCTCGGCCAACCGCCGTGAGTTCGCGAACACGATCGTCGACCGGTGTTCCTCGATGAGGTCGACCACCCGTTCCTCGACGTGGGGCCAGATCGACCCGTTCGTCGGTGACTCGGTGGCGTCGGCGCCGACCGGGGGCGCCCCGAGCTCGGCCATGTCGTCGACCGGCACGACCACGCGCAGGTCGAAGGTCTTCTGCGCGGGCGGCGCGATGATCGTCACGGGGGCACGCCCACCGAGGAACCGCGCGACCTCCTCGGGCGGACGGACCGTGGCCGACAGTCCGATGCGCTGGACGGGCTTCTCGAGCAGGTCGTCGAGGCGTTCGAGCGACACGGCGAGGTGTGCGCCGCGCTTCGTCGACGCGACCGCGTGCACTTCGTCCACGATGACGGTGTCGACGTTGACCAGGGTCTCCCGCGCCTGCGACGTGAGCATGAGGTAGAGCGACTCGGGCGTCGTGATGAGGATGTCCGGCGGTTGACGCAGGAGCCGCTGCCGGTCGGACGACGGGGTGTCACCGCTCCGGACGCCCACCGTGACGTCCGGTGGTTCGAGCCCGAGCCGCCTGGCGGTCTGGGTGATCCCGACCAGCGGGCTGCGGAGGTTCCGCTCCACGTCGACGCCGAGCGCCTTCAACGGAGACACGTACAACACCCGGGTCCGCTGCTTCACGGGCGGGCGGTCGGACGCGCTGATGAGCCGGTCGATGGACCAGAGGAACGAGGCCAGCGTCTTGCCGGACCCCGTCGGCGCGATCACGAGCGCGTGCTGTCCGGTGGAGATGGCGTCCCACGCCCCGGCCTGCGCTGCCGTCGGTGCGTCGAATGCACCCCGGAACCACTCTGCGGTGGCGGGGGAGAAGCGCTCGAACACGTCCGTCATGGTCCGTCCCATCCTGCCCGCGACCCCCGACAACCAGCCCAGTCGCAGATCGGGGTTGACAGAGCGATAGATACCGATCTATCGTGAACACATCGCGATAGGAACGACACCGATCGCGAGCCAACTTCGAACACCGACCAGGAAGGACGCACCATGCGCCCCATGTACGACGACGACATCAACAACCACCAGCACCCGCGCGGCCCCCGGTTCGGCGGCGCGCGGCAGCACCACGGCGCCGGCTTCCCCGGCCGCGACCGCGGTGACCACGACCACGGCGGACGCGGTGGCTTCGGCCCGGGGTTCGGTCGCAGCTTCGGCGCCGGTTTCGGCGGCCCGGGCTTCGGCGGTCCCGGATTCGGCGGGCCCGGCTTCGGCCGTGAGCGCCGCCGTCGCGGCGATGTCCGCCTCGCGATCCTCGGCCTGCTGGCCGAGGGCCCGCAGAACGGCTACGCCGTGATCAAGACCATCGCCGAGCGCACCGGCGGCGCCTGGAAGCCGAGCCCCGGTTCGGTCTACCCGACGCTCCAGCAGCTCGTCGACGAAGAGCTCGTCGTCTCCACGGGAGACGGTCGCAAGACGCTCTTCGAGCTCACCGACGCCGGCAAGGCCGAGGCCGAGGCGAAGGCGGACGAGATCGCCGCGGCCTTCGAGGCGCCGGGCCTCCCGGACTCGTCACGCGAGTTCATCGAGGCGCTCCGCAAGACCATGGGCGTGCTGCACATGTACCGCACCAGCGCGACGGAGGAGCAGGCGAAGGCGGCCACGGCGAAGATCGACCAGCTCCGCAAGGACCTCCTGCAGATCCTCGCCGACTGACGTCGGAAACAGCGGACGGGAGGCGCGGTGCCAGCTGGCACCGCGCCTCCCGTTCGTCGTCTGGTGGCGTCGAGAGCCGTCAGTCGCCGATGAACGCGGCCACGTCCGCCAACTCCGCGGCGGACACCGCGTGCGGCAGCCCCTCGTAGGTGCGGTCCGTCACGGTGGTGTTCGTCGCTGCCCACGCCTGCGTGCGCGCGGTGGCCTCGGCCGGGATCACCGGGTCGAGGTCGCCGTGCCCGAGGAACACCCGCGGCCGGACCCCTGCCACGGCGGCGTCCCGCGCGTCGGTGACCCCCGGCACGACGAAGCCCGACAGGGACACCGCGAACGCGAACCCCGACGGCCGTGCGCGCAGCAGCTGCAGGGCCATCGAGCCACCCTGCGAGAACCCGAGCAGCCCGATCCGCGGGTGGTCGGCGGCGACGGAGTCGATCCAGTCGAGCACGCCGGACACCGACTCGTCGACCGGTTCGAGCGCGGGGGAGCCCGGCGTGCCGAGCGGGTACCAGCTGAACCCCTGCCCCCACGGCATCGGTGCACGCAGTGACGCCACGGTCCACGACGACGGCAGCGCCGGCGCGAGTCCGAGCAGGTCGCGTTCGTTCGACCCCACCCCGTGCATGGTCACGAGGAGCGGCGTGCCCGACCGCTCGGAGGGGTCCCGGGTCCACTGCACGACGTCGCGATCGATCATGTGCACGACTTTAGTTGACGCATCAACCATCCCCAACCCCCGCGCCTTGCGCCGAACTCGCCGGGGCGACTGGTAGACACGGTGCATGGCCTCGCTGCGCACCCCCGACCCCGACTCCGGCTGGCTGTCCGACGAGGAGCTCGCGAACGTCCGTCGTCGACTGCCGATCTGCTACGTCGAGGCGGTCCCCGTCCGCACCGACGGCCTCGGTGTCGTCACCGAGGTGGGCGTGCTGCTCCGGGTGTCCCCGAGCGGCTCGATCGCCCGCACGCTCGTGTCCGGCCGCGTGATGTACGGGGAGTCGATCCGCACGGCGCTGTTCCGGCACCTCGAGAAGGACCTCGGCCCGATGGCGTTCCCGCAGCTGCCCTCGAGCCCGACGCCGTTCACGGTGGCGGAGTACTTCCCGCTGCCCGGCGCCTCGGTGTACACGGATGAGCGCCAGCACGCGATCTCCCTCGCGTACGTCGTCCCCGTGACCGGCACGTGCGAGCCCCGGCAGGACGCCCTCGAGCTGACGTGGATGAGCCCGATGGAAGCCGCGTCGGACGCCGTCGCCGACGAGATGGAGGGCGGTCGCGGAGCACTCCTGCGCGCGGGCCTCGCGTCCGTCGGCGCACTCATGTAGCCGTTCCCGTCGACCCGCCCTGCGCACGACGAAGCCCCCGGATCCGAATCGGAACCGGGGGCTTCGCAGCGCGGTACTGGACCGGGCTTACTTGTTCTCGTTCTTGAGGCTGTCGGCGACGCCTGAAGCGGCGTCCTTGACGTTCGTACCTGCCTGCTTGGTGTCGGCCTTGACCTGGTCGGTCTTGCCTTCAGCCTTGAGGCGGTCGTTGTCCGTCACGTTCCCGACGGCTTCCTTGGCCTTGCCTGCTGCCTTCGCAGCGGCGTTCTTGACGTCTTCGATCCCAGCCATAGGCTCTCCTTCCGACAGCGGACAGTTCCCCGTCAGCCGCTTGCGCGGCATCCGGTGAAGGAGAACCTACGCGCCGGGTGCCTCAACGCGCCCAGGGGGCGTCAAGGTTACGGATCAGCGCGCGGAACCGGCGGGACCGCGGTTGGTCGACGCTGTGCGCGGTGCGAGCCGTCAGCGCGCGGAACCGGCGGGACGGGAGGCGCGGCGCGAGCCACCACGACGGTTGCCCCCCGACTCGGAGCCGGCACCACGGCCGGCGGCGTAGCCGCCCTCCGAGGACCAGACCGGAGCGGACCCACCGCGGACGGTGTCGCTCGACGCGCGACGGCTGCCGCCACTGCGGCGACCACCGGACGCGGCAGCGGAACGCTGCCCACCGGCGGAGCCGGCCGACGCGCCGGCGCCGGCCTCGGCGGGACGACCGCCGCGACGCCCTGCACCGGACGACCCGGAAGCCGAGCCGGTGCGCGCGGGCTGCGCCGCGCCTCCAGACCGACCGCCGCGACCACGGCGACGACCGCCACCCGCACTGTCGGACTCGTTCGTCCGCTGCTTGGGCTGACGCTGCTGCTGTGCCGGCTGCTCCGGGGCGACGTGGCGGACCGGAGCGACCTCGCCGACGAGCTCCGAGACGGCGGGGGAGTTCGCCGTGACCTGCTGCGGTGTGACCTTGATCGCGGCCGCACGCATCATCTGCGCGACGTCGCGACGCTCGGCCGGCATCGTGACGGTGACGACGTCACCGGAGGAACCGGCACGCGCGGTGCGGCCCGAACGGTGCAGGTACGCCTTGTGCTCGGTCGGCGGGTCGACGTGGACGACGAGCTCGACGTGGTCGACGTGCACGCCACGGGCGGCGACGTCGGTGGCGACGAGCACGAGGGCCTCGCCGGAGGAGAACTTCGCGAGGTTCCGCTCACGCGCACCCTGCGACAGGTTGCCCTGCAGGTCGACGGCCGGGATGCCCTGGCTGCTGAGCTGCTTCGCGAGACGCTTGGCGTGGTGCTTCGTGCGCATGAAGAGGATGCGACGACCGGTGCCGCTCGCGAGGGTCCGGACGAGGTCCTTCTTCGCGTCGGCGTCGGCGACCTCGAACAGGTGGTGCGTCATGGCCTCGACCGGGCTGGTCTCGTCGTCGACCGAGTGCATCACCGGGTTGTGCAGGAACTTCTTGACGAGCTTGTCCACGCCGTTGTCGAGCGTCGCGGAGAACAGCAGACGCTGCCCCTGCTCGGGCGTCGCCTGCATGATCTTCGTCACGCCGGGCAGGAAGCCCATGTCGGCCATGTGGTCGGCCTCGTCGAGGACGGTGACCTCGATGGCGTCGAGCTGCACGTGGCCCTGCTGCATGAGGTCGGCGAGGCGACCCGGGCAGGCGACGACCACGTCGACGCCACCGCGGAGCGCGTCGACCTGACGGCCCTGACCGACACCGCCGAAGATCGTCGTCGTGTTGAGGCCCATCGCCTTGGCGAGGGGGGCGAGTGTCGCGTCGATCTGCGTCGCGAGCTCACGGGTCGGGGCGAGCACCAGCGCGCGGGGGCGACCGGCGCGGCGCTTGCGCGGGTTCGCGGCGAGCCGGGCGGCGAGCGGGATCGCGAAGGCGATCGTCTTGCCGGAACCGGTGCGGCCGCGACCGAGCACGTCCTTGCCCTTGAGCGAGTCGGGGAGCGTGTCGGCCTGGATCGGGAACGCGGTCTCCTTGCCCTGCTGGGCGAGGACGTCGACCATCGGCGCGGGGACGCCGAGGTCGGAGAAACGGATGTCTTCGTTGGTCATGGTGACCTTTCGAGCCGGAGGACTCCGGCTGTGGGCGCGCTCTGGGGCAGCGCGCGGGCGGGATGCGCGCCAACGGGTGTGGCTGGCGCAGTCGCCGCAGCAGAGAAGCCTGGCACCTTCGGGAGGTGCTCGATCATCGGTCCGTGGACCGGGAGTTCGGGGGCGTCCGTACGACGCACGAGGCGATCGGCGCCTCGAGTACGTCCATCATAGCGTGCGAGGATCTGGGCGTGCGAGAACGGACAGTCCTTGGTGCGGCCGCGATGGCCGTGGTGGCGGTGATCGGGCTGTCTGGGTGTGCGGCAACCGGGTCTGGGTCGTCGTCTTCCTCCTACGAGAACCTGCCCGCCTCGGGGATCCCTGACTACCAGCTCGGCGGGGGCTACACGCCGCCGGCCGGGGTGACGATCGTCGAGCGGGACAGCACGGACCGCCCGGCCGCCGGGAAGTACTCGATCTGCTACGTGAACGGCTTCCAGACCCAGCCGGGCGACGCCGACGCATGGCTCGACGACCACCCGTCGGCGGTGCTGCGCGACGACGACGGGAAGCCCGTTTCCGACCCGGGGTGGCCGGACGAGATGCTTCTCGACACCTCCACGGCTGCGGCACGGTCCACGATCACGAAGGTCCTGACGACGTCGATCGCCCGCTGCGCCGACCGCGGGTTCGACGCGGTGGAGTTCGACAACCTCGACTCGTGGACCCGGTCTCACGGTGCGCTCACCCGCGCGGGCAACCTGGCGCTCGCCCGTGCCCTGGTCGAGGTCGGGCACGAGCACGGGCTGGCAGTCGGGCAGAAGAACACGCCGCAGCTCGGGGCCTCCGGGCGGAAGAGCACGGGGTTCGACTTCGTCGTCGCCGAGGAGTGCGTCGAGTACCAGGAGTGCTCGGCCTACACGAAGGCCTACGGCCAGCACGTCATCGACGTCGAGTACTCGGACGACATCGGCCGGTCGTGGTCGTCGGTGTGCGCGGACGACGACCGTCCGGCGATGACGATCCTGCGCGACCGTGACCTCGTGACGCCGTCCCACGACGACTACGTGTTCGAGCACTGCTGACGGTCGGCGGCGGCCCGGCACCTCGCACGGTGCGAGGCCCGCGCGATGTGCGCACGCCACGGTGCGAGGTTCCGCGCACCGTGGGACGCGCGCGGCCTCGCACCGAGCGCGGAACCTCGCACACTGCGGCAGCGCGGCAGCGCGGCAGCGCGCCTCAGGCGGGCCAGGCGTCCCGGAGTGCCGTCGCGGCCTGGTCGGCGGAGAGCCCAGCGGCCCGGGCAGCGGCGGCGAGTGCGCGTGCGGCATCGGTCACCGGTTCCGGGACGTCCGCCGGACGGATCACCCGGGTGCCGGCGCCCCGTGCGGTGTGCACGAGGCCGGACTCCTCGAGCAGTTGGTAGGCCTTCGCGACCGTCCCCGCGGCGAGACCGAGCTCGTCGGCCAACCCCCGGACGCTCGGCAGGCGTTCACCGTCGACGAGGTACCCCGCACCGATCTGCGCGGCGATCTGCGACCGCACCTGTTCGAACGGGGGGACACGCCCTCCGGCGTCGATCGCGACGAGACCCGACATGTGCTCCACCCTAGAAGTCGTACTGCTCGCCGACGGGGATCGGCACCGCGACGGTGTTGCCCGGAGGCGCGAGCGGGCACGCCCACGCCGGGTCGTACGCGCACGACGGGTTGTACGCGAAGTTGAAGTCGAGGACGAGCTCGCCGTCGTCGCCACCGAGGTCGGCGCCCTTGATCGTGTCCAGCAGGTAGCGGCCACCGCCGTACGTCCCGCGGGCCCTGCCGGCGCTGGCGTCCTTGACGGGGACGAAGACCCCGCCTGCGTAGCCGCCGTGCGACCACACGTCGAGCGTCCCGACGCCGGGCAGGGACACGACCCCGAGGCGGTCGAAGTGCACGGTGCCGTCGGTGCCGGTCTCGACGTCCATCGCCAGGGCCCCGGCCGGCTCGACACGGGCGCGGAAGCGCCAGGCGGGGTCGTAGTCCGGGACGGGCAGGGACTCGAAGTCGCGGGCGTCCTCGTCGAGGAGCGGGCTCGCGGGGTGCTCACCGAACATCGCGTCCCGGGTCTCGCGCCACATCGCGTGCGCGGTCTCCGGATCGGCGGTCGCCCGGACACGGCGGTACAGGTCGAAGGTCATCCGCCGCCAGTCCACGGTGGCGAGCGTGCTGTGCACGCGGTCGTCGGTTGCCGGCTCATGCGTCTGGCTCACGGTGCGAGCGTACGCCCGTTGCGCGCCGGCCGGGAGGCGCGTGGTGCGTCCGGCGGTCAGGCCGCGGCCCGACGGGGTCGCCGCCACTGCGGTGCGAGCTGCCGCATCCGGAGCGCGCGCCACTGCCAGATGACCCACATCCCCGGCCAGAGCAGGACGCCGAGCACACTCGGGCGCATCCGGTAGGTGAGTCGGTCGACCAGCAGGGTCCGTCCGTCCGGCGCCGGTCGGACGGCCATCCGGTGCTGCATGGTCATGCGCCCGAAGAGGCCACTGGTGCCACCCCCGTTGTCGCGCTGCACGGGCACGCCCTCGACCTCGTACAGGTCGATGTCCACGTGCGTGTCGCCGCTCGGCACGAGCCCGAACGCGTTCGCCGTGATCGGGTGCGGCTCACCGGGAACCCACCGCGGGGGGAAGCCCTGCGGGTCGCGGGACCGGTAGACGAGGAACGGTTTCGTGACCGCCACCATCACCGACGGGGACAGCAGGGCGTCGCGCACGGCCTCGACCGGCGCGTCGAGGACGATCCGGAGGCCCACGTGCATGAGCCGACGCTACCGACGCCGCCCTGAGCGCACCGCAGACGTCTGCGGCGTTCTGCATGTGAAATGCTACGTGTCAAGATCGGAGTCATGCGAACGAACCGAACCGTGGTGCCCCTGCTCGTCCTGCCCCTCTTCGTCTCCGCCCTGGTCGGCTGCGCCGCGGGGAGCTCGTCGGAGGCAACCGCGCACGACGCCGGCGCCGCATGGGCGTACGAGGGCGCGGGTGCCCCGGAGCACTGGGGTGACCTCGCGGGCGAGTACCGAGCCTGTGCGTCCGGGGAACAGCAGTCGCCGATCGACCTGCCGGCACCACGGGGCGGTACGGCGCTCGACCTCGTCGGGTCCGGACCGGTGCGTGGCATCACCGCCGACAACGGGCACACGGTGCAGTTCACGGCGGACGACGGCGCGACGACGGCCATCGCGGGCGCGGACCTCGATTTCGTGCAGGTGCACTTCCACGCCGGGTCCGAGCACACCACGGCAGGGGAGTCCTCGGCCGCCGAGTTCCACTTCGTGCACGCCGACGATCGCGGTGCCCTCACCGTCGTCGGTGTCCTCGCCGAGCGTGGTGCGCACAACCCGGCGTACGACGACCTCGTCGCCGGTGCCACGGCGGGCGCCGGGCGGGTGAGCACCATCGACGTCGAGGCGATGCTCCCGGCAGAGCGGTCCTTCGCGACCTACCGGGGCTCCCTCACGACGCCGCCCTGCACCGAGGGGTGCGCTGGATCGTCCTCGAGCGGGCGGTCGAACTCGGCGCGGACCAGCTCGCCGACCTCGAGGCCGCGCACGTCGGGAACGCCCGCCCGGTCCAGCCGCTGGGCGACCGCACCGTCCGCCACGCACTCTGACCGCGCGGTCCGGCCGCCGTCGGGTCAGGCGTGCCGGGCCGACCGGCGTCGGGACCCCTCGGCCCGGTCGTGCCGTCGCAGGCGCTCGGCCAGCGAGAGCCGGACCGTCGGCCACTCCGACGCGATGATCGAGAACACCACGGTGTCACGGAGCGTGCCGTCCCGCCCGACCGAGTGGTTCCGCAGCACACCGTCCTGCTTGGCCCCGAGCGTTGCGATCGCCGTGCGTGACTGCGTGTTGTGCCAGTGCGTGCGGAACTCAACCGCGATGCACTGCCAGACGTCGAACGCGTGCGACAGCATGAGCAGCTTCGCCTCGGTGTTGATGCCCGATCGCTGCGAGGACCGCGACAGGAAGGTCGCCCCGATCTCCACGCGTCGGTTCGCGGTGTCCGGGCTGAGGAAGGTGGTCGACCCCACCACGCGACCGGTCGGACGGTCTCGCACCGCGAACGGCACCATGCGTCCGGCGGCCTGCTCGGCGAGGCGACGGTCGATCTCGTCGTCGACCTGCGCCGGCGCCGGGATCGAGGTGTACCAGGTGCGCCAGAGATCGCCGTCGGCGACCGCCGCCCGCAGGTCGTCCGCGTGCTCCGGCCCGAGGGGCTCGAGCGTCACACGGTCGCCGGTCAGGGTGGGTGCGGGGGCGATCTCCATGGCACCGAATCCTACGGTCGCCGACCGTGGCGAAGTCCCGACGAGGGGCCATCTGTGGAAAAGGTCAGGGTGCTCCCGGCGGCTATCGTGGAGCGGGTGGCAGCACGCACGCAGCAGCGGTACCAGGTCCGTTTCGCATGGGGGATCGGTGGTGCGGCGCGCATCGCGCCCGACACCCACCTCATCGTCTGGATCGACGTCCTGCCGGCGACGGCGGCGGCCAAGGCGACGGTGCACGGCGACCGCACGCAGCGGGCGCTCCGCGCCGTCACCGCCCAGCTGCCGGACGGTCCGGAGGTGGTGCTCGGCCACCTCGGCAACGCACGGGCGATCGCGGAACGCGTGACGCGCCTCCAGGCCGAACGCGGTGACCGCTGTGTCGTCGCGATCGTCGCCGCCGGACGCCACCACGCACCCGGTGACGACGCGGCGGAGGCCGCCGGCGAGACCGCCGACGTGCCGGACGCACCCGACTTCGCGGTCGAGGACCTCCTCGCTGCCGGAGCCGTCGTCGACGCGCTCGCCGAGGTCGGCATCGACCACACCTCACCAGAGGCGGCGGCGGCCTGCGCGGCGTACACGGGACTGCGCCGAGCGGTGAGGCACCTCGTCAGCGCGTCCGAGGCGGCTGCCGCACTCGGGCCGGAGGCGGTGCACGCGGCGCTCGCCGCCGGTGGCGAACTCGTCACCCTGCGGGAATCGACCCGTCGCGCGTAGCGTTCCGGTCGTCACCCGAAGAGCGAAGGAGCACGCCATGAAGGCAGTCGTCGGAGACACCGTGATCGCCGAGGCCCCGCAGGAGGACCTCATCCAGATCGAGGGCAACTGGTACTTCCCGCCGTCGAGCGTGAAGTCCGAGCTGTTCACCGAGAGCCCCACCCAGTACCACTGCCCGTGGAAGGGCGACACCCAGTACTTCACGGTGAACGTCGACGGCCAGGCGCTGCAGGACAACGCGTGGTCGTACCCGACGCCGATCCCGTCGTCGTTCGACCGCGTCGGCAAGGACTACTCGGGCTACGTCGCCTTCTGGAAGGGCGTGCGCGTCATCGAGTAGACGCGGCTCAGCCGGCCAACGTCAGCGCGATGAGCGCGACGTTGAGCGCCACGATCACCAACGCGATGACCCCCGCCACCACGCGGGTGGTCATCGCGTTGACGTCCGCCCCCATCACGCTCCGCCGTGAGGTGTAGACCACGAGCGGCACGATCGCGAACGCGATCCCGAAGCTCAGCACGACCTGGCTGACCACGAGCAGCATCGTCGCGTCGGCGTTGACCGCGAGCAGGACGATCGCCGGCACCAGGGTGACGAGCCGCCGCACGATCAGGGGCACCCGGACGTGCAGCAGTCCGTGCATGATCTCCGCGCCGGCCATGCAGCCCACCGAGGTGGAGGCGAGCCCCGACGCCAGCAGCCCCACCGCGAACAGCACGCCGACGACCGGCCCCACGTTGGCGGCGATGGCCTGCTGGGCTCCGGGGATCGAGTCGGTGCCGGACACCCCGGGCAGCGTCGCGGCGGCGAGCACGAGCATGCAGATGTTCACGCCACCGGCCACGACGAGCGCGAGCCCGACGTCCCACCGGGTCGCGACGAGCACCCGGCGGCGTTCGGGTCCGGCGGGGACGTCGCCGTGGCGGTCCCGGGCGAGGGCCGAGTGCAGGTAGACGGCGTGCGGCATGACGGTCGCGCCGAGCATCGACGCCGCGAGCATCACCGACTCGGCGCCCTGGAAGCGTGGCACGAGCCCGGCGACGAGTTCACCAGGCGACACCTGCGCGAACAGCAGTCCGGCGCAGAACCCGATGGTCAGGATCGCCAGCATCGCGGTGACGACGACCTCGAACGTCCTGGTGCCCCGACGGCTGTGCAGGGCGAGGATGAGCATCGAGACGACGCCCGTGATGACGCCCCCGGCGACGAGCGGCACCCCGAACAGCAGGTGCAGGGCGAGTGCGCCGCCGATGACCTCGGCGACGTCGGTCGCTGCCGCCACGATCTCGGCCTGTGCCCAGAACAGCAGCCGGGGCGTGCGCTTCATCCGGAGCCCGAGGTGCTCCGGCAGGGACTTCCCGGTGACGACACCGAGCTTCGCGGAGAGGTACTGCACGACGACGGCGCTGGCGTTCGCGGCGACGAGGACCCAGAGCAGCAGGTAGCCGTACTTCGCCCCGGCCGTGAGGTTGGCGGCGACGTTCCCCGGGTCGACGTAGGCGATCGCGGCGACGAACGCGGGACCGAGCAGCGTGAGGGTCGCACCACGACGGCGCGGGGTCGCGGGGTCACGGGTGGTGGGCGGGGTCGCCGTGTCGGTCATGCCGTCCAGCATGCCAGAGAATTCGGCGCACCGAATCCTTGAATTCGTGTCTTTACAACACGCAGTGAGACGGTCAGGCCGTTGCGCGTCGAGCCCGGTGCGCCCGCACCTTCGCCCGGTTCCCGCAGCGCTGCATCGAACACCAGCGGCGCGTGCCCCCGCGCGAGGAGTCGTAGAACACCAGCCCGCAGTCGTCCGCCGAGCAGCGGCTCAGGCGGGTGGGCTGTCCGTCGGCCGCGACGTCGTCGAAGCCGACCTCGGTGAACAGGGACACCGCGTCCCGTGCGACGCTCGACAGCGCCTGCGCGAGCCGCACCCGGTTCGCCCCGGCACGACGTCGACCACCCGGCAGGCTCGGGGGCACGTCCGGCAGCGCGGCGAACAGGTTGACGGTGTCGATGTCGTCGGGTGCGGGGCGGGTGCGACCGGTGCCGGCGCGCAGCCCCGCGGCCACCGCGGTGCGCTCGGCGGCGGTGGACGCCGGGCCGGGAGCAGCGGCGACGGCCAAGCGGGCGATCGCGGCGCGGAGTGCACGGGCGTCCTGCAGCTCACGCGCCGTCGCTCCGACGTCGATCGGCTCGGTGTGGTCGGTCAACCACTCGTCCAGGTCGGCCGGGGTCATCAGCAGCTCCCCGAGCTGTGCACGCGGACGTCGACCGTCCGGGTCGTCGGCGAACCCACCGGTGTGCGCGAAGTCGAGGGCGATCCGTCCCGCGTCGAAGAACCAGGTGGAACCGGCGTCGGTCCGGATGTGCTGCCCCGTGTGCATCCGCCCAGGCTAACGGGTTACCGGCGCGCCTCCGAGCGGTCCGGTCGTCATGCGGTAGCTCGGCGCTCGGTCTCGCTCCGTCGGCGCCACGTGATCACGTTGCGAGCGTCGAACCGTCTCGAACACGCGGCGCACGCCAACGGCCGCGTCGGCGTGCGGTAGCGGAAGTGCTCGTGGCCGGCCGGGCAGGTGCCGATCCACGGCGCGAGCTCGCTCGCCACCGGGCCGTCGTACAGCCGCGAACCGGTGTACCCGAGCGCCGCCGCCGTCCGTCGCCAGCGCTGCCCGTGCCCCGCGCGGGGACCCGCCAGCGCGTGCGCGATCTCGTGCAGCAGCACCTGGTCGACGTCGTCCTCGGAGAACCGCACGGCCAGGTGCCGGCTCACCGTGATGCGCCTCCGGGCGAAGTCGCACTGTCCGGCGCGGGTCTTCGCGTGGTCGAAGGCGAACGACCAGCTGCCGGCCCCGAGGTGCGCTGCCATGAGGTGTTCGGCCCGGGCCCGGACCGCCTCGAGCGTCGTCACCGCACGTCGTCGTCGGGGTCGCCCCGTCCGGCCTGGCCCTTCTGCGCAGCCCGTGCGGCGATGCGACCCCAGAGGTCGTCGGCCTCCGTGCGGGCTGCGTCCGGGGCGCCGAGCACGCGGCGGCGGATCGGTGGGACCTGCTTCACCGGTTCGGCGACACGGGTCTGCGGCTCGTCCTCCTCGGAGCGACGGGCGGCGACCTCGCGAGCGGTCCGGGGACGTTCCTCGTCCTTCGGCTGGGCGACGGAGGCGCGGAGGGCGGCCTCCACGGCGGTCCGCAGGGCCTCGGTGCGCTCCGACGGTGCTCCGGCCTGCCGGAACGCCTGGTACGCGCGGGAGAGGGCCGAACGTGCTTCCTCGAACCGGGACAGCTCGAACAGCGACCAGCCCTCGAGCTCGGCGGCGGCGCCCTCGAGCTCCGGCCACTCCTCGGTCCGAGCGGTGTCGCGTGCCATGGCGGACTCGGTGGCGGCACGCTCGTACCGGCCGAGGTCGTGCAGCACGTGCGCGCGACGGATCCGGGCGGAGACCTTGTCCGAGCGCTCCCCGGTGAACATCGTCAGCCGGAAGACCTCCTCCGCGATCACGAGCGACTCGTCGAGTCGACCGAGCAGCCTGAGGAGTTCGGCGCGTTCGGCGAGGGCCTCGGTGCTGCGGCTCTGCCCGAGGTCGCGCAGGCGCTGCTGGATCGCGTCGGCGTCGACGGCGGGGCGCAGGCTGATCGGGGCGAAGGTGCTGCCCGGGCTGACCCCGGCCGTCACGGGCGCTGCGTGGCGCGGTTCCCGGGCACGGTCGAGGCGGTCGGGCTGCTGGCGGTCGTCGGGCGGGAGGGACATCGGTTCGAGGGTAACCACGCCGACCCGAGAGTGCGCGGTGCCACGCGCACGGGGGTCACGCAGTTCGTCCCGGACGCGGAACAGCCCGCCGTGCTGGTGCACGACGGGCCGTTCGGGTTCCCGCTGTCGTCAGTTCGCGCCGCTGACTGCTGCCGCCGCGGCCACGCCGATGTACGTGCCGAAGGTGGCGATGGTCGCCACCACGGCGAGGATGATCGCGAACACACCCCAACCACGACCGCGCTTCGTCGCGATCGCGACGATGCCCTGGACGAGTGCCCAGAGGCCGAGGAGCGCGGCGATCCCGGCGACCACGCCACCGGCGCCGATCTGCGACATGACGTTCGGGTCGTTCATGAGTTGCTGCTGCAGCTGACTCTGATCGGGTGTGGACCCGTCGGTGGGGACCAGACCGGAGAGCGCGTCACTGTTCGCGAGCGCGGATCCCATGATCCAGCCGCCGATGACGCCGATCACCAGGGACGCGAGCCCGAGGATGAACGCCACCACACCGACGGTCTTCTTCTTGCGCTTCGGCTCCTCGTAGCCCTGCCACGAGGGTGCGCCGGCACTCGTCGGCGCTGCCGCCGCCGCGTACGGCTGCTGGCCGTACTGCTGTTGCTGCTGCTGCCCGTACTGCGGCTGCGCGTCGTCCGGCCGGCCGTACTGGCCCTGCTGCTCGGCGTACTCGGTCGAGCCGTACCGCGGGGCCTCGCCCTGCGCGGCCTGCTCGCCGTACTGCGGCGTCGAGGTCGGCGCCGGGTCCACCCGCTCGCCGTAGCGCGGTGCGTCGTCCGCGGGCGCTGCACCGGCGGCAGGCTGCTGCGGGGCGTCGCCCCAGCTCGGCACCTGGCCGTCGCCGGTCCGGTCCTCGTTGCTCCGGTCGTCGTTCGTCATCGGGTGTCCCCTCGCTCGGTCGCGCTCCTGCGCGGTCGTTCAGAACCATCCTGGCAGTCGCGTCCTCCGCGTGCCCACCGAACACCGGACTGGAGGCACGGCGCCCGCCCGCCACGCGCCTCCCCTCCGCCAGGTGGTTGCGTCCGCAACGGGCGACAACGCCGATGTCGGACGACATCGCGCCTGTCGTCGTCCAGCGTGCGCAACTGTTGCGCACGCGCGGTTGCGACGAGTCCGGTGTCGTACGACGTCGGTGTCGTCGTTCCGAGTCCGCAGCCGACCCGGTCGCGCGCGCCCGCGCCCGTCAGCCGCCGAAGACGCTCCGGTTCGGCTCCGGCGACGCCACCGCCGTCTGGTCCGTCACGATCGGCGCCCCGGCGATGAACGACCGCAGCTCGGCACCGTGCACGACCTTCGCCGGCATCGGGTCGGAGGAGTACCGCCGCGGCATGTCCGCCACGGGCAGGTCGGTGGGCGAGCCGAGCAGCACGATGTTCCCGAACCGGCGCCCCTTGAGCATCCCGGTGTCCGCGACCGCCGCCACCGACGGCAGCACCGCCTGCAGCGTCGAGGCCTGCCCTCGTGCGAACGCCAACCCGGCCCCGTCCGCCACGTTCACCGCGACGATGCCGGTGGGCGACAGGAACTCCGCGACCTCACGGTAGAACTCGATGCTCGTCACGTGCGCCGGGATCTGCGAGCCGCCGAACACGTCGACGACGGCGAGGTCGACGGTGCCGCGGAGCCCGGCGGGGAGCTTCCCCAGGACCTCCCGCGCGTCGCCGTACCGCACCCGGATCGAGGCACCCCGGGGGAACGGCAGCGCGTCGCGCACGTGGTCGACGAGGTCCCGCTCGAGCTCGATCACCTGCTGGCGCGAACCCGGCCGGGTCACCGCGACGTACCGGGGGAGCGTGAGGGCGCCGGCGCCGAGGTGCAGCGCCGTGACGGGCCCGTCCGGGAGCAGGTCGATGGCGTGCCCGATCCGCCGGATGTACTCGAACGCCAGGTGCGTCGGGTCGTCCAGGTCGACGTGCGACTGCGGGGTGCCGTCCACCACGAGCGTGAACGAGCCCGGCCGGTGCCGGTCCGGCTCGACGACCGCGTACCCCGCACCGATCCGGAACCCGTCGAACGCATCAGCCATGGCACCAATCGAACACCACCGCGATCACCACCCGCGTCCCCACCCCTGGTTGGTGTGCCCGCGGACGCCGTCGAACGAGGCTGGTGGCACCGGTCGGGACAGCCCCGCCGTACCTCTTCGAAAGGCACACACCATGTCGGTCCAGCTCGTCGCGAACATCCTCATCGGGATCGCGCTCGTCGTGTTCCTCGGGTACCGCCAGGCGACCTGGCAGTACCTCGACCCCGCCCGGATCTGGCGCACGCCGCTCATCATGGCGATCGTCGGCGTGGTCGTCCTCGCCCAGACGAAGGCCACCGTCACCACCACCGACGTCGTCTTCCTCGGCATCGAGGCGCTCATCACCGTCGGGGTCGGCCTGACCATGGGCAGCATCACCCGCTTCCGCACCGTCGGCACCCCGGACCGCAAGGGCCGCACGATCCAGTCCCGAACGGGCTGGCTCGGTGCCGTCCTGTGGATCGTCCTGATCGGCGTCCGCATCGGCCTCGACGTACTCGGCGGTCACCTCGGCGCCCACCTGCTCACCTCGACCGGCACGATCCTGCTCGTCCTCGCGCTGAACCGTGCGGCCCGGGCACTCGTCATCGACCAGCGCATCCCCCGCGGCGACCGGCAGGCGCGCGGCATGATGGTCCGGTGACCCTGCTGACCGGCCGTGACGAGGCCGACCTCCCCGGAGGTCGGCCGCGTTCGAGCGCCGCCTGGGGACTGAACGCGCTCGGCATCGCGATCGTCGCGTTCTTCTTCGTCCGGAACGGTGCGCTCGTGGGCCTGCCCGTCTGGGTGTGGGTGCTCGGCACGGTGGCGCTCGCCGGCTGGGTGCTCCGCGAGTTCGGCCGGTCGCCGCGACTCGTCACCACGGCGGGTGTCGTGATGGTCGCCGCCGGGTCGGTGACCGTGGTGCCGACGGACTCGCTGATGGTCGTCCCCGTGATCGTCGGCATCGTCCTGATCGGGGCGAACCTGCGCGCACCGGTCTGGGCCGCGTCGGTCACCGCGCTCGCCGCGATCGTCGTGGTCGCCGTCACCGCGACGGTGGAGCACGCGTCGCTCCAGTTCGTCCTCGGCACCAGCGGCGGCATGCTGCTCGGTGTCCTCATCGGCTTCAGCAGGCGGCAGTTCCGGGTCGCCGCCGAGCGCGCTCGCGAGGCCGAGCGGGAGCAGCAGCGCGCGCAGCTCCTCGCCGATCGTTCCCGGGCGGCGCGGGACATCCACGACGTCCTCGCGCACTCCCTCGGTGGGCTGGTGCTGCAGCTCGACGCGGTGGAGGCCCTCCTCGAGGCGGGCCGGGTCGAGGACGCGACGAAGCGTGCCGGTGAGGCCCGCACCCTCGCGGCCGACGGGCTCGCCGAGGCCCGACGCGCGGTGCACGCGCTCCGCGAGGACGCGGACTCGGACACAGGACCGGAACCGGCCACGTCGACCACCGCAGCCGACACGACGGAGCCGAGCCGTGCCTCCAGGCCGACCACCGACCACGAGGCGGGCCTGACGGCCCTCGTCGACGCGCACCGCTCGTTCGGCGGCGAGGTCGTGACGCAGGGAGACGAGACGCTCGCCGACCTGGATGCGGCCCACCGTGCTGCCGTGGTCCAGGTCGTCCGGGAGGCACTGAGCAACGCCCGCAGGCACGCCCCGGGCCGCCCCGTGTCCCTGTCCGTCATCCGGGACGGCGACGCCGTGGACGTCGTCGTCGCGAACCCGCTCGCCCGCGGCGGCCACGGCCTGCTCGGGATGCGCGAACGCTTCCAGGAGCTCGGCAGCTCCGCCACGGTCGAGGCGGAGCGCTCGGACGACGAGTTCGTCGTGGCGATGCACCTGCCGGTCGACCCCGTCGCGGCAGCGGGGGACCGGTCGTGACCATCCGCGTGCTCGTCGTCGACGACCAGGCCATCGTGCGCGACGGCCTGGTGACGGTGCTGTCCCTCATGCCGGATCTCGAGGTCGTCGGCGAGGCTGCCGACGGCGTCGCGGCCGTCGCCGCCGTCGACCGCGACCTCCCTGACGTCGTGCTGATGGACCTCCGGATGCCCGACGTGGACGGGCCGACCGCTACCGCGCAGATCACCGCGGCGCACCCGCAGGTGGCCGTCCTGGTGCTGACCACCTACGCCGACGACGAGTCCATCGTCACCGCGCTCCGAGCGGGCGCGCGTGGCTACCTGACGAAGGATGCCGGCCGCGCGGAGATCGCGACGGCGATCCGTGCCGTGGCGTCCGGGCAGTCCACGTTCGACGCGACCGTCGGTGCACGGCTCGTCGCGCAGCTCGCGGGCGGTGCGGTTCCCACACCCGAGGCACCGGTCGGACTCCGGACGCGCTTCCCGGACCTCACCCCGCGCGAATCGGACGTCCTCGAGCGCATCGCCGAGGGCCGGTCGAACCCGGAGATCGCCGCCGAGCTGTTCCTGACGGTTCCGACCGTGAAGTCGTACGTGAACCAGGTCTTCACGAAGCTCGGCGTCCGGAGCCGGGCCGAGGCCGTCGCGCTCGTCCTCCGCTCGTAGCCGCGCGTCACCGGCTGCGCGGTGTGCGCGGTTGAGTACGCGCAGTTGAATGCGTACACATGCACGGCCAGCGGACGTCAAGGCTCGTCTCCTATCGTTCACCGGGTCGTCACCTCGGTGCGTCGAACCGCGCAGTGCCCCACACCTCGCGGTTCCGCACCTCGACCGTGACCGCGGCGCGCCCGCCCGGCAACCCCCACTGCCGGCTCCGAGTGCGTGCCGTCGGCGTGCGCCGGGCCTCCCCGCTCTCCTGCGCGCCGCCCGTGGCCCTGCCCTGCGCACTGGCCATTGAGAACATCGCGTGCGTTATGTAAAATACGAGTGCAGCACACGCACCGGACCACGAATCCGCAGGAGCCCGCAGCCATGACCGACACCATGAGCGTCCCGACGTACCGACTCGTCACCGCGACCCGTACCGCCCGGCCGACGCCGGCACCCCCGCAGACCGACCGTGACCACGCGCCGACCTGGATGCGCGCGGTCGGCGGGGTCCTGCTGGTCGGCGGACTCGCGCTCGTCGCAGCGGTCCTCGGGTGGCCGGGCGAAGCGCCGGAGGCGGCCCTCGTCGTCCCGGGGCTCGTCGGTGTCGCCGTCGGCCTCCTGCTCCTGCTCGCCCGGACCGGGTTCACCGTGACGGACACCCACGTCGTCCTGCACTTCCGGCCGCTGCCCGCGCGACGGATCCCCCGACGGCGGATCGTGGACGTGCGGGTCGCCGAGGCGGATGCCTCCACGTACGGCGGGATCGGTCTCCGGCTCGGCCGTGGCGTGCGGGCGCTGATCCTCACACCGGGGCGCGGGATCGAGATCACCGACGATCGTGGGCGCGTGACGTTCGTGCGGGTCCGGCGGCCGGAGAAGGCGCTCGGCGCGCTGCGCTGACGGGCGTGGCGCGGGCGCGTGCTCGCGGCAGTCGGCGTGATCTGGCCTGGCCGAGGAGCGGCGGGCGAGGGGAATACCGGGTCGGTCCACCGGCTTATACACGGCACTGACGAATTCGGTCAAGCCAGGACTGGACATCGCGCACGAGCGCGACCTATGATGACAGTTCGCGCTCCCTGGCATCCGTGTCGTCATATTGCGGTCGACGCCCGCCCTGGTGAAGCCGGACCCGTATATGTCGGCGGGTACCGCTCACCCAGATCATCGCACATGTGTCCTCGCTCACGCGGCGGCCCGTGATCGCGTGTCTTCGAGGGGTGCGCCGAAGCGTCAATCCACTCACCTACGTGCTGCTCGTCAGTACCGGCCCGACGGGGCCTACCGGAGGTCAAACCCTTGGCTGCTGCGCCCAACGCATCCACCAACCCCAAGAACGGTCGCAACCACTCGCGACTCTCGTTCGCCAAGATCACGGACACCCTCACGGTTCCTGATCTGCTCGCACTCCAGACGGAGAGCTTCGACTGGCTCGTCGGCAACGACGTCTGGAAGGCCCGCCTCGCCGAAGGCCAGGAGCAGGGTCGCACCGACCTCGCACTGCACTCCGGGCTCGAGGAGATCTTCGAGGAGATCTCCCCGATCGAGGACCTCGGCGAGACCATGCAGCTCGGCTTCACGTCGCCCGAGCTCGAGGACCCGAAGTACTCGATCGACGAGTGCAAGGAACGTGGCAAGACCTACGCTGCCCCGCTCTACGTCAACGCCGAGTTCATGAACCACATGACCGGTGAGATCAAGACGCAGACCGTGTTCATGGGCGACTTCCCGCTCATGACCGAGCGCGGCACGTTCATCATCAACGGCACCGAGCGTGTCGTGGTCTCGCAGCTCGTCCGCTCGCCGGGCGTGTACTTCGAGCGTCAGCAGGAGAAGACCTCCGACAAGGACATCTACTCCGCCCGCGTGATCCCGTCGCGTGGTGCCTGGCTCGAGTTCGAGATCGACAAGCGCGACCAGGTGGGCGTGCGCATCGACCGCAAGCGCAAGCAGTCGGTCACCGTGTTCCTCAAGGCGCTCGGCATGACGAGCGAAGAGATCATGGACGAGTTCCAGGGCTTCGCCTCGATCGAGTCGACCCTCGAGAAGGACGCCATCCTCACCAAGGAAGAGGCGCTCAAGGACATCTACCGCAAGCTGCGTCCGGGCGAGCAGGTCGCCGCCGAGGCCGCGCGTGCGCTCCTCGACAACTTCTACTTCAACCCGAAGCGCTACGACCTCGCGAAGGTCGGCCGCTACAAGGTCAACCGCAAGCTCGGCATCGACGCGCCGCTCAGCGACTCGGTCCTGACCGTGCAGGACATCGTCCGCACGATCAAGTACCTGGTCTCGCTGCACGCCGAGAAGACCAACCTCGACGGCGTCCGCGACGGCGAGCCGGTGCAGCTCCGCCTCGACGTGGACGACATCGACCACTTCGGCAACCGTCGCATCCGCGCCGTCGGCGAGCTCATCCAGAACCAGGTCCGCACGGGTCTGTCCCGCATGGAGCGCGTCGTCCGCGAGCGCATGACCACGCAGGACATCGAGGCGATCACGCCGCAGACCCTGATCAACGTGCGCCCCGTCGTCGCCGCGATCAAGGAGTTCTTCGGAACGTCCCAGCTGTCGCAGTTCATGGACCAGAACAACCCGCTCGCGGGTCTGACGCACAAGCGTCGTCTCTCGGCCCTCGGCCCGGGTGGTCTGTCCCGCGAGCGTGCCGGCGTCGAGGTCCGTGACGTCCACCCGTCGCACTACGGCCGCATGTGCCCGATCGAGACCCCGGAAGGCCCGAACATCGGCCTGATCGGTTCGCTCGCGTCGTTCGGTCGGATCAACTCCTTCGGCTTCATCGAGACGCCGTACCGCCGCGTCGTGAACGGTCAGGTCACCACGACCATCGACTACCTCACGGCTTCGGAGGAGGACGACTTCGTCGTCGCGCAGGCGAACGCCCCGCTCACCGACTCCTTCCACTTCCAGGACGACAAGGTGCTCGTCCGGAAGAAGGGCGGCGAGGTCGAGCTCGTCGGCAAGGACGAGGTCGACTACATGGACGTCTCCCCGCGCCAGATGGTGTCGGTCGCGACGTCGCTCATCCCGTTCCTCGAGCACGACGACGCGAACCGCGCCCTCATGGGTGCGAACATGCAGCGTCAGGCAGTCCCGCTGCTCCGTTCCGAGTCGCCGCTCGTCGGCACCGGCATGGAGGGCTATACCGCCATCGACGCCGGTGACGTCGTCACCGCCGACAAGGCCGGTGTCGTCTCCGAGGTCTCGGCCGACGCCGTGACCCTGCAGCTCGACGAGGGCGGCACGCAGACCTTCTACCTGCGCAAGTTCGACCGCTCGAACCAGGGCACCAGCTACAACCACCGCGTGGTCGTCTCGGCCGGCGAGCGTGTGGAGCAGGGCGAGGTCATCGCCGACGGTCCCGCGACGGAGAACGGCGAGCTCGCGCTCGGCAAGAACCTCCTCGTCGCGTTCATGCCGTGGGAGGGCTACAACTACGAGGACGCGATGATCCTGTCGCAGAACCTCGTGAAGGACGACACGCTCTCCTCGATCCACATCGAGGAGTACGAGGTCGACGCCCGCGACACGAAGCTCGGCAAGGAGGAGATCACCCGCGACCTCCCGAACGTCAGCCCGGACCTCCTGGCCGACCTCGACGAGCGCGGCATCATCCGCATCGGTGCCGAGGTCCGCCCCGGCGACATCCTGGTCGGCAAGGTCACGCCGAAGGGCGAGACCGAGCTCTCCGCTGAGGAGCGCCTCCTCCGTGCCATCTTCAACGAGAAGTCGCGCGAAGTCCGCGACACCTCGCTCAAGGTGCCCCACGGTGAAGAGGGCACGATCATCGGCGTCAAGGTGTTCGACTCGCAGGACGGCGACGACGAGCTCGGCTCGGGCGTCAACCAGCGCGTGGTCGTCTACATCGCCCAGAAGCGCAAGATCACCGCGGGTGACAAGCTCGCCGGTCGTCACGGCAACAAGGGCGTCATCTCGACGATCCTGCCGGTCGAGGACATGCCGTTCCTCGCGGACGGCACCCCGGTCGACATCGTGCTCAACCCGCTCGGCGTCCCCGGCCGCATGAACTTCGGCCAGGTCCTCGAGATCCACCTCGGGTGGCTCGCGAAGCAGGGCTGGAACGTCGAGGGCATCCAGGAGTGGGCTTCGGCTCTCCCCGAGGCCGCCCACAGCGCGGAGCCCGGCACGAAGGTCGCCACCCCGGTGTTCGACGGTGCGTACGAGCGTGAGATCGAGGGCCTCCTCGACAGCACCCTCCCGAACCGCGACGGCGAGCGTCTGATCGGTTCGTCCGGCAAGGCGCAGCTCTTCGACGGCCGCTCCGGCGAGCCGTTCCCGGAGCCCGTCTCGGTCGGCTACATGTACATCCTCAAGCTGCACCACCTGGTCGACGACAAGATCCACGCCCGTTCGACCGGTCCGTACTCGATGATCACGCAGCAGCCGCTGGGTGGTAAGGCGCAGTTCGGTGGACAGCGATTCGGTGAGATGGAGGTGTGGGCGCTCGAGGCGTACGGCGCCGCCTACGCCCTCCAGGAGCTCCTGACGATCAAGTCCGACGACATCCTCGGCCGCGTGAAGGTCTACGAGGCGATCGTCAAGGGCGAGAACATCCAGGAGCCGGGTATCCCGGAGTCGTTCAAGGTCCTCATGAAGGAGATGCAGTCGCTCTGCCTGAACGTCGAGGTCCTCTCGGCCGACGGCCAGGCGGTCAGCCTCCGCGACACGGACGACGAGGTCTTCCGTGCCGCTGAAGAGCTCGGCATCAACATCTCCTCGCGGTTCGAGTCGTCGTCCGTCGACGACATCTGATCCCGCCCGTACTCGTAACGAATCCAGCTAGAGAGAAGAACATTGCTCGAAGCAACTTCATTTGACGCACTGCGGATCGGCCTCGCCACGGCCGAGGACATCCGCCAGTGGTCGTACGGCGAGGTCAAGAAGCCGGAGACCATCAACTACCGCACCCTCAAGCCCGAGAAGGACGGTCTGTTCGGCGAGCAGATCTTCGGTCCGTCCCGCGACTGGGAGTGCGCCTGCGGCAAGTACAAGCGTGTCCGGTTCAAGGGCATCGTCTGCGAGCGCTGCGGCGTCGAGGTCACCAAGTCCTCGGTCCGTCGTGAGCGCATGGGCCACATCGAGCTCGCCGCACCCGTCACGCACATCTGGTACTTCAAGGGCGTCCCGTCGCGCCTCGGGTACCTCCTCGACATGGCGCCGAAGGACCTCGAGAAGGTCATCTACTTCGCGGCGTACATGATCATCGACATCGATGAAGAGGGCCGCCACGCGGACATGCCGGGTCTCGAGAACGAGATGCGCCTCGAGATCAAGAACCTCGAGGGTCAGCGCGACTCGATCATCGCCGACCGCCTCAAGAAGCTCGAGGACGACCTCGCAGCGCTCGAGGAAGAGGGCGCCAAGGCCGACGTCAAGCGCCGCACCAAGGACACCGCCGAGAAGGAGATGTCCCAGGTCCGCAAGTCGTTCGACGAGGACATCACCCGTCTCGAGCGCGTGTGGGAGGACTTCCGCAACCTCAAGGTGGGCGACCTCAAGCCCGAGGACGCCGTCTTCCACGAGCTCCAGGACCGCTTCGGGATCTACTTCGACGCCTACATGGGCGCCGAGGCGATCAAGCTGCGGCTCGAGGCGTTCGACCTGGCCGCCGAGGCCGAGGCACTGCGCCTGCAGATCGCCGAGGGCAAGGGCCAGAAGAAGATCCGCGCGATCAAGCGTCTGCGCGTCGTCAGCTCCTTCCTCGCCACCGGCAACTCGCCGGCCGCGATGGTGCTCGACGTCGTGCCGGTCATCCCGCCGGAGCTGCGCCCGATGGTGCAGCTCGACGGTGGCCGTTTCGCCACGTCGGACCTCAACGACCTCTACCGTCGTGTGATCAACCGCAACAACCGTCTCCGCCGCCTGCTCGACCTCGGTGCCCCCGAGATCATCGTGAACAACGAGAAGCGCATGCTGCAGGAAGCGGTCGACGCGCTGTTCGACAACGGTCGTCGTGGTCGTCCGGTCACGGGTACCGGCAACCGCGCCCTGAAGTCCCTGAGCGACATGCTCAAGGGAAAGCAGGGTCGTTTCCGCCAGAACCTGCTCGGCAAGCGCGTCGACTACTCGGGCCGTTCGGTCATCATCGTCGGCCCGCAGCTGAAGCTGCACCAGTGCGGTCTGCCCAAGCAGATGGCGCTGGAGCTCTTCAAGCCGTTCGTCATCAAGCGCCTCATCGACCTGTCGCACGCGCAGAACATCAAGTCGGCGAAGCGCATGGTCGAGCGTTCGCGTCCGCAGGTGTGGGACGTGCTCGAGGAGATCATCCGCGAGCGCCCCGTGCTGCTGAACCGTGCGCCGACGCTGCACCGTCTGGGCATCCAGGCGTTCGAGCCGCAGCTCGTCGAGGGCAAGGCCATCCAGCTCCACCCGCTCGTGTGTGCTGCGTTCAACGCGGACTTCGACGGTGACCAGATGGCCGTGCACCTGCCGCTGTCGGTGGAGGCCCAGGCCGAGGCCCGCATCCTGATGCTCGCCTCGAACAACATCCTGAAGCCGTCCGACGGCCGCCCGGTGACCCTGCCCGCACAGGACATGATCATCGGTCTGCACCACCTCACGACCGTCCGCGAGGGCGCCGTGGGTGAAGGCCGTGCGTTCTCCTCCGTCGCCGAGGCCATCCTCGCGAAGGACCAGAACACGCTGCACCTCAACGCGCTGGTCAAGATCCGCATGTCCGACGTGTGGTTCGCCGAGGGCGAGGCGCCGGAGGGCTACGTGCAGGGCGAGCCCGTCCTGCTCGAGACGACCCTCGGTCGTGCGCTCTTCAACGAGACCCTCCCGGCGAACTACCCGTTCGTCCAGAAGGTCACCGACAAGGGCGTGCTCTCCGCGATCGTCAACGACCTCGCCGAGCGCTACTCCAAGACCGAGACGGCCGCCGCGCTGGACCGGATCAAGGACGCCGGCTTCTACTGGGGCACGCGCTCCGGTGTGACCGTCGCGCTCTCGGACGTCGTGACGCCTCCTCGCAAGAAGGAGATCATCGCGGGCTACGAGGTCCAGGCAGCCAAGGTGCAGGGCGAGTTCGACAAGGGTCTGATCACCGACGCCGAGCGTCGCGCCGACCTGATCAAGATCTGGACGGAAGCCACGAACGAGATCGCGCAGGAGATGCGCGACAACTTCCCCGTCGACAACACCATCAACCGCATGGTGTCGTCGGGTGCTCGTGGTAACTGGCTCCAGGTCCGGAACATCGCCGGTATGCGTGGTCTGGTGAACAACCCGAAGGGCGAGATCATCGCCCGCCCGATCATCAACTCGTACCGCGAGGGCCTGACCGTGGCGGAGTACTTCATCGCCACGCACGGTGCTCGCAAGGGTCTTGCCGACACCGCGCTCCGTACCGCGGACTCCGGGTACCTCACCCGTCGTCTCGTGGACGTCTCGCAGGACGTCATCATCCGCGAGGACGACTGCGGCACGACGCGGGGCCTCGAGCTCCCGATCGCGACCGTGGGTGCCGACGGCAAGCTGGTCCGCGACCCGCGCGTCGAGAACACCGTGTACTCCCGCACCCTGGCCACCGAGGCCGTGGACGCGAAGGGCACGGTCGTCGCCGAGGCTCGTGAGGACGTCGGTGACGTCCTGATCGACAAGCTGCTGGCAGCCGGTGTCGAGAGCATCAAGGTGCGCTCGGTCCTGACCTGCGAGTCGGCCGTCGGTGTCTGCGCGAAGTGCTACGGCCGTTCGCTCGCCACGGGCAACCTCGTCGACATCGGCGAGGCGGTCGGCATCATCGCCGCCCAGTCCATCGGTGAGCCCGGTACCCAGCTGACGATGCGTACCTTCCACACGGGTGGTTCGGCCTCGGCTGACGACATCACCCAGGGTCTGCCGCGTGTCACCGAGCTGTTCGAGGCGCGTACCCCCAAGGGCGCGTCCCCGATCGCCGAGGCCCCCGGCCGCGCGACGATCGAGGACACCGACAAGGGTCGTCGCATCATCCTGACGCCGGACAACGGCGACGAGCCGTTCATCTACCCGGTGCTCAAGCGTGCGACGCTCCTCATCGAGGACGGCCAGCACGTCGAGCTCGGCGAGCAGTTCATCGCCGGCACCGTCGACCCGAAGGAAGTCCTTCGCGTCAAGGGTGTCCGTGAGGTCCAGAAGCACCTCGTCAACGGTGTGCAGGACGTGTACGGCTCGCAGGGCGTGCCGATCCACGACAAGCACATCGAGGTCATCGTGCGCCAGATGCTCCGCAAGGTCACCGTCGTCGACCACGGCGACACCGACCTGCTCCCGGGTGAGCTCGTTGACCGTTCGCGGTACAACATGCTCAACCGTGCGGCGCTGCAGGAGGGTCGCAAGACCGCTTCCGCTCGCCAGGAGGTCATGGGCATCACGAAGGCGTCCCTCGCGACCGAGTCGTGGCTGTCCGCCGCTTCCTTCCAGGAGACCACCCGCGTGCTCACGCAGGCGGCCATGGAGGGCAAGCAGGACCACCTCGTCGGCCTCAAGGAGAACGTCATCATCGGTAAGCTCATCCCCGCCGGGACGGGCCTCAGCCGGTACCGCGACGTGGACGTGAACGCGACCGAGGAAGCGAAGGCGGAGCGGTACCCGAACCGCATCTTCGCGGACGACTCGTCGTTCTCGGACGCCGACCTGAGCTTCGTCGACTTCGACAGCTTCTCGTCGGACGACTTCACGCCGGGCACCTACAACTGAGTCGAGTGACCCACTGAGGAGGGCCCCGCATCCACCAGGATGCGGGGCCCTCCTTCGTCGTCCGACGGGTCAGCGGAACGCGACGGTGGCGCTCCCGAGCGGGTCCGGGCCGTCGGCCGCGGACACGGTCACGGTGCTCCCGGTGAAGCGCCGGGGGTCGAGGGTGACGGTCCACGTGGAGCTCCCCGGCACCGGTGGTTCCACACGGTTGCCGTCGGCGTCGGTGATGGGTGCGCCGTCGGCATCGGTGAAGGACAGCCGCGCGCCCGGCTCGGCGCTCCCGGTGAGCACGAGCTGCTTCGGCGTGTACTTCGACACGGCCGCCGTCACCGGGAACGGGATGGTGGCGCCGGACGTGGCGGAACCGACGAGCGTGTCACCGGAGTAGACCTCCGCCACGATGCCCATGAAGCGCGTGCCGGCGCTCGGGTACACCAGGTCGGCGCTCCACGTGCCGTCGGTGTTCGTGGTCCAGTCCTGGCCGTCGGTGAGCGACCACGGCGCACCGGACGCATCGACGAACCGCATCTCGGTGCCGGCCGGCCCACGTCCCTCGACGTGCACGGTGCGCCCGATCGGGTCGACCCGGATGTCCTCGAACTCGGGGTCGCCGCTGATCTCGGTGCGGGTGTTCAACCGGAGCTGCTCCGCGCCGTCGAACCGTTCGATCGTGGTGACGGTGTGCTTCCCGAAGGCGACGTCGGAGATCCGGTGCGCGAAGGTGCCGTCGCGGTCGGCGGTCGTCGTGCCGATCGGAGCGCCGTCGAGCAGCATCTCGATGCGGGCGCGGGGCTCGAAGCCGAGCCCGGTGAGCTGGAGGAAGCGCTTCGCATCGTCGTGCGTCAGCTGGAACGACCGGAAGCTCACCTGGTGGGTGGAGGCCTGCAACGTCCGCGCCGAGCCTTCCGAATCGCTGACCCGGAAGGTGTGGTCGCCGAACCCGTCGACGTGCGCCTTCGCCCGCCACGACCCGTCCGGCCGCACGCGGGTGTCGAGCGGCTCGCCGTCCGAGGGCGTGATCGAGACGAGGTCACCCGCGTCGCCGGTGCCGGTGAGGGTGACGTCACCGGCGTTGTGCGCGATCGCCCCGACCCGGGCCGAGAACTCGAGCGCGTGCGCCGGGGAGGCCACCGCGACCGATCCGAGCACCACCGCGGCGGCGATGCCGCCCCCGATCCACTTCCGGCGTACCACATCTGAAATACGTGTTGTCTGCATGGCCGACATGCTGGCACCGCGTCTGCCACCTTGTCCAGAGGGGAAACGAGACGTTCACACGCGCGTGCTGCAGCGCAGAACGCACGGACGGACGGGAGGCACGGTGCCAGCCGACACCGCGCCTCCCGTCCGTGGGCGGGCACGTCTAGATGCTGCGCCCGGCGTCGCTGTCGCGACCGCCGGAGCCGCGACCCGTTTCGTCGACCAGCGAGAAGAGGCTCAGGACGTTGCCGTCCGGGTCGCGGACGTCGAACCAGTCGACCGCGCCGTCGACGCACTCGACGGGACCGACGTCGATCCCGAGCGCGCCGATCCGGGCGTGCTGCGCGGCGACGTCGTCGACGCCGAAGCGGACGCTGACCGGGTTCTCCTCGGCGTTCTCGTCCTCGTAGAGCTGGATCCAGATGCCGCCGACCTCGTACTCGGCGATGCCGTCGTCGGGCTCGAGGTCCGGTTCGGCGCGTTCGAACACGGCGCCGTACCAGAGGCAGGACGCCTCGATGTCGGTGACGGGCAGCCCCACGGTCACGCTCGTGATGTCCATGACTCATCATGTCCCGCGGTGGGCGTGCGCGTCGAGCAGTTTCTGCCCTGGCAGGCTGGGGGCATGGCGACGCTGCGCGAACGGATCACGGCCCCTGCCCATCTCGAGCCCCCGGTGTCGGTCGGTGGGCTGACGTTCCGGGCTGGATCGCGGGACGACCTCGCCGCGGTGCACGCGCTCGCGGTGGCGGCCGCGGCGGTGGACGACCCGCACGCGCGTCCCTCCACAGCCGACTTCGAGCGGACGTTCTCCACCGAAGGGCTCGACGTCGCGCGGGACACCGTCGTCGGCGTCGATGCTGATGGGCATGTGCAGGCCTACGGCATCGTCATCGACGTCCCCTCCCGGGTCACCGCCGCGCGGGTGGTGCTCGACGGCACGGTGCACCCCGGGTTCCGCGGCCGGGGGATCGGCCGACGGGTGCTCGCGTGGCAGGTCGGCCGCGCACGCCAGCGGCTCGCGGTGCTCGACGTCGACCTGCCCGCCACGATCGAGGTCGGTGCCCCACAGGGCGCCGGGTTCCTCCGGCTCGCGGCACGGTCCGGGTTCGAACCGACCCGCAACTGGATCGACATGCAGGTGGTCTTCGGCGAGGGCGAGCGCGAGGGCGACGTCCCGGACGTGCCGGCGCTGCCGGACGGCCACGTCGTCCGGGCTGCGACCCCGGACGACATCGAGCCGCTGCGGCACGCCAAGAACGACTCCTTCCGCGACCACTGGGGATCGCAGCCGATGGTCGCGTCCGACTGGCACGGCTTCCTCACCGCGAGCAAGAGCCGGCTCGACCTGTCGCGCGTGGTGCTCGACGCCGACGGCGCGATCGTGGCGTTCGCGATCGTCGAGGTGGACCCGGACGGCTTCGCTGCCCGCGGTCGCTCGTACGGGTACGTGCACTGGGTCGGTGTGGTCCGAGCCGCCCGGGGACGGGGACTCGCGCCCCTCGTGCTCGACGCCTCGCTGCAGGCGATCCGGGCGGATGGCCTGTCCGCCGCGGTGCTGCACGTCGACGCCGAGAACCCCAGCGGTGCTGGTCGCATCTACGAGCGCCTCGGCTTCGTCGCGGGCGAGGTGCACGTCACCGCGTCGACGCCCCTCTGACGAGGGTCGATACCCGCGGGTACCCCTGCACTGGGGCCACGGAACACCCCGTCGCCCCCTCGTTGTGGGACTGCGGTGGCCGTTCGGCGCGGACGTAGCGTGGTCGGGCGTCGAACCCCTGCGGCGCTCGTCCCCACGTCCAGCGTGCGACCCGAAGGAGGCTCGGAGGCACATGGCCACACTGTCCGAGATCCTCATCCTCAACGGAGCCCTGCCGATCGAGCACCTCGACTCGATGACCGGCGACGAGGAGATCGACGACCGCTCGATCCGGTCGCTGGTCGACCAGGGGCTGGTGAGCGAGGCGCAGTACATCACCGCCCGCGCCGCGTCGAACAACTCCAAGACCGTCCCGCTCACCGACTACCCGGTGGACGGCACCGCGGTGTCGATGCTGCCCGCGGCGCTCTGTCGTCGGCACGGCGTGCTCGGCGTCGGGTTCGAGGGCGAGACCCTCGTCCTCGCGATGGTGAACCCGACCAACGTCCTGGCGATCGACGACGCTCGTACCGCCTCCGGTCGTCCGGTGAAGCCGTTGCAGGTCGACGAGCGTGACCTCGCCGCAGCACTCGACCGGTACCTCCGCGCCGACGATGAGCTGAACGACCTGACCTCCTCCCTCGAAGAAGAGGCGTCGGCCCAGGCGCAGCAGCAGGTCGACCTGACCGACGGTGCGCTCGACGACGTCCCGATCGTGCGCTTCGTGAACCTGCTCGTCTCGCAGGCGATCCAGGACCACGCGTCGGACATCCACATCGAGCCCGGCGAGCACGAGGTCCGTGTCCGCTACCGCATCGACGGCGTGCTGCACGAGATGGCCCCGGCGCCGAAGAACATCCAGAACGGCGTCATCAGCCGCCTGAAGATCATGAGCGACATCGACATCGCGGAGCGCCGGAAGCCGCAGGACGGCCGCATGTCGGTGCGCCACGGCGGCCGGCAGATCGACCTCCGCGTCGCGACCCTCCCCACCGTCTGGGGCGAGAAGGTCGTCATGCGGATCCTCGACAACACGAACACGTCGATGTCCCTGAAGGACCTCAACCTGCTCGAGCAGAACTTCCAGGCGTACCAGCGCTCCTACTCGAAGCCGTACGGGATGATCCTCGTCACCGGCCCGACCGGGTCCGGCAAGTCGACGACGCTGTACACGACCCTCAACGCGGTCGCCCGCCCGGAGATCAACGTCATCACGGTCGAGGACCCGGTCGAGTACCGGATGGCCGGCATCAACCAGGTGCAGGTCAACCCGAAGGCCGGTCTGACCTTCGCGTCCGCCCTGCGTTCGATCCTGCGCTCCGACCCCGACGTCGTGCTCCTCGGTGAGATCCGCGACCACGAGACCGCGCAGATCGCGATCGAGGCCTCCCTCACCGGCCACCTGGTGCTCTCGACCCTGCACACGAACGACGCCCCCTCGGCGATCACGCGTCTGACGGAGATGGACATCGAGCCGTTCCTCGTAGGGTCCGCGCTCGACTCCGTCGTGGCCCAGCGTCTCGCACGCCGGCTCTGCGACCGCTGCAAGGCCCCTGCGCAGTACACGCCCGCGCAGCTCGCCGCGCTCGGCTTCATCGACACCGAGGACTCTGCCGTCCCGGAGTTCTTCGGCCCCGTCGGTTGTGCGGTCTGCTCGAACACCGGGTACCGCGGCCGCATCGCCCTGCACGAGGTCATGACCGTGACCGAGGAGATCGAGCGACTCGCCGTCTCCCGTGCGTCCAGCGCCGAGATCAGCCGCGTCGCCCAGGCGCAGGGCATGCTCACCCTCCGCCAGGACGGGTGGGAGAAGGTCAAGCTCGGCATGACGAGCATCGACGAGATCCTGCGCGTGGTCGCGTAGGCGTGGGAGTGGAACGATGACTGACTCCGTCTACGACATCTCCGTGCCCGGGGACGAACCCGTCGCCGGCTGGCACCCCGGACGCCCCGGCACCGAGGTCGGTGGCCGTCGCGCCGCGCGACTCGCGGCAGCCGCTGCGCAGCAGCCGACCTCACCCGACCTGGAGGCACGGGTCGCCCCCGCCCCGTCGGTCCCCGTCCACGACCTGTCCAGTGACACCGCCGTGTGGCCGGCGCAGACCGGTGCGGTCGCGTCCTGGCCGGCACCGGCCGGCGACCCCGTCGCCGTGCCGGTGGCGCAGCCGCACGCGGCTCCCGCGACGCCACCCGCAGCCGTCCCGCCGTCGACCGCGTCCTACGGGTACGCCGACGCCGTGACCCAGCACCTGCCGGTCGTGCCCGCGGAGCCGACCACGCGCCTCCAGACCGTCACCCCCACCACCTACGCGCCCGCACCCGACGGGCAGGCCGAGATCAACTTCACCCGTCACGCGCGCGAGGTCGCCGACCCCGACCTCATCACCGCGCTCGCGCAGGTGGTCTACCAGGGCGCCTCCGACCTCCACCTCACCGCCGACGCCGCACCCACCGTGCGCGTCGACGGGTCGCTCCGTCCCGCCGTCCCCGGCGGTCCGTGGGCACGCAACAAGGTGATCGCCGCCCTCAAGACGCTGCTTTCCGTCGAGCAGGCCGGCCAGTTCGACCACGAGCAGGAGCTCGACTTCGCGTACTCGCTGTCGCCCGAGTACCGCTTCCGCGTGAACTACTACCAGCAGCGCGGCAACTGGGGTGCGGCGTTCCGCATCATCCCCACGAAGATCAAGAGCCTCAAGCAGCTCGGCATCCCCGAGTACGTGGGGGAGTTCGCCAAGCTGCCGCGTGGGCTCGTGCTCGTCACCGGGCCGACTGGTTCGGGCAAGTCGACCACCCTCGCCGCGCTCATCGACCTCGTGAACGAGACCCGTGCCGACCACATCGTGACGGTCGAGGACCCGATCGAGTTCATGCACGACCACAAGAAGGCGATCATCAACCAGCGCGAGGTCGGTGCGGACACGCACTCCTTCGCCGCCGCCCTCAAGCACGTGCTCCGGCAGGACCCCGACGTCATCCTCATCGGCGAGCTCCGCGACCTCGAGACCATCTCCGTCGCCCTCACCGCCGCCGAGACCGGCCACCTCGTGTTCGCGACGCTCCACACGCAGAGCGCACCCGGCACCATCGACCGCGTCATCGACGTCTTCCCGCCGCACCAGCAGGGCCAGATCCGGACCCAGCTCGCCTCCACGCTCGAAGGCGTCGTCTGCCAGACGCTCGTGCCGAAGGCCAACGGCTCCGGCCGCGTCGTCGCCACCGAGATCATGAAGACCACCCCGGCCATCGGGAACCTCGTGCGCGAGGGCAAGACCTACCAGATCACCTCCGCCATGCAGGCCGGGCGTGACATGGGCATGCACACGATGGACCAGGACCTCGCCGAACTCGTCAACGTCGGCACCATCACGCGGAAGGCCGCGCTCGAGAAGGTGCACGACCTCGAGGGCTTCGACCGGCTCGTGCAGCGCGTCGAGTCCCCGTCGGACTCCTCCGCCGCCGCGATCGCCGCATCCGAGATCGACTTCGGCGACAAGTACTCAGGAGGCCACTGATGTCGCTCGCCTACGACTACCGGGGTCGCGACGGCGCCGGCAAGCTCGTCAAGGGTCGGCTCGACGCGTCCTCCGAGGGTGCCGTCGTCCAGCGACTCCGGGGCATGGGGGTCTCACCGATCGCCATCACCGAGGCGAAGGCCGGCACGGGCCTGCAGACCGAGATCAAGATCCCCGGGTTCGAGAAGGGCGTGGGGCTCAAGGACCTGGCGATCATGTCGCGACAGGCCTCGACCATGCTGTCGTCCGGACTCTCGCTCCTCCGCGCGCTGTCGATCCTGGCCGACCAGACCGACAACAAGAAGCTCAAGGAGATCCTCGGCAAGGTCCGGGACGACGTCGAGCGGGGTGTCTCGTTCTCCGACGCCGTGGCGAAGTACCCGGTCGACTTCCCGCCGATCATGATCAACATGATCCGGGCGGGGGAGACCGGCGGCTTCCTCGACCAGGCGATGGACTCCATCGCGACGAACTTCGAGAAGGAGCACAAGCTCCGGTCGACGATCAAGTCGGCGATGACCTACCCGGTCGTCGTGCTCGTCATGTCCCTCGTGGCCGTCGTCGTCATGCTCGTGTTCATCGTCCCGATCTTCCAGAAGATGTTCTCGTCGCTCGGCGGCCAGCTGCCGTTGCCGACGATGCTGCTCGTCTACGCGTCGCACGCGATGGTCTGGGTCGGTCCGATCCTGCTCGTCGCGATCGCGTTCGCCTGGTTCTGGTGGCGCGCGAACAAGAACACCGATCGTGTCCGCGGGTTCGTCGACCCGATCCGACTGCGTTTGCCGGTGTTCGGCGAATTGAGTCGGAAGATCGTCATCGCGCGGTTCGCGCGGAACTTCTCGAACATGATCGGTGCCGGTGTGCCCATTCTGCAGGCATTGCAGATCGTCGGAGAAGTGTCGAACAACTTCGTCGTGCAACGCGCTCTCGAGCGAGTCGCGGAATCGGTTCGAAAAGGTGAGTCGATCGCGGTTCCGTTGGCGGCGGAGAAAGTCTTCCCGGAAATGGTCTCGCAAATGGTCGCGGTCGGCGAAGACGCCGGATCACTCGAAGTGATGCTGGAGAAGATCGCCGAGTTCTACGACAACGAGGTCGAATCGACCACGGAAGCGCTGACATCACTCATCGAGCCCCTGCTCATCGCGTTCCTCGGCGTCGTCGTGGGCGGCATGATCGTCGCGCTGTACCTGCCGATCTTCAAGATCACGTCGCTGATCCACTGAACTCGTGGCCGAGAACACTGTCCCGCGCCCGGGGGTGGTTTGGTCGAGAATGCCCCCGTTACTGGGGGCATTTTCTTGCCCGTTGCCCCCCGTTCTCGGGATTATGCCCAGAAAGTGCCGTCAATACGCTTGTCGACGGCGGCAGAGCACAGCCCCATCATCATTTCCAATCACATTCCCGAAAGAATGGAAGAAGTCATGTACTTCGCGCTCATGGGCAAGCTGAACGCTCGCCGCAACGAACTCGTCAAGGACTCCGAGAAGGGCTTCACGCTCATCGAGCTCCTCGTCGTCGTGATCATCATCGGCATCCTCGCCGCGATCGCCATCCCGGTGTACCTGGGTGTGCAGAACAACGCGAAGGACTCGGGCGTGCAGAACGACGTCTCGAACTTCAAGACCGCGATCGTCTCCATCCAGACGCAGAACAGCGGCACCCTTCCGGACGACGCCGATCTGAAGTCCACCGCGGACGTTGCGGCGGCTTCCAAGGTCGGCGCGGTCGCCGGGCAGACCTGGGCGGACGCTGGCGCGACCTGGAGCGACGCCGAGAACGGACTGACCTACAAGAAGGTTGGCACCACCGGGTTCTGTGTCCAGGGCACCAGCTCGACGACGAAGACGTTCTTCGCGACGCAGACCGCGGGTGTCAAGGCAGGCAAGTGCTGATCTGATCGCACCAGCGAGAGGGCTCGGGATGCCGGGCCCTCTCGTCGATCCCGATGACCTGTCAGAGAGAGGAACGGTCGACCGTGGGCATGCTCAAGCTCGCCGTGTCCCGAGTCAGCCGTCGGGACGACGGTTTCACGCTCGTCGAAGTGATCGTCGCCATCACCGTGTTCGGCATCATCATCGCCGGCGCGCTTGTCGGGGTCGCTTCAGTTATGCGCGTCACTTCGGACAATTCGGCCCGAAGCACAGCGACGAACCTCGCTGCCGGAGCCATCGACACGGCCCGCATCGAAGCCCAGAACAACATCACCGGCATGGCCGGCAGCACGGACCAGCCGACGGTCGACGGGCGGACGTACACCGTCAAGCGGACCCTCGACTGGCAGTACACCGACGGCACGACGAACCGCTGCTCGGCCGCAGCGAGCGGGACGACCGCGCAGCTCCTCTTCCTCAACGTGCACATCAAGGTGACGTGGCCCGGCATGGGGTCCGCGGCGCCGGTCACGCAGGAGACCGTGTTCTCCCCCTCCACCAAGATCAACGACCCGACGCTCGGCACGATCCTCGTGCAGGTGCAGTCGATCACCGGCAGCGGTGGTGTCGGCGGCGTGAACGCCACGATCGCGCCGTCGACGTCCGTTGCATCGAACACCGCGAAGACGCTCTCGACCCAGCCCGAAGTCACGAACCAGGACGGCTGCACCGTGGCCATCAAGGTCACCCCCGGTACCTACACGGTGACGCTCGGCCCCCCGTCGGGTCAGTACCGCGACCAGGAGCAGACGGCCACCCCGACGAAGACCGTCGTGGTCAAGGCCGGACAGTCGAGCGGAGCCTCGTTCAACTACGACCCCGCCATCGCGGTGTCGATGAACTACGCGAGCAACGGCTCCGGCGCGCTCCTGCCCACGAACCTCGTGACCTCCTTCGTCAGCACCTACGGCACCTACAAGGCGACCGGCACGAGTGCGACGCAGTACCTCAGCCCCATCGGTTCCGGCTACGTCGTCTACCCGGGCGTCTACGACTCGAACGTCACCAACGCCGACACGACGACGAACCCGAACAGCTGCCTGTCGACCGATCCCACGATGTGGCCGAAGGCGAGCGACGGCCGGATCGGCAAGACGCCGACGCCCCCGGTTTCGAAGGACCAGCTCACCGCCAACGTCGCGATGGGTCTCGTGACCGTGACGATCAACAAGTCCGACACGATCCTGACCGCGAAGACGGCCGCTGCCACGGGCGGCGACCCGGGGTGCAAGGTCACCCAGAGCTACTCGTTCGCGCGCACCGCCACGGGGACGTCGGGGACCACCGACATCACGCTCGCGCTCCCCTACGGCACGTGGTCGGTCACCAGCCAGAAGAACTCGAGCTCAGCCGCGGTGAACGTGACGGCGAAGGGGCTGATCGGGGTGATCCTGAACTCCGGTTCGGTGACCCTGGACCCGAGGGTGGCGCCGTGATCGAACGCATCAGGTCGGTCATCCGTGGTGAGCGCCGTGAAGACGGTCTGACGCTCATCGAGCTCCTCGTGGCGATGGGTCTGTTCGCGGTGCTCCTCGCCATCGTCGGCGGTACGTTCTACTCGATCACCCGGGCGACCACGTTCGCCGCGGCGCGCGACCAGAACAGTCGGAACGCCTCCAACGCGATGAACGAGATCGTGCGTCAGGTCCGCGCTGCCGCGGACAACCCGCGCGTCGGTGCGAGTGACTCGCCGGCCTTCATCTCCGCCGGGACGTCTGCGCTGCAGTTCACGACCCTCGTGTCGACCGGCCGCGACTCCGTGCCGCAGCAGGTCACGTTCTCGGTGAGTGCTGCCGGAGTGCTCACCGAGAAGATCGTCGCCGGATCCACGACCGACAACGCGTACTACACCTTCTCGGGCGCCGGGTCGACCTCGACGATCGCGTCGTCGATCGAGGTCCCCGCGACCACTGCCACTCCGATCTTCCAGTACCTCGACGTCGGGAAGACCGTGCTGACGCCGAACGCAGCCGGCCTGCTGACCGCGGACCAGGTCGGCCAGATCGCCTTCGTCCAGGTCACCCTCCGCTTCTCGTCCACGGCGAGCACCCTCAAGAACGGCATCACCCTGCAGAACACCGTCGGGCTGCCGAACCTCCTCCAGCCGTCGGGAGACTCGACATGATCCGGGTCCGCCGCTTCTTCCACCTCGACGCCCTGCGGGACGATCGGGGCATGGCCCTGGCCATCGCCGTGATCTTCGGGACCGTCGTGGTGTTCATGATCGCGACCGCGACGTCGGTCGCCGTCGCGGGCATCAAGAAGTCCTCCACCGACTCCGACTGGAACGCCGCCCTGAGCGCTGCGTACGCGGGCGTGCAGGACTACGAGGCACGTCTGTCGAACGACACCGGGTACACCCAGTACGGCAACCCGGCGGCGCCGTTCTCGTCGACGAGCACGGGACTCACGCTCCCCACCGGTGGCGCCGCGAACACCGCGTTCGGCACCGGGACGACCGGTACGTGGGCCACCGTGCCCGGCGGCGACGGCAAGTCGTTCTACCGGTACGAGGTCGACTCCTCGAAGTACTACGACACGGGGGTCATCCGGATCCGCGCCACCGGCAAGGTCGGATCATCCGTGCGCTCCGTCGTCGCCAGCATCCGCCAGCAGGGCTTCATCGACTTCCTCTACTTCACCGACTACGAGATCCAGGACCCGGTGATGACGAACGTGGACACCGCTACCTGTGTCAAGCACGCGTGGGAGGGACGGCCGACGTCGACCTCGCGCAACCTGTGCGGCGAGATCGCGTTCAGCGGTGGCGACACCATCGACGGTCCGGCGCACTCGAACGACACGATGCGCATCTGCCAGGCGACGTTCACCAGCCAGATCACGACCTCGAACCCGACGTCCGGACTGCGCTACAGCAAGATCGACTCGAACGGGTCGAGCTGCACGGGGCAGAAGTTCCCGGCAGGCGTCACGCAGCCCGCCTTCACGTCCACGATCGGCATGCCGTCGACGAACGCGCAGCAGAAGGCCGCGACGCAGTACAACACCACCGTGACGGCGACCCGCAGCCCCGGCTGCCTGTACACCGGTCCGACGGACATCACGTTCAACGCCGACGGGACCATGACGGTCAAGTCGCCGCGGTCGATCAAGACGCAGACCGATGCGACGGACCCGACGAAGGGGCAGACCCCGACCGCCTGCGGTCTCCCCGGAACCGGAGCGGGACAACTCGGCTCGGCCGCAGGGGCCACCGTCCCGGTCCCCGCCAACAACCTCGTCTACGTGCAGAACGTGCCGCAGTCGGGCGACGCGAACGCGACGACGACGGCGAAGCTGGCGGACTCCTGCAACACCGGGAACGGTGTCGGCTACCCGCGGACCGGTGAGACCCAGCTGAGCACCTCGCCGTGCAGCTACGGCACGCGATCCGGAGACGCCTTCGTGCACGGTGTCCTCGACGGTCAGGTGACCGTGGCTGCCGAGAACTACCTCTACGTCACGGGCGACATGACGTACGCGGACCGCGGATCGGACATGCTCGGGCTCACCGCCACGAACGCCGTCATGGTCTGGAATCCGGTGAAGGCGGTCTCCTGTGGCTACAACAGCACGTGCTACTCGTCGATCCTCGGTGACACGGACCGAGAGATCGACGCCGCCATCATCTCCGCCGCGCACACCTTCCAGGTGCAGAACTACGGGTACGGCGGGGACCGCGGGACGCTGACGGTCTACGGGGCGATCGCGCAGAAGTTCCGTGGCGTCGTGCGGTCGGGGGCGAACGGCTACATCAAGGCGTACGCGTACGACGCGCGCCTCAAGCACTCGGCTCCACCGAGCTTCCTCAACCCCGTGACCACCACGTACGGCGTGACGACGATGGCGGAGGTCTCGCCGGCGTACGCGACGTCAGGTGACTGCGTGAAGAAGGCAGGTGTCTGCGTATGAGCGCGCTCCAGCAGCTCGCGGTGGTCGTCGTCGGCCTCGCCGGCGTCTTCGGCCTCCTGATCGGCTCGTTCCTCAACGTCGTGGTGTACCGGGTCCCGGCGGGCCTCTCGGTGGTGCGCCCGGCGAGTTCCTGCCCGCAGTGCGGGCACGAGATCCGAGGGTTCGACAACGTCCCGGTGCTGTCCTGGCTCATCCTCCGCGGAGCGTGCCGTGACTGCGGCAACCGGATCTCCGCGCGGTACCCCCTCGTCGAAGCGGCCACCGCTGCGCTCTTCTCGGTGGTCGCCGGCATGGTCCTCGCACGCGCCGCCGGTAGCGGGACGACGCTCGTCCCGACCATCGGCATGCTCGTCGTGCTCCTGTACCTGATGGCGATCACCGTCGCGCTGGCACTCATCGACGTCGACACCCACCGTCTGCCGGACAAGATCGTGCTCCCCGCGTACGCGGTGCTCGCCGTGCTCCTCACGGCCACGTCTGCTGCATCCGGGGATTGGTGGGCGCTCGTGCGCGCCGGCATCGGCATGCTCGTGCTCCTCGCCGTGTACTTCGCCCTCGCCGTGGCGGTCCCCGGCGGGATGGGGATGGGCGACGTGAAGCTGGCCGGCGTGCTCGGCCTCGTCCTCGCGTACCTCGGATGGGGACCCCTCGCAGTGGGAGCTTTCGGCGGGTTCGCGCTCGGAGCTATCTTCGCCATCGGTCTCCTCGCCGCTCGCCGCGCCAAGCGGGGGAGCGGGATCCCGTTCGGACCGTGGATGCTCGCCGGAGCCTGGCTCGGCATCCTCTGCGGCGGCCCGTTGTGGGACGCCTACACCGGCCTCATCGGCCTCACCTGAACCGCCCGGAGGAAGCGATCACCATGACGAGCAACGTCGTCGGCATCGACATCGGCAGCGTGTCCATCCGCGCCGTCGAGGTCGCCCGCTCCCGGAAGGGCGTCGCGTCGATCGAGCGCATCGCCGAGGTGCCCCTGCCCGAGGGGTCGACCCAGCGCGGAGAGGTCCTCGAGACGAACACGATCGCGGGGGTCCTGCGGCAGCTGTGGTCCGTCGGCAAGTTCAAGTCCAAGGACGTCGCCCTCGGCATGGGCAACCAGCGCGTGCTGTCGCGCGACCTGACCGTCCCGAAGGCACCCCTGGCCCAGATCCGCGAATCGCTCCCGTTCCAGGTGCAGGACCTGCTCCCGGTCCCCGTCGGTGACGCGATCCTCGACTTCTACCCCACGGGTGAAGGCTTCAGCGAGGCCGGTCCGGTCGTGCACGGGCTCCTCGTGGCGGCCGTCAAGGACGCCGTGCTGGCGAACGTCCGAGCCGCGCAGCTCGCCGGTCTCAACCCCGTGAGCGTCGACCTCATCCCGTTCGCGCTCAGTCGTGTGCTCACCCCCATCGGCTCCGCCGCGGGGACCGTCGCCCTCGTCGAGGTGGGTGGCAACACCAGCACCGTCGTCATCAGCGTGGACGGCGTGCCGCAGTTCGTCCGCATCATCCCGA
This sequence comes from Curtobacterium sp. 1544, assembly GCF_040544915.1. Lineage (NCBI taxonomy): Bacteria > Bacillati > Actinomycetota > Actinomycetes > Micrococcales > Microbacteriaceae > Curtobacterium > Curtobacterium sp. 1544. The sequence goes on from NZ_JBEPKX010000003.1 coordinate 138,542, forward strand.
CGGGCGGGGACGAGATGACGAAGCAGATCGCGGTGCGACTCGAGATCCCCGTCGAGCAGGCCGAGGCCGTGAAGCGGTACATCGGCATGGGTGCGCGGGCGCAGACGCCCGACGACCAGCGCGCCGCGGCGGTCATCCGCGAGGCCGCGCACGAGCTCGTCGCCAGTGTCCGGAACACCCTGAACTACTTCGCGAACACGAAGAACGACGGTCGGCCGGTGGGGCGGATCGTCCTCGCCGGCGCGGGAGGCGACCTCGTCGGCTTCCGGGAGGCGCTCGCCGACTCGACCGACGCGGACGTCGTCCACGGCGATGCCTTCGCGGGCGTCCCTCGTGCACGCGGTGTGGACGCCTCCGTCGTCGAACAACGTGGTACCTCGCTCGCAGTGGCGTGGGGCCTCGCAGCAGGAGGACGAGCAGCATGACCGAGACCCTGTCGAAGCCGGTGACCGGCTCCCGCACCGGCAAGGCGAAGCGGGCGCGGAACACCTCCGATGCTCCCCGCGCTCCGAAGACGACGGGCAAGACCCTCCTCGTCATCGGGGGCGTCCCCCGCGCTGACCTCCTCCCGCCCGAGGTCCTCGTCCACCGACGGCAGCGTGCCACCGTGCGTCGAGCGTGGCTCGGCGTGGTCGTCGTCGCTGCCGTCGTCGCACTCGGCGTCGGGGTCTCCACGATGGACAACGTCTCGTCGGCGGCGCAGCTCCGCGCGGCGCAGGACGAGGGCACGTCGCTGCTGCAGCAACAGGGGCAGTACTCGGAGGTGCGGAAGGTCGAATCGCGGACCGCCCTCGCCGAGGCCGGTCAGGCCGTCGGCGGGGCACCGGAGATCGACTGGAGTGACTACCTGAAGAAGGTGCAGGCATCGCTCCCGACTGGTGTGAGCATCGTCGGCGTCACGGTGGACTCGGCATCTCCCCTGGAGAGCTACGAGCAGCCGACCACCCCGCTGCAGGGCGAGCGCGTCGCGACGCTCACCGTCGAGGCGGACAGCCCGACCCTCCCGTCGATCCCGGACTGGCTCGACAGGGTCCACGGGCTCACCGGCTTCGTCGACGCGAACGCCAACGCCGTCACCCTCAACTCGGACACGGGGCACTACACGGTCGACATGACGCTGCACATCAACGACGAGGCGTTCGACGGCAAGTACGCGGAGAAGACGAAATGACCAAGAACCGGTTGCACCTCGTGATCGCCCTGGCGATCGGCGCCGTCGTGCTCGTCGGCGGTTTCTTCCTCGGCGTCCAGCCCCAGCTCGCCTCGGCTGCGTCGAACCGCGAGCAGCAGCAGTCGATCGACTCGACGAACGACACCTACCGCGCCGAGCTCGCGCGGCTCGCTGCGCAGTCGGCGAAGCTCCCGGCGATGCGGCGCGAGGCCGCAGCGCTCGAGCGCTCGGTGCCGTCCTCCGCGGACACCTCGGCCTTCTACAAGGAGGTCGACGGGGTGGCTGCCTCCACCGGGGTGACCGTCAGCGGGATCACGACCTCGTGGGCAGCCGCGTACACGCCCCCGGTCGCGGAGACGCCGGCGACCACGCCGACGGACGCCGCGAGCCCCTCGGCCGCGGCGACCCCGTCACCCACCACCACTGCGACGCCGTCGACCCCCGCCGTGACGGCTCCGGTGACGGACGCGCAGATCACCGCGTCCAACTTCTCGACCATCGCGATCAGCATCGACGTCACCGGGTCGTTCGAACAGGCGCTCGCCTTCACCTCGGGGGTGCAGAACGGTGAGCGGCTCTTCCTCGTGAACGACATCAAGTCGACGCGTGCCGAGACGACGGACGGCTCCGCGACCGACGGCTCCACGACCGACACTCCGGCTGGCTCCGGAGCGACGACCTGGACGCTGTCCGGCTTCATCTACGTGCTCTCCGACGCAGCGTCGGCCCAGTCCTCGCAGAAGTCGGAGAGCGGCTCCGGGGCTGCAGCCGACGCCTCCTCGACCACCGCGTCGAAGGGCTGACGACACCCCTCCCGAACGGGGTGTGACGCGCCACGCCGCACCCTCTTCCGCGACGCCTGTCGGTGTGCTTACGATGCTCCTGACACCGCACTCGCGGCTGCTCATCCCCCTCTCGAACGGCCGCTCGAAATGGCCGTTCCTCGTCGTGCCCGGAGTCGCGCGTGTTGGCTGGAATCGTGGAATTCCTCGGCTGGTTCGGAGCCGTAACCGTCCTTGCTGGTTACCTGCTGTTCTCGATGGGCAAGCTCCCGAACGGGCCGGTCTACCAACTCTTCAACCTCGTCGGCGGGCTCGCTGTCGCGATCAACGTCGCGGCCCACCACGCGGTCCCGTCGACCATCGTGAACGGCATCTGGGCGATCGTCGCCGTGGTCGTCCTGGTGAAGATGGCGAAGGCCCGGCGTGCTGCGAAGCGAGGAGCTCCGGCGACGGCCGAGATCCCGGTGCTGCACACCGAGCCGGCGGCGACCACGGCGGTCCTGCCGGTCATCGGTCCGGCGCTGCGTGACCACGAGCCGGAGGTGCCCGACACGGCGGACGCCGCCCCGCGCCTCCAGGTCGAACCGACGGCGGCGACGGCGACGACGGACGCACCCACCGCCGCCGCCCCGATGACCGAGTCGATGCCGGTGATCACCGCGACCATCGCCCTGGCACTCGTCGCGGCAGCCCAGGAACAGCACACGCAGCAGGAACAGCACACGCAGCAGGAACAGCAGCCGCACACCGCAGACGCCTCCCACGCCTGACCCTCCCAGCGATACGATCACCGCATGTCCCGGTGGTTGATCGCGACGATGACGTCGATCCTCTTCATCGCGCTCGTGATCGCGGTGACGGGGTTCGAGGCGCTGCTCGCCGACGTCGAGGTCATCTCCCAGCCCGACGCCACCCCGTACCTCGGTCCCGCGATGGTCCTGGCCGGCGCGGTCGTCGTCTTCCTCGCCACCGCGGTCGGTGCTCGAGAGGGCAACCCCGGCGTCACCGGCCTCGTCGCCGCTGCGACCGTGTACCTCGTGATGCTCGGCGTCGGAGCGGTCGGGTACGCCCTGGTCCGCGGCGACCTCACCGAGCTGGTGGTGTTCCCCGCGGGCTACGCGCTCGGCCCGTTCGTGGTCGGCTCGGTGGTCGTGGCGCTCCTCAGCGTCGTCGGGGGGATCGCGGCGTCCCGCCACCAGTCGCGTGCGGAGCGGGTCACGACGACCGGCGATGACGGTGCCCGACGGTAGGATTCCAGCAGCACCACAGGACGACGGGGGACCGATGACCGACCAGCAGCAGGCCGACGGATGGGGTTCCGTCCCGAACGTCGACGACATCAGCGGCGAGCACGGGGCGCCCTTGCAGACGGAGCCCCCCGTACCCGCGAGACCGCGACGGAAGCTCGGGCGCGGTCCACTCATTGGCATCATCGCCGGTGGCGCCGCGGTCGTGCTCCTGGCCGTCGCCGGCGTGGTCGGCTACTCCGTCGGGACGTCGACGCACTCCGCGGACCGCCCGGTGCGCGCGTTCCTCGACGACCTCTCGGCCGGCAAGGTCGAGGACGCCTTGAAGACCGCGGGCATCGACCACGACAAGGACGACGTGCTCCTGACGGATGCCGCGTACGCCAAGGCGAAGGGTCGCGTCACCGGCTACCGGATCGCCGCCACCCGCGACGACGGCGACACCGCGACGGTGACCGCCTACCTGCGGCAGGGCGGCCGCGACGTCTCGTCGACGTTCACGCTCGACAAGACGGGCACCGACTGGGGCGTGTTCCCGGTCTGGGAGCTCGAGGCCCCGAAGCTCGGTGCGGTCGATGTCAGCCTCCGTGGTCCGGCCGGCGCGAAGGTGCTGGTCGGCGGGCAGGGCGTCACGACGTCGAAGGACGGCACGGCGACCCTGACGGCGCTCCCCGGCACGTACGACGTCGCGGTCGACGGCGGCAAGTGGTACTCGGCCGACGCGACGACGGCGACGGTGTCGGGCTTCGGCGGGACGGCGTCGTCGCCGGTGTCGATGACGACGAAGCTCACGGCGGCGGGGGAGCAGTCCGCGAAGGCCGCCGTGGACGCCTGGGTCGACGGCTGCATCGCCTCGACGGACGCGGCACCGAAGGGCTGCAGCTTCTACGCCTACGGCGAGGACTCCGCCTACACGTACACGAACCAGAAGTGGACGCTCGACACCCGTCCGGCGGTGTCGGTCGGCGGGTGGCTGTCGAACGGCTGGCTCGTCACGACGACGACGTACGGCCGGGCGACCTTCACCGCGGACATCTCCGGCGCCGGTGGCGTGGGGACGGCCTCGGCCGGTCCGATGAACGTCAACGCGAGCGGTTACATCACGGGCTTCACCGACGCCGGCGCGAGGTTCCGGTCTGCCATCGGCAACGGCTCCTCCGACACCGGTTCCTGACCCGTCTCGCGTCCGACGCCTGGTCGGCGGTCCGGCCTGGAGGCACAGCGCGCGCCCGCAACGTCGGCTCGCGTCGGGGCCGGCACGGCTCCACCGCCCGGCCCCGATGCGCGGCGTGCGCCCGCCACACCGGCGAACGCCGGACGCGGTCCGGCCCCACCACCCCGCGCACGACGACGTGCCGGCGCGCGTCGGCGTCGCGCCCCGCGCGCAGCGCGACCACCCCGTTCAGGCGTGTTCGCCCACGGCGGTCCGGACGGGCCTCCAGGGCGACGCGCCCGGATTGATTTCGCGAGGTTACGCGGGTAGGCTCTTCCGGGTGTGCGCCCTCGTGCGCGCCCGAAAAATCCGGCTCGACCAACGGTCGACCGGACTCCGTCCCCCATCGTCGTCCGCCGTCAGGCGGCAATCAGCGTGGGACGAGGAAGCCGGCGGACCGCGTCGGCCAGAGAACACGAGCAGGACCAGGAGAACAGTTGCCTACTATTCAGCAGCTCGTTCGCAAGGGTCGTTCGCCGAAGGTCACCAAGACCAAGGCGCCCGCCCTGAAGGCGAACCCCCAGCAGCGTGGTGTGTGCACCCGCGTCTACACCACCACCCCCAAGAAGCCGAACTCGGCACTGCGCAAGGTCGCTCGTGTGAAGCTCTCGAACGGTACCGAGGTGACGGCCTACATCCCCGGTGAGGGCCACAACCTCCAGGAGCACTCGATGGTGCTCGTGCGCGGCGGTCGTGTGAAGGACCTCCCCGGTGTCCGCTACAAGATCATCCGCGGCGCGCTCGACACGCAGGCCGTGAAGAACCGTAAGCAGGCGCGTAGCCGCTACGGCGCGAAGAAGGGTTGAGCCAATGCCTCGTAAGGGTCCCGCCCCCAAGCGTCCCGTCGTCGCAGACCCGGTCTACGGCGCTCCGATCGTCTCCCAGCTGGTGAACAAGATCCTGCTGGACGGCAAGAAGGGCCTCGCCGAGCGCATCGTCTACGACGCACTCGAAGGCGTTTCCGCCAAGAACCAGCAGGACGCGGTCGTCACGCTCAAGAAGGCGCTCGACAACGTCCGTCCGACCCTCGAGGTCCGCAGCCGCCGCGTCGGTGGCTCGACCTACCAGGTGCCGGTCGAGGTCAAGCCGCACCGCGCGAACACCCTCGCGCTCCGCTGGCTCACCTCGTACGCCAAGGCCCGTCGCGAGAAGACGATGACCGAGCGTCTCATGAACGAGATCCTCGACGCGTCGAACGGTCTCGGTGCCGCGGTCAAGCGCCGTGAGGACACCCACAAGATGGCCGAGTCGAACAAGGCCTTCGCCCACTACCGCTGGTAGTCCCGGCACCGTCCGGGCGCCGGTGGTCATGAACCGCTGGCGCCCCGGACGGCCGCCAACCTCTCCTACAACTCTTCCGGAGGAACCCTGTGGCACAGGACGTGCTCACCGACCTGAACAAGGTCCGCAACATCGGCATCATGGCGCACATCGATGCCGGCAAGACCACGACGACCGAGCGCATCCTGTTCTACACGGGCATCACGCACAAGATCGGTGAGGTCCACGACGGCGCCGCGACGATGGACTGGATGGCGCAGGAGCAGGAGCGCGGCATCACGATCACGTCGGCCGCGACGACCTGCTTCTGGGACAACAACCAGATCAACATCATCGACACCCCCGGTCACGTGGACTTCACGGTCGAGGTGGAGCGTTCGCTCCGCGTCCTCGACGGTGCGGTCGCCGTCTTCGACGGCAAGGAGGGCGTCGAGCCCCAGTCCGAGACCGTGTGGCGTCAGGCGGACAAGTACAACGTCCCGCGCATCTGCTTCGTCAACAAGATGGACAAGCTCGGCGCTGACTTCTACTTCACCGTCGACACGATCATCAACCGCCTCGGTGCGGAGCCGCTCGTGCTCCAGCTCCCGATCGGCGCCGAGAACGACTTCGTCGGCATCATCGACCTGATCGAGATGCACGCCAAGGTCTGGCCCGGCGACGCCAAGGGTGATGTCACCATGGGCGCCCAGTACGAGGTCCAGGAGATCCCCGCCGACCTCCAGGCCCGTGCCGAGGAGTACCGCGCCAAGCTGATCGAGCGCGTCGCCGAGACCGACGACGCCCTGCTCGAGAAGTACTTCGGTGGCGAGGAGCTGACCAAGGACGAGATCAAGGGCGCGATCCGCAAGCTCACGATCTCCTCCGAGGTCTACCCCGTCCTCTGCGGTTCGGCCTTCAAGAACCGCGGTGTGCAGCCGATGCTCGACGCGGTCATCGACTACCTCCCGTCCCCGCTCGACGTGCCGCCGATGATCGGCCACGACGTCAAGGACGAGGAGAAGGAGATCATCCGCAAGCCGGATGCCTCCGAGCCGTTCTCCGCGCTCGCGTTCAAGGTCGCGGTGCACCCGTTCTTCGGTCGCCTCACCTACGTCCGCGTGTACTCCGGCTCGATCGAGTCCGGTGCGCAGGTCATCAACTCGACCAAGGGCAAGAAGGAGCGCATCGGCAAGATCTTCCAGATGCACTCCAACAAGGAGAACCCGGTCGACAACGTGACCGCCGGCCACATCTACGCGGTCATCGGCCTCAAGGACACCACCACCGGTGACACCCTCTGCGACCCGCAGAACCAGGTCGTCCTCGAGTCGATGACGTTCCCGGAGCCGGTCATCGAGGTCGCCATCGAGCCGAACACGAAGGCCGACCAGGAGAAGCTCTCCACGGCCATCCAGAAGCTCGCCGAAGAGGACCCGACGTTCCGCGTCGAGCTCAACGCCGAGACCGGCCAGACGACGATCAAGGGCATGGGCGAGCTCCACCTCGACATCCTCGTCGACCGCATGAAGCGCGAGTTCAAGGTCGAGGCGTCCGTCGGCAAGCCGCAGGTGGCCTACCGCGAGACGCTGACCAAGGTCGTCGAGCGCTACGACTACACCCACAAGAAGCAGACCGGTGGATCCGGTCAGTTCGCGAAGGTGCAGATCGCGCTCGAGCCGATGGAGGTCACGGCCGAGAAGGTCTACGAGTTCGAGAACGCCGTCACGGGTGGCCGCGTCCCGCGCGAGTACATCCCGTCGGTCGACGCCGGTATCCAGGACGCCATGCAGGTCGGCATCCTCGCCGGGTACCCGACCGTGGGCGTGAAGGCCATCCTCAAGGACGGTGCGGCGCACGACGTCGACTCGTCCGAGATGGCGTTCAAGATCGCCGGTTCCATCGCCTACAAGGAAGCCGCTCGCAAGGCCGGCCCCGCCATCCTCGAGCCGATCATGGCCGTCGAGGTCCGTACTCCCGAGGAGTACATGGGCGACGTCATCGGTGACCTCAACTCCCGTCGTGGCCAGATCGCCTCGATGGAGGACGCTTCCGGCGTCAAGGTGGTCCGCGCGAGCGTGCCGCTGTCCGAGATGTTCGGCTACGTCGGCGACCTCCGGTCGAAGACCTCTGGTCGTGCCGTCTACTCGATGACCTTCGAGACCTACAGCCAGGTCCCGGCCAAGGTCGCCGAGGAGATCATCGCGAAGAACGCGGGGGAGTAGCGCTCCAGCGCTTCTCCACAGGCGGGGGCGCCCGGCGACGGGCCCCTCGCCACCAAGTAAAGTAAAGACACACACCGCGCACCAACGGTCCCGAGCCCATCCAGGGCCGGCCGGGGGTGTCGCTTCCGAGTCCTGAGGAGGACCCCAGTGGCCAAGGCCAAGTTCGAGCGCACCAAGCCGCACGTCAACATCGGAACCATCGGTCACGTCGACCACGGCAAGACGACGCTCACGGCGGCGATCACCAAGGTTCTGCACGACCAGTACCCGGACCTCAACGAGGCCCGTGACTTCGCGCAGATCGACAGCGCTCCCGAGGAGCGCGACCGCGGTATCACGATCAACATCTCCCACGTGGAGTACCAGACCGAGAAGCGTCACTACGCGCACGTCGACGCCCCCGGTCACGCTGACTACGTGAAGAACATGATCACGGGTGCGGCGCAGATGGACGGCGCGATCCTCGTGGTCGCCGCCACCGACGGCCCGATGCCCCAGACGCGTGAGCACGTGCTGCTCGCCCGTCAGGTCGGCGTCCCCTACATCGTCGTCGCGCTGAACAAGTCCGACATGGTGGACGACGAGGAGATCCTGGAGCTCGTCGAGCTCGAGGTCCGTGAGCTCCTCGGCTCGCAGGAGTTCGACGAGGACGCCCCCGTCGTGCAGGTCTCGGCGCTCAAGGCGCTCGAGGGCGACGAGAAGTGGGTCAAGTCCGTCCAGGACCTGATGGCCGCCGTCGACGAGAACGTCCCGGACCCGGTGCGCGCCACCGACCAGCCGTTCCTCATGCCGATCGAGGACGTCTTCACGATCACCGGTCGTGGCACCGTCGTCACCGGTCGCGTCGAGCGTGGCACGCTCGACCTCAACTCCGAGGTCGAGATCGTCGGCATCCGCCCGACGCAGAAGACCACGGTCACGGGCATCGAGATGTTCCGCAAGCTGCTCGACAAGGCCGAGGCTGGTGACAACACCGGTCTGCTCATCCGTGGCCTCAAGCGCGAGGACGTGGAGCGCGGCCAGGTCGTCGTCAAGCCCGGTTCGGTCACGCCGCACACGGACTTCAAGGCGAACGCGTACATCCTGACCAAGGACGAGGGTGGGCGTCACAACCCGTTCTACGCGAACTACCGCCCGCAGTTCTACTTCCGCACCACGGACGTCACCGGCGTCATCACGCTGCCCGAGGGCACCGAGATGGTCATGCCCGGCGACACCGTCTCCATGACCGTCGAGCTCATCCAGCCGATCGCCATGGAGCCGGGCCTCCGTTTCGCCATCCGTGAGGGTGGTCGTACGGTCGGCGCCGGTACGGTCGAGGAGATCACCAAGTAACTCCGGTTACCTGCTGAAGCGGGGTCGGGCCTTCGGGTCCGGCCCCGCTTTCGTGTCCCCCGGAGTCGTCGTTTGCTCACAGTTCGCCTGCGTTTCGCGGACAGCGGGCACGACCGGGGGCACGATGTGGGCCAAGCGGTCGGGAGGTCCGGCCATCGAGCGGCCGGTTCGCCCGGCCGGACAGGGAGGCAGCATGGCCGGCTTCGACGACATCCAGAAGAACGTGTCCGCCAAGGCGCAGGAAGTGACCGACAAGGCGAAGGCCTTCGTCGACGAGAACCGCGACAAGATCGAAGAGGCCGTCAAGAGCGACAAGGCCGAAGAGGTCTCGGACAAGATCATCCACGGCCTCGCGGACGGCATCAAGAAGGTCACCGGCGGCAAGTTCGACGAGCAGATCGACAACACCGCGCGGAACCTCGACGACAAGATCGGGAACAACGGCAGCGACCCGGCCTGAGCGCTTCGCTCCGACTGCGCCCGTCCGGCACCGAGCCGGGCGGGCGCAGTCGTGCGAGGGCGGCCCGTTGTCGCCCGCTCGGGGGTCGTCCGCGCAAAGGGGGGCACCCGTGTACCCCACACTGGGTGCAGCGGCGGTTTCCCGCAACTGGATACCGTGGAGTCGCGAGGCCGGACCGGCCCGCGTGGTGACCCGAACACCCCCGCAGCACGCACCCAGGGACCCTGCCCGCACGGTGCTGCTCCGCTGCGCTCCGCTCGGCGTCACCCGACGACGACCCGAGAGCACTCCCGATGCGTTCTGCCCTGTTCCCTGCACGCCCGCGCGCCGTCGCCATGGCGGTGGTGGTGAGTCTCCTCGCCGCGTTGCTCTCCGTGTTCGCGGTCGCCGTACCCACGAGCGCCGCTGGATCGCTGGTGTCGGTCTCCGTCAAGGCGGACGACTCGGTGCTCAACGGCGCACCGGCCGGCGTGACGATCACGGCGAAGAACACCACGGCCGCTGGCAGCGGTACTGCGCTGTACAACCTCGGCTACACCTACAAGCTCCCGGCTGGGGTCTCGTACGTCGCGGGTTCCGCAGGGACGCAGACCGGGGAACCAGTCATCACGACGCTGACCGCCGCGCAGGGCGGCGGGACGCTCCTCGTGTGGTCGAACGTCTCCGACCTGGTCGCCGGGGACCAGAAGTCGATCTCGTTCTCGGTCCAGTCCGCTGATGCGTCCTGGCCAGTCGGTACGGCCTTCACCGCCGACGCGCAGGTCGCGGCGAGCACGGACGCGCGCACCCTCCCGACCTACGGCGCCACGGGGACGCCGACGGCCGGCACCGGGATCAACGCCGCCGCCGCGACGTCGAACGCCACGACGGTGTCAGCGCTGAGCATCACGAAGGCCGAGCCGAGCCCGGAGAACGAGCTCGTCCGGGGCGTGCACGACCACCCGACCGTCTACACGCTGACGGTGAAGAACACGGCGCAGGCGCCCACCACGGGCGTCGTCGTCACGGACTACCTGCCCGCCGGACTCGAGTTCCTGCAGTGCGGCGCGATCGACAACACCACCTCGGGCGCGGAGTACACGGGTGCCCCGTCCCTCACCGCGACCACCGCGGCGAAGGCCACCGGTACCTGGGACGCCACTGCCTGCCGCACGCCGCAGAGCGTCGAGACGGTGAACACCGTCGCGGGCCAGGGCTCGTCGGTCTTCACGAAGGTCGTCTGGAACGTCGGCGACCTCGCCAAGGGTGCGACCGTCACGATCAAGTACCTGGCTGCCGTCCCGCTGCGCGAGAACACGATGTCGTTCGCCGGCCAGCCGGGCCAGCCCTCGACGAGCTCCACCGCTCCGGCCGCCGCGTCGCTGCAGCAGGCCGCCGACCTCGACAACAACAACGGCGCCTCGACCCGGCAGAACACCGCCGACACCACCTCGAACGGCCACGGCCTCACCAACCTCGTCGACGCACAGGGCACGTACACCGGCTCGGTCGGTGGCGGGGCGACCTCCGCGCAGAAGGCGAACGCCTCGCTGACGGTCGAGGCGATGGACCTCGCGGTCGCCAAGAGCGTCTCCCCGACCACGTTCGCGGCGGGCAAGCTGGCGACGTACTCGCTCCTCATCCGCACCAGCGAGTACGAGTCCTCCGCCGGCATCACGCTGACCGACACGCTGCCCGACGGCCTGTGCCCGGCGTTCCCCGCCGGGACCCCGACGACCGGCACCCTGCCGGCCGACTGCGACCCGGCGAAGAACGCCGCGCTGGACCAGCAGATGACCGGTGCCACGATCGACTCGGTCGCCTACTCCGCCGCGGACGGCAGCTTCAGGGTCACGTTCCACATCGCGGACCAAGCGACGAACGCGGCGCCGACCGTGACGTACAAGGCGCTCATGCGCCAGAGCTACTCCGTGGCGGGCAGCGCCGGGCCGACGGCCGCGGGCGACGACTTCACGAACAAGGTCGCCATCGCCGGGACCTCCACCGGTGTGCACGGCGACACCGGGACGCAGAAGGTCGTCGACGACTCGAAGGCGACGATCACCTCGAACAGCCCGCAGATCGCGAAGTCGGTCCTCCCGCGCAGCACCACCTCGCCGGTGACCAGCGCCGCTGACTGCGCCGCCTCGACCGGGACCTACTCGTCGGCGACGCCCGCCGACCCGTTCACCGTCAACGACCTCGTCTGCTTCCGCCTGCAGGTCGCGTTCCCCGCCGGCGTGCAGAGCCGCAACGCGACCGTGACGGACATGCTCCCCGTGGGCACCACGGCGTCTGCGGCCCAGTGGGTCGAGGGCACCGACTGGGCCTACGGTTCCGAGAGCACCGTCCCGGCCGCGCAGGTGAAGCTCACCGGTTCGAGCGCGTCGATGGCGTCCTTCTCCATCGGGTCCTCGGCCACCGGCGGCACGTACGTGGACGGTGACACCGCCGGTGCGACGGTCGTCCTGTACGTCGCCGCCCGGATCTCGAAGGCCGGTTCCAGCACGACGGTGCCGGACATCACCGCGAACCTCATGAAGTTCGCCCAGCAGAACACCGCCGGCTCTGTGACCAGCCTGCGGTCCTCCGCGAACTACAAGGTCGCCGGGGTCGCCTCCGCCACCCTGGCGAAGAGCATCGCGCAGACCGGCAAGGACGCCGGCAGCCTCAGCGCGAACGTGAACCCGGCGAACACGACCGAGGGGCAGGTGCTGCAGTACAAGGTCAGCGTCACGAACCCGACCGGTACGGGTGGTGCGTACCCGATCAGCAACGTCTCGGTGTGGGACGCGCTGCCCGCGGGCATCCGCTGCGCCGCGGTCGACGCTTCGGCCAGCGGCGGCACGTGCACGAACACGCCGCCGACCGGTGCGTCCTCGACGTTCTCGGGCCGCTCGTTCATCGTGTGGACCGGTGTCGGCCCGATCGTCTCCGGCGCGACGACCGACCTGCTGTACACGATGCAGGTCCCGGCCCAGTCGTTCGCCGGCACCGCGTACAAGAACTCCGCCTCGGTCGTGCGCTTCGACACGACGGCCGACACCGGCGCTGCACAGACCTGGGTTCCCACACCCGTCGCCGGGACGAGCACGCACGCCTCGGGGGCGACCGGTTCGCAGCTCGTCGCCGTCACCGCGGACGCCCAGCGCCAGGTGACGATCACGCCCGTCGTCGTCGCCAAGACCGGCGGTACCGACGGTGGTGCCACGAACCGGTCCGGTCTGAACGCCGTGCCGGGTCAGCCGCTCAAGTACACCTACTCCGTCACCGTGAAGGCCGGCACGAGCGTCGGATCCGCGTCGCTGGTGGACCCGCTGGCCAAGGTCACCGGGCTGCAGACCACGAGCGCGACCACGTGGACGCTGGGCCTGCCCGGCACCGCGAACGCGGCGACGCGCGGCATGACCGACGGGGACACGACCGTCACCTACGGCGGCCAGGACTTCACGTTCACGGGCGGTGCCACGACCAACACGAACGCCGGCGCGGGCGCGATCGTCTTCCCCGCCGTGTTCGACAACACCACCGGCACCGACCTCACCTTCTCGGTGACGGTCTCCGGGCTCGCGGTCTCCGCCGGCACCGGTGCGTACCCGAAGTCGGACGGCACGACGTTCTCCTCGGCGACGATCACGAACACCGCGACGTTCCGCAGCACCGACCCGGTCACGGGCACCTCCGTCGCCCCGACGAAGCAGGTCGCGGTCGCCGTGACGGCTCCGAACCTCGCGATCACGAAGACCGACGACCGGAACGGCGCCGTCGTGTCCGGCCAGGACGTCGTGACGTGGACGCTCACCGCGTCGAACAAGTCGACCACCACCGACGCCCGCAGCGTCCTCGTCGCCGACTGCTTCCCGTCGTCCCTGCAGTTCACGGGGTCGTCGCGGACGGAGGCGACCCTGACCCAGGCGCAACGCGATGCGCTCGGCACGTGCGGCACCGACCGCACCCTGCACGCGTGGAACGTCGGCACGCTGGCCCCCGGCGCCTCGACCACCGTCACGGTGACCGGCACCCTTGCCGACAAGGCACCCGCGGGCACCAGCTACGCGAACACCGCGAAGGTCCTCGGCTCGAGCCTCGACACCGACTACGCGACCGCCGGCGCGACCTACGTCCAGACCGCGAGCGCCGACGACACCATCACGGTGGCGTCCCCGTCCGTGTCGAAGCAGCTGACGGCGCCGACCTGGTCGAACAGCGACGGCTCGGCCGGTACCCCGGCCACGACGAACCCGGCGAACACCACCGCCCTGCCGGTCCGCCCGGGTGACGCGGCGACCTACCAGGTGACGGCGACGATCCCCGCGAACGTGGCGGTCTTCGACGCCCGGCTCACGGACGCGCTCCCCGCCGGCCTGACCGTCGACGGCACTCCGACCGTGACCTCGTCCGACAGCTCCGTCACGGCGACGGGCACCGTCGACGCGTCCAGCCGCACCGTGACCGTCTCCGTCAGCGACATCGCGACCGGCCGACCGCAGGCCGTGGTCGTGACCGTGTCGATCCCGGTCCGCCTGTCCACCGCGGCCACGGCGGGCACTGCACTGTCCAACACCGCCACCTTCGCCTGGGACAAGACCGCGAAGGGAACGGCTCCGACCGACGGCTCGGCGACCTCGAACCAGGCGAACGCCTCGGTCGTCGCTCCCTCGCTGTCGATCGGCAAGACCGCGACCGTGCTCGGGACCACCAGCACCGACCTCGACGTCGAGCCCGGCCAGTCCGTCCGCTACACCGTCACCGTGACGAACGCCAAGGGCGCATCGCCGGCGTACGGTGCCGTCGTGACCGACTGCGTGCCGGCGGGCATCGTCGTCGACGGCTCGTCGATCTCGGACGGCGGGACGCTCGGCACCACGACGTCACGGTGCGGCGGTGGCGTGATCACCTGGCCGTCGACCACCGTCGGCGGCGCCGGTGCCACCGTGCAGCACACGTACTCGGCGAAGCTCGCCGACGACGTCTCGCTGAGCGGTGCGCCGCTCACGAACGCGGTCTCGACGGGTGACTACCGCAGCCTGGCGACCGGCGGCGCGTCGTACGACGCCGTCACGGCCACCGCCACCGTGACCCCGGCGTTCCCGGACGTCGCCGTCGCGAAGTCGAACGACACCCTCGGCGGGCTGTCGTACATCGGCGTCGCCTCGGACTTCTCGGTGACGTTCACGAACACCGGAAGCGCCGCGACGAAGGTCGCCGCGAAGGACGTCCTGCCCGCGAACTGGGAGTACGTCGCCGGCAGCGCCACGCTCGTCCGTGACGGCGGAGCCGCCGCCGAGGTGGCCGACCCCACGGTGAACGGCAGCACGCTCACCTGGTCGGACCTCGGCCAGCTCGGGGCGAACGCCACGATGACCCTGCACTACCGGGCGACCCCGACCGCGGACGCGGCCACGACGCCCGGCGCCGGCACGAAGGTCGCGCACGTCAACCACGTCACCTCGACCGTCACGGACGCCTCCGGTGGCACCGCGTACGACGGCGGCGACGGCTCGTTCGTCTCCTACCCCGGCGGCGGGGACGACGCGACGGCCACGGCCCGGATCGCCGCGGCCGACCTCGCGCTGACGAAGGCGGCCACGACCGCGAAGGTCGTCGCCGGTGCCACCACCGCGAAGGCCTGGACCATCACGGTGACCAACACGGGTGACGACGCCGCCCACGGCACCACCGTCGTGGACGCGCCGACCGGCCTGCCCGCGGGCGCGACCCTGACCTTCACGGGCACCGGCTGGACCTGCACGCCGACCGCCGGCACGTGGTCCTGCGTCAACGGGGCCACGGTCGCCGCGGGCAGCGCGTTCCCCGAGCTCGACGTCGCGCTGACCCTGCCCGCGAACGCCCCGCTCACGGCGATCCGCAACACCGCCACGATCCACCAGGGCACGGGGCAGACCTTCGACCCGGAGGCCGGCAACGACAGCGACACCGCGAGCGTGACCCCGGTCGCGGTCGCCGACCTCGCGATCACGAAGACCGGCCCGTCCGAGAAGGCCCAGGCCGGCCGCACCATCTCGTGGAACCTGTCGGTGCAGAACCGGAAGGACGCTGCGGTGCAGAGCCTCTCGGACGCCCGCGGCACGGTGACCGTCACCGACACGCTGCCCGGCACCGTGACGCTCGTCAGCGCCGCCTCGACCGACACGGCGTGGACGTGCGACACGGAGGACAACACCGTGACCTGCACCCGCGACGGCCTCGCGAACGGCACCACCGCCGGCGCGATCTCGGTCACCGCGACCGTGCACTCGGACGTCACCGCCGCGCAGTCGATCGTCAACACCGCCGCGGTCGCGGTGGACACGACGAAGACGACCGACCCGACCTCGTCGAACGACGACTCGAAGGCGACCACCGCCGTGGACGACGCGACGTCGCTGACGATCGACAAGGCCTTCGGCTCGGAGTCCCTGGTCGCCGGTGACCCGGCGGACTGGACCGTCACGGTGAAGAACACCGGGACGGCGGACGCCCGCACGGTCCGCGTGACGGACACGCTCGAGTCGGGTACGCGCCTCCGGTCCGACGAGCCCGTCGACAAGGGGACCGACACCATCACCCAGACCGACGGTGCCTGGACGTGCACGGCCCCCGCGGCCGACGGCAACGACGTCACCTGCGTGCTCGACGGCACCCTCGCCGCCGGGGGGAGCGCGACGTTCACCCTCACGGTGACGACCCCGTCGTCCTTCACCGGCACCCTGGTGAACACCGCCGTGGTGACGGCCGACAACGCCGCGACCGCCCAGGACCAGGCACGCAGCGACGCCTCCCAGACGGCCGGCCTGTCGGTGACCAAGACCGCGGACGTCGAGACGGTCGACGCCGGCGAGGACGTCACGTACACGATCACGGTCGCGAACCCGAAGGGCCCGTCCGACCTGCCCGCCGGCGACGACAGCACGCCGAGCGTCCGGGTGCAGGACACCCTGCCGACCGGCGTCGAGTTCCGCAGCCTGTCGCCGGAGACCCAGCAGCACTGGACGCTCGAGGCGAACGAGGGCGGCGTCCTGACCCTGTCGAGCGCGGACGGCATCGCCGCGGGCGCCACCGACCCGAACACGATCGTCCTGACCGTGCACGTGCCGGCGTCCTTCCGGGGTTCGTCGATCGTGAACACCGCGACCGCCTCGCCGATCACGGCGTCCGGTCCGGTCGTGCAGGACGAGGCGACGGTCGACGTCACCACGCACGCCGACCTGTCGATCACGAAGCAGCGCACGAGCGCCCCGAGCGCCGACGCCGGCACGGACGTCACCTACGACGTCACCGTGACGAACGACGGCCCCTCGGATGCGCAGGACGTCACCTGGACCGACACCCCGCCCGCGGGCATGACGATCCGGAAGGTGACGACCGACGCCGCCTGGGAGACAAGCGCCGAGCAGGGCGCCGACCGGAGCACCTGGACCACGGCCACCCTGGCGAGCGGTGACACCGCCGTGTTCCACGTGACCGCGTCGATCGCGTCCGGCACCCCGGCCGGCACGCTCCGCAACACCGCGGCGGTGTCGAGTGCGACGCCCGACACGGACCCGACGAACGACACCGCCGGCGACGACGTCACGGTGACGACGCACGCGGCGCTCGGCCTGACGAAGACCCCGGTCACGGAGGTCGGGTCGACGACGGCCGCGAAGCGGGTCACCGCGGGTGCGGAGCAGGTCTGGCTCCTCCAGGTCCGCAACGAGGGACCGTCCGACGAGCAGCCCACCACGGTCGTCACCGACCGGCTGCCCGAGGGCCTGACCTTCACGGGCGCGTCGAGCGACGGCTCCGTGTGGACCTGCGACGGCACGACCGACCCGACCCTCGTCACGTGCTCGCTCCCGACGACGATCGTCGCCGGGACGGACGCCCCCGGCCTGTGGATCACCACGAAGGTCGCGTCCGGCTACACCGCCGGCACCATCGAGAACCGGGCGGTCATCACCGGGCAGGGCACCAACCCGCCGGTCGGCACGAACGACGAGCCGGTGACGAGCCCGCTCGACGTCGACGACGTGGCGAACGTGACGATCACGATCGGGCACGACGGCACCGCCGTGATCGGCAAGGACCTGCCCGAGACGATCCAGGTCCGGAACGCCGGGCTCTCCGACGCCGTGGCCGTCACCGCGACGTACACGCTGCCGAAGGGGCTGACGTACGTCTCGACCGAGGCCGACCCCGCGTGGACGGTCACCGGCGTGGTCGCGAACTCCGACGGCTCGACCACCGTGTCGTTCGCCCTGGCGGGCACGCTGGCGGCGGGTTCGCTCGCGCCGGTCATCACGGTGCACCAGACGCCGACGGCAGTCGCCTACCCGGGCGTGCAGCCGAGCGCGACCGTGGCGACGAGCACGACCGAGACGACGCTCGCCGACAACGAGGCGGCCGACGAGCTCGCCGTCGACCCCGCCTCCAGCCTGTCGGTCACGAAGACCCACACGGGTCAGGTGGTCCGTGGGAAGACCGTCGGCTACACCATCACGGTGCGCAACGACGGCCCCACCGAGGACCCGGGCCCCGTGGTCGTCACCGACCGGCTGCCGTCCGGCCTCACCCTGGTGAGCGTCAACGACGGGAAGGCCGCCACGTGCACCACCGGGCAGACCGTCACCTGCACGCTGACCGGTCCGCTCGCGGTCGACGGCCGTGTGGTGTTCCAGGTCACCGCCAAGGTGGCGGACGACGCCCCGGACCGCATCACGAACGTCGCCACGGTCGCGTCGCCCACGACCCAGGTGGTGCCGGTCTCCGGTTCCGCCAGCCCGACGGACCCGATGCGTGCCAGCGACCCGGCCCCGGTGCGCGACGCACCGAAGCCGGCGGGCGAGCTCGCCTTCACGGGTGCGGCCGGACTCGGGATCGGCGCGCTGATCGCGCTCCTCGCGATGGCAGCCGGTGGCGTCCTGCTGGTGACGCGCCGACGACGCCGCGCGTGACCACCTGACGGACGGGAGGCACGGTGTCAGCTGGCACCGTGCCTCCCGTCCGTCGCCGGGCCGGGTCACAGGCGGCAGCGAGTTGCATCGGGGACGTGACACGTCTCCGCCGCTCCGCGACCAACGGTCGCGGCTACCACCGCGTCCGCAGCGGCCGCGGGTTCTCGTACCGCGACCCGGACGGCGCCACCGTCACCGACGCCGCGGTGCGCCAGCGCCTCGAGGACCTCGTCATCCCGCCCGCGTGGGACGACGTGTGGATCTCGCCCTACGAGAACGGACACGTCCTCGCCACCGGGATCGACGGCGCCGGACGGCGGCAGTACATGTACCACCCGTCCTGGCGCGAGCGCATGGACCGGATCAAGTACGACCGAGCCCTCGCACTCGCCGAGTCCCTCCCCGTCGCCCGTCGCGGCGTGACGCAGGACCTCCGCCGCCCGGAACCGGACCGCCGACGTGCCCTGGCCGCTGCGTTCCGGATGCTCGACCAGGGATCCCTCCGCGTCGGGTCCGAGCGCTACGCCTCCGAGCACGGCAGCCGCGGGCTCTCGACGCTGCTCTGCGCGCACGCCCACGTCTCCGGGGACGACATCGAACTCGGCTTCCCCGGGAAGAGCGGGCAGGAGTGGTCGTCCTCCATCCACGACGCCGACCTCGCGACCGTGATCGCCGGCATGAAGCGCCGGGGACCGAACGCCCGGCTGCTCTCCTTCCGGGAACGTCGCGGCGCCGAGTGGGAGCCGCTCTCCGCCGAGGACATCAACGAGTACGTGAAGGAGCGCGCGGGGGACGAGTTCACCGCGAAGGACTTCCGGACGCTGCACGGCACGGTGGCCGCTGCCGTCGACCTCGCGTCGACCGGGCCGCAGTCGTCCCAGGCGAAGCGGCGGAGGGCCGTCTCGCGCGCGGTGAAGGTCGCGAGCGAGGAACTCGGGAACACCCCGACGGTGTGCCGGCAGAGCTACATCGACCCGCGACTGCTCGACGCCTACGACCACGGCGAGACCATCGACCCCGACCGCACGCACGCGGCGGAGTCGGAGGTCCGCGCACTGCTCTACCGACAGTGACCGGGAAGGGGCCGGGATGACGTACCGTTGGACCTCGTGCCCGATCACCCCCACCCGGGCACGGAAGGACCCCCACCAGTCGTGACTGACGAGTGCATCCACGGATTCCCCACCGAGCTCTGCGACATCTGCGCCCCGCGCCAGCGCGAGGCAGCGGAGAACCCCACCCCGACCCCGCGCCGTACCCGGATCACCACCTCGCTCCGGAGCGTCCCCGGCCAGGCCGCCACACCCGCGTCCTCGCTGCGGTCCCCGGTGCCCGACCTGCCCGAGGCGCGTGACTTCGCATCGCTGCGTGCCCACCACGTCACCCACGTGGACAACCTCGACGACATCGTCGGCTCCGGTGCGATCCTCGCCTCCGACGCCGTGACGCCGGTCGTCGACGTCTCCTCCGCGACCGCCCGTGCGGCGCGGGCCGAGGCCACTGCCCCGGACGGGTCCCCGATCGCCGGCCACGTGCCGTTCACGCTCTCCCCGGACGCCACGCGCTGGGACGAGCTGCGCACCGGTGCCGAGGGCGAGCGCTGGTCGGACGCCGCGCGCCGGACCCGGGCGACGGAGTACATCATGCTCGTCGTGCCCGTGTCGGCCTTCGGCGCGTCCGTGATCGTCGCCGACCAGGACGCCGAGGCCGAGGACGTGCGCTTCGCCGTCGGTCCCGAGGCCGCGACCAACCTCATCCGCCGCACGGACTTCACCGACCCGGAGATGCACGAGCTCGAGCTGCTCGCCGGGCCGAGTGTGCCGTTCTCCGCCGTCGCGGTCATCGGCGTGCCGAACGACCGCGTCCGGCAGACCGTCAAGGCGGTCCTGCAGGACCACGGCGGACACGCTCCCCGGGTGGCGGTCTTCCCGCCGTGGTTCGTCCCGCCGGTGGTCGCCGAGTAGCGTCGGCACCGACCTTCCGCACATGCCCTCCGGATCCGCTCCGGAGGGCATGTCGCGTGTCGGGGCCGACCCGTGCCTCCAGGCCGTCGATCCGCGTGGATCCGGGGAAGTGGGCCGATCCCGACACGCCCGCGAATCGCGACACGCCCGGGTTGCACGGATGCCGTGCCTATGCGAGACTTGTCCGGTTCCGAATTCCGCGTGCGTCCGCGTGCGCAGGATCACTGCTCTGGCAGTGCACAACCCCCTTGTTCAGCAGGGCTGGGTTGGGCCGCAGGCAGCAGAACACGATCGACTCCCTCGAATGCGCCCGGCCACTGCTGTGTCCGGACGTGGGGGAAGCGACATGCCCACGCTGGACGGCCCAGGTCGCCCCGCGCGGTTGACAGGAGAACAGCGGTCATCCCCAGCGGATGCGGCCGGTTGGTTCAGGAAAACAGCCAAGTCGTGCAGGAATGCACGGCGCAGGCGGCGTCAGGCGGCCCGAGGGTGCGCGGCGCAGAGAGGACAAGAGACACATGGCGGGACAGAAGATCCGCATCCGGCTCAAGTCGTACGACCACGAGGTCATCGACACGTCGGCCCGGAAGATCGTCGACACGGTGACCCGTGCCGGTGCGACCGTGGTCGGCCCGGTGCCGCTCCCCACCGAGAAGAACGTGGTCACCGTGATCCGTTCTCCCCACAAGTACAAGGACTCGCGCGAGCACTTCGAGAAGCGCACGCACAAGCGGGTCATCGACATCGTCGACCCGACGCCGAAGGCCGTCGACTCGCTCATGCGACTCGACCTGCCGGCCGACGTCAACATCGAGATCAAGCTGTAAGGGGGCTGCACTGATGGCGAATTCAACCAAGACCGTCAAGGGCCTCCTCGGCAAGAAGCTCGGGATGACCCAGGTGTGGGACGAGAACAACAAGTTCATCCCCGTCACCGTGATCGAGGTCGGCCCGAACGTGGTCACCCAGATCCGCAACGTCGAGCGCGACGGCTACGAGGCGATCCAGATCGCCGCCGGCGCCATCGACCCGCGCAAGGTCAACAAGCCGGCCGCTGGTCACTTCGAGGCCGCCGGGGTCACCCCGCGCCGCACCCTCACGGAGATCCGCACCAACGACTCCGCCGAGTACACGCTCGGCCAGGAGCTCACCGTCGACACCTTCGAGGCCGGCCAGAAGGTCGACGTCGTCGGCACTTCCAAGGGCAAGGGCTTCGCCGGTGTCATGAAGCGCCACGGCTTCCACGGCGTCGGCGCCTCGCACGGTGCGCACCGCAACCACCGCAAGCCCGGCTCGATCGGTGCTTCGTCGACCCCGTCGCGTGTCTTCAAGGGCATGCGGATGGCTGGTCGCATGGGTGGCGAGCGCGTGACCGTCCTCAACCTCACGGTGCACGCCGTCGACGCCGAGAAGGGTCTGCTGCTCGTCAAGGGCGCGATCCCCGGTGCTCGCGGTCGCTCCGTCTTCGTCCGCACCGCCGTGAAGGGTAAGTGATCAT
Source organism: Curtobacterium sp. 1544 (assembly GCF_040544915.1). Taxonomy (NCBI): domain Bacteria; kingdom Bacillati; phylum Actinomycetota; class Actinomycetes; order Micrococcales; family Microbacteriaceae; genus Curtobacterium; species Curtobacterium sp. 1544. The sequence continues at coordinate 160,612 of NZ_JBEPKX010000003.1, forward strand.
GGCCACCACGACCGCAACCACGATCGACGTCCTCGACGCATCGGGTACCAAGTCCGGCACCGTCGAGCTCCCCGCCGAGCTCTTCGACGTCGAGACCAACGTCCCGCTGATCCACCAGGTCGTCACCGCGCAGCTCGCAGCCGCGCGTCAGGGCACCCACAAGACCAAGAACCGCGGCGAAGTCCGCGGTGCCGGTCGCAAGCCGTTCAAGCAGAAGGGCACCGGCCGCTCCCGTCAGGGTTCGGTCCGCGCTCCGGAGCACACCGGCGGTGGCGTCGTCCACGGACCGACCCCGCGCGACTACTCGCAGCGCACCCCGAAGAAGATGATCGCCGCTGCTCTGCTCGGCTCGCTCTCGGACCGCGCCCGCGGTGGCCGCATCTCCGCTGTGGAGGGCTTCGTCACGGCCGAGGTGCCGTCGACCAAGACCGCCCGCACGCTCCTCGAGAAGGTCGCGCCCGTCAAGCACGTGCTCATCGTGCTCGAGCAGGACGACGAGCTGACGCTCAAGTCGATCCGCAACCTGCCGAACGTCCACGCGCTCTCGTACGGCCAGCTCAACGCCTACGACGTGCTCAAGGCCGACGCGCTCGTCTTCAGCAAGAGCGCACTCGACGCCTTCATCGCGTCGAAGACCGCGAAGGAGATCTCCGCATGAGCGGCTTCAACAAGGACCCGCGCGACATCATCATCTCGCCGGTCGTCTCGGAGAAGAGCTACGGCCTGATCGACCAGGGCAAGTACACGTTCATCGTGGACCCCCGTTCGAACAAGACCGAGATCAAGCTCGCCATCGAGAAGATCTTCGACGTCAAGGTCGCGAGCATCAACACGCTGAACCGTCCGGGCAAGACCCGTCGCACGCGTTTCGGCATGGGCAAGCGCAAGGACACCAAGCGCGCCATCGTGACGCTCAAGTCCGGTTCGATCGACATCTTCACGGCTGTCGGCTGAGGACCAGAGGGATAAATCATGGCTATTCGTAACTACAAGCCGACGACCCCCGGTCGTCGCGGCTCGTCGGTCGCCGACTTCGCTGAGATCACCCGTTCGACGCCGGAGAAGTCGCTGCTTCGTCCGCTGCCGAAGACCGGTGGTCGCAACAACTCCGGCCGCATCACCACGCGTCACATCGGTGGTGGCCACAAGCGCCAGTACCGCGTGATCGACTTCCGTCGTCACGACAAGGACGGCGTGGACGCCAAGGTCGCACACATCGAGTACGACCCGAACCGCACCGCGCGCATCGCGCTCCTGCACTACGTGGACGGCACGAAGCGCTACATCATCGCGCCGAACAAGCTCAAGCAGGGCGACGTCATCGAGCAGGGCCCCGGTGCCGACATCAAGCCCGGCAACAACCTGCCGCTGCGCAACATCCCCGTGGGTACCGTCGTGCACGCGATCGAGCTCCGCCCCGGTGGCGGCGCGAAGATGGCCCGCTCGGCCGGCGCCTCGGTGCGTCTCGTCGCCAAGGACGGCCCCTACGCGCAGCTCCGTCTGCCGTCGGGCGAGGTCCGCAACGTCGACGCCCGCTGCCGCGCCACGATCGGCGAGGTCGGCAACGCCGAGCAGTCGAACATCAACTGGGGCAAGGCCGGCCGCATGCGCTGGAAGGGCGTCCGCCCGACCGTCCGTGGTGTCGCGATGAACCCGGTCGACCACCCGCACGGTGGTGGTGAGGGCAAGACGTCCGGTGGTCGTCACCCGGTCAGCCCCTGGGGCCAGGCCGAGGGTCGGACGCGCAAGCCGAACAAGCCGAGCGACAAGCTCATCGTCCGTCGCCGTAACGCCGGCAAGAAGCGCAAGTAGGAGTTCAGAAGATGCCACGCAGTCTGAAGAAGGGCCCCTTCGTCGACGAGCACCTGCTTCGCAAGGTCGTCACGCAGAACGAGGCCAACACCAAGAACGTGATCCGCACCTGGTCGCGTCGCTCGATGATCATCCCGAACATGCTCGGGCACACGATCGCCGTGCACGACGGCCGCAAGCACATCCCGGTGTTCGTCACCGAGTCGATGGTCGGTCACAAGCTCGGCGAGTTCGCGCCGACCCGCACCTTCCGTGGTCACGTGAAGGACGACAAGAAGGGCCGTCGCCGCTAACGCGGCGACGCAGAGGAGGAACGAAATGGTGGAGTCGATCGCACGCGTGCGACACATCCGCGTCACGCCTCAGAAGGCCCGTCGCGTCATCGAGCTGATCCGCGGCAAGCAGGCCCACGAGGCGCTCGCCATCCTGAAGTTCGCCCCGCAGGGCGCTTCGGAGCCCGTGTACAAGCTGGTCGCCTCGGCGATCGCGAACGCCCGGGTGAAGGCGGACTCGACGAACAGCTTCCTCGACGAGCGCGACCTCTACGTGAGCCGCGTCTTCGTCGACGAAGGTACGACCCTGAAGCGGTTCCAGCCGCGCGCCCAGGGCCGCGCCTTCCGCATCAACAAGCGCACCAGCCACATCACGGTCGTCCTCGCGACGCCGGATGAGGTCGAGGCTGCCGCGACGAGCAAGAAGGCGAGCAAGTAATGGGCCAGAAGGTCAACCCGTACGGCTTCCGTCTCGGGATCACGACGGACCACGTCTCGCACTGGTTCACCGACAGCACGAAGCCGGGTCAGCGCTACGCCGACTACGTGGCCGAGGACATCAAGGTGCGCGAGTACCTGAAGAAGACCCTCGACCGTGCCGGCGTCGCCCGCATCGAGCTCGAGCGCACCCGTGACCGTGTCCGCGTGGACATCCACACCGCGCGTCCGGGCATCGTCATCGGTCGCCGTGGCGCCGAGGCGGAGCGCGTCCGTGGCGAGCTCGAGAAGCTCACCAAGAAGCAGATCCAGCTCAACATCCTCGAGGTCAAGAACCCCGAGACCGAGGCCCAGCTCGTCGCGCAGGGCATCGCCGAGCAGCTCTCCGCTCGTGTCGCGTTCCGTCGCGCCATGCGCAAGGGCCTGCAGGGTGCACAGCGCGCCGGCGCCAAGGGTGTCCGCATCCAGGTGTCGGGTCGTCTCGGCGGCGCCGAGATGTCGCGCTCGGAGTTCTACCGCGAGGGCCGCGTGCCCCTGCACACGCTCCGCGCGAACATCGACTACGGCTTCTACGAGGCCCGGACCACGTTCGGCCGCATCGGCGTGAAGGTCTGGATCTACAAGGGCGACATCACGAACAAGGAGCTCGCTCGCGAGCAGGCGAACCAGCGTTCGTCGCGCCCCGAGCGTCGTGGCGGCCCCCGTGGCGAGCGCGGCGACCGCCGTGGCGGCGACCGCGGTGGACGTCAGCAGCAGGCTCCGCAGGACGCGCCGGCCGGCGCAGGAGTTGAGGCGTAACCATGCTTATTCCCCGTCGAGTCAAGCACCGCAAGCAGCACCACCCGAAGCGTTCGGGCCAGGCAACCGGTGGCACCAAGGTGTCGTTCGGTGACTTCGGTATCCAGGCCCTCACGCCCGCTTACGTGACCAACCGTCAGATCGAGTCCGCTCGTATCGCCATGACGCGTCACATCAAGCGTGGCGGCAAGGTGTGGATCAACATCTACCCGGACCGTCCGCTCACGAAGAAGCCGGCCGAGACCCGCATGGGTTCCGGTAAGGGTTCCCCCGAGTGGTGGGTCGCCAACGTCAAGCCGGGTCGTGTGCTCTTCGAGCTCTCCGGCGTCAGCGAGGACATCGCCCGCGAGGCGCTGACCCGTGCAATCCACAAGCTGCCCCTCAAGGCACGCATCATCAAGCGCGAGGAGGGCGACGCATAATGGCGATCGGTTCCAAGGAGCTCCGTCCGACGGAGCTCGACACGTTCGAGAACGAGCGTCTTGCTGACGAACTGAAGAAGGCCAAGGAGGAACTCTTCAACCTCCGCTTCCAGTCGGCCACCGGCCAGCTGGAGAGCCACGGTCGTCTCCGTGCCGTCAAGCGCGACATCGCTCGCATCTACACCGTCCTCCGCGAGCGCGAGCTCGGCATCCGTGCCACTCCCGCGCCCGTCGAGACCGCCACCAAGGCCAAGAAGACGACCAAGAAGGCTGAGAAGCCGGCTGAGTCGACCGAGGCCGAGACCGCCGAGGAGAAGTAATGGCGAACGAAGAGAAGACCTCCGCCGCCTCCGCTCGCGGCTACCGCAAGACGCGTCGTGGCTACGTCACGAGCGACAAGATGGACAAGACCATCGTGGTCGAGGTCGAGGATCGCGTGAAGCACGCGCTCTACGGCAAGATCATCCGTCGCACGTCCAAGGTGAAGGCCCACGACGAGCTCGGCACCGCTGGTGTCGGCGACCTCGTCGTGATCAGCGAGACCCGTCCCCTCAGCGCTTCCAAGCGCTGGCGCCTGGTCGAGATCCTCGAGAAGGCCAAGTAGGCCCCGGCCTGCTTCGGAATAGGAGACAGCAGTGATTCAGCAGGAATCCCGCCTCAAGGTCGCCGACAACACGGGTGCCAAGGAGATCTTGACCATCCGCGTGCTCGGTGGCTCGGGTCGTCGCTACGCCGGTCTCGGTGACGTCATCGTCGCCACGGTGAAGGACGCCATCCCCGGCGGCAACGTGAAGAAGGGTGACGTCGTCAAGGCGGTCATCGTTCGCACCAAGAAGGAGACCCGTCGTCAGGACGGCTCCTACATCAAGTTCGACGAGAACGCGGCAGTGATCCTCAAGGCTGACGGCGACCCGCGCGGCACGCGCATCTTCGGTCCGGTCGGTCGCGAGCTCCGTGACAAGAAGTTCATGAAGATCATCTCGCTCGCGCCGGAGGTGCTGTAAGCCATGGCGAACATCAAGAAGGGTGACCTCGTCCAGGTCATCACGGGTGCCAAGCAGGAGCGCGGCGGTGACCGTGGCAAGCAGGGCAAGGTCATCGAGGTCCTCAAGGACAAGAACCGCGTCGTCGTCGAGGGCGTGAACTTCGTCACGAAGCACGTCCGCGTCGGCCAGACGCAGCGCGGCTCGAAGACCGGCGGCATCGAGCAGCACGAGGCTCCGATCCACGTGTCGAACGTCGCCATCGTCGACCCGAAGACCAAGAAGCCGACGCGTGTCGGTTTCCGCAACGAAGAGGTGGAGAAGGACGGCGTCAAGAAGACCGTCCGCGTCCGCTACGCCAAGAAGTCGGGTGAGAAGCTCTGATGACCGACACGACTGCCGCGCCGGCGACCAAGGTCGAGCCGCGCCTCAAGCAGAAGTACAAGAACGAGATCAAGGCTGCCCTCACCGAGCAGTTCGGGTACGCGAACGTCAACCAGGTCCCCGGCCTGGTCAAGGTCGTCGTGAACACCGGTGTCGGTGAGGCCGCTCGCGACTCGAAGATCATCGAGGGGGCCATCAAGGACCTCACGGCGATCACGGGTCAGAAGCCCCAGGTCACGAAGGCCCGCAAGTCCATCGCGCAGTTCAAGCTGCGTGAGGGCCAGGCCATCGGCGCGCACGTCACCCTCCGTGGTGACCGCGCGTGGGAGTTCATCGACCGTCTCGTGACCCTCGCACTGCCCCGCATCCGCGACTTCCGCGGCCTCAGCGACAAGCAGTTCGACGGCAACGGCAACTACACGTTCGGTCTCACGGAGCAGTCCGTGTTCCACGAGATCGATCAGGACCGCATCGACCGCGTGCGTGGCTTCGACATCACCGTCGTGACCACCGCGAAGTCGGACGACGAGGGCCGCGCGCTGCTCCGCCAGCTCGGGTTCCCGTTCCGTTCTGCCGAGCAGACGGTCTAAGATACTTCGGGCGGTGCGGGCCGGAGGATTCACGTCCTCCGGCCCGCACGCACGAACACACCGATCCAGGGGAATCGCCCCAGGATCACCCGATCGCTCAGGTCGGCATTCGTGGAACGGGTGTCGAAACCAGGCGAAGAATGGACGACCATCATGACGATGACCGATCCGGTCGCAGACATGCTGACCAGATTGCGGAACGCGAACTCGGCGCACCACGACGCCGTCTCGCTTCCCAGCTCCAAGCTGAAGAAGAACATCGCTGAGATCCTCAAGCGCGAGGGTTACATCAGCGAGTGGAAGATCGAGGACGCCCGTGTCGGCGAGACCCTCACGATCGACCTGAAGTACGGCCCCGAGCGCGAGCGCTCGATCGCCGGCATCAAGCGCGTCTCGAAGCCCGGTCTCCGGGTGTACGCGAAGTCGACGGAGATCCCCCAGGTCCTCGGTGGCCTCGGCGTGGCGATCCTCTCGACCTCGTCGGGACTGCTCACCGACCGCGAAGCCGAGCAGAAGGGCGTGGGTGGGGAAGTCCTCGCCTACGTGTGGTGATCGACAATGTCTCGAATCGGACGTCTTCCCATTGACATCCCCGCTGGCGTGACCGTCTCCATCGACGGTCAGAACGTCGCGGTCAAGGGCCCGAAGGGCGAGCTCGCGCTCGTCGTCGCGGAGCCCATCCAGGCCAAGGTCGAGGAGAACCAGGTCCTCGTCACCCGTCCGGACGACGAGCGCAGCTCGCGTGCGCTGCACGGCCTGACCCGTACCCTCATCGCGAACAACATCGTCGGGGTCACCCAGGGCTACTCCAAGGGCCTCGAGGTCGTCGGCACCGGTTACCGCGTGCAGGCGAAGGGCAACAACGTCGAGTTCGCGCTCGGGTACTCCCACCCGATCACGGTCGAGCCGCCCGCGGGCATCAGCTTCGCCGTCGAGGGCAACAACAAGCTGACCGTCAACGGCATCGACAAGCAGTCCGTCGGCGAGGTCGCTGCAAACATCCGCAAGCTGCGCAAGCCCGAGCCCTACAAGGGCAAGGGTGTTCGCTACGCCGGCGAGATCGTGCGCCGCAAGGCCGGAAAGTCAGGTAAGTGATCATGGGTCTCCTCAAGACACGAGGCAAGAGCAAGTCGGCCGCCAAGGCGCGCCGTCACAACCGTCTCCGCAAGAAGATCACCGGCACCGAGGCCCGTCCGCGTCTCGCTGTCACCCGTTCGGCGCGTCACGTGTTCGTCCAGGTCATCGACGACGCGAAGGGCCACACGCTGGCCAGCGCGTCGACGATGGAGGCCGACCTCCGCACGTTCGACGGCGACAAGACGGCCAAGGCCCGTCGCGTCGGCGAACTCCTCGCCGAGCGCGCGAAGGCCGCTGGCGTCGAGGCCGTGGTCTTCGACCGCGGTGGTAGCAAGTACGCCGGTCGCGTCGCCGCGATCGCCGATGGTGCCCGTGAAGGAGGGCTGAACCTGTGAGCGACATCGCGAACACGAACGAAGACGCCAACGTCGAGTCGACCGAGGCCGTAGAGCCCACCGCGACCGCCGAGGCGACCGAGGCCGACACGAGCGCCAAGGCCCCCGCGGCCAAGGAGCCCGAGGTTCCGGTCGTCGAGCGTCCCGTCGAGACCGCAGCGGGTTCGGCATCGAACAACCGCGACTCCGCCGACAACCGTGGCCGCCGTGGTGGCGGACGCGACCGTCAGCAGGGTGGCGGCCGTGGCAACGACCGCAACGGGCGGGGTGGCGACAGCCAGTTCCTCGAGCGCGTCGTGACCATCAACCGCGTCTCCAAGGTCGTCAAGGGTGGTCGTCGCTTCAGCTTCACCGCGCTCGTCGTCGTCGGTGACGGCAACGGTCTCGTGGGCGTCGGCTACGGCAAGGCCCGCGAGGTCCCGACCGCCATCTCGAAGGGTGTCGAGGAAGCGAAGAAGAACTTCTTCCGCGTCCCGCGCGTCGGCAACACCATCCCGCACCCGGTGCAGGGTGAGGCCGCTGCCGGTGTCGTGCTCCTCCGTCCGGCCGCTGCCGGTACCGGTGTCATCGCCGGTGGTCCGGTCCGCGCCGTCCTCGAGTGCGCCGGCATCCACGACGTCCTGAGCAAGTCGCTCGGCTCGTCGAACACGATCAACATCGTGCACGCGACCGTCACGGCGCTGCAGCAGCTCGAGGAGCCCCGTGCGGTCGCAAGCCGCCGCGGTCTCCCCGTCGACCGGGTCGTCCCGGACCGTCTGCTCCAGGCCGAGGCCGCTGCTCTGCGTGCCGCGTCCGAGAAGGCAGGTGCGTGATGGCGATGCTGAAGATCACGCAGACGAAGTCCGTTATCAGCGAGAAGCAGTACCAGCGCGACACGCTCCGCAGCCTGGGTCTCAAGCGCATCGGCCGTACGGTCCTGCGTGAGGACAACGCCCAGAACCGCGGGTACGTCGCAACGGTCGCGCACCTCGTGAAGGTCGAGGAGGTCGACGCATGAGCGACGAGAAGAACGAGCGCGTGCAGGTCCTGAAGCTGCACCACCTCCGTCCCGCCGAGGGTGCCAAGAAGGCTCGCACCCGCGTCGGTCGCGGTGAGGGCTCCAAGGGCAAGACCGCCGGCCGTGGTACCAAGGGTCAGAAGGCTCGTTACCAGGTCAAGGTCGGCTTCGAGGGTGGGCAGATGCCGCTGCACATGCGCACCCCGAAGCTCCGCGGGTTCAAGAACCCGTTCCGTGTCGAGTACCAGGTCGTGAACCTGGACAAGATCGCGGAGCTCTACCCCAACGGTGGCGACGTCACCGTGGCGGACCTGGTCGCCAAGGGCGCCGTCCGCAAGAACGAGAAGGTCAAGGTTCTCGGTCAGGGTGACATCAGCGTGAAGCTCACGGTCTCGGTCGACAAGGTCTCGGCGTCCGCCGCCGAGAAGATCGCGGCTGCTGGCGGCACCGTCTCCCAGTAACCCCGCCGGCGGCCCGTGCGTTTGCGCACGGGCCGCCGTTACGGTTTCCTTGACAGTGGTCGGCATCCGCCGACCAGGTCGGTCCTGCCGACCACACCGGTGACGGCCCCTCGAAGGGCCGCCGGTCCCAGAAGTTCGGAGTCCTCGTGTTCAGAGCGGTCGCGCGCATCATGCGCACCCCCGATCTTCGCAAGAAGATCGGCTTCACCCTCGCGATCATCGCGCTGTTCCGCCTGGGGTCGTACATCCCCGCGCCGTTCGTCGACTACGCCTCCGTGCAGACCTGTCTCGCCAGCGCCTCGTCGCAGCAGGGTCTCTACGACCTGATCAACCTGTTCTCCGGCGGCGCGCTGCTGAAGCTCTCGGTCTTCGCGCTCGGGATCATGCCGTACATCACGTCGTCGATCATCGTGCAGCTGCTGCGCGTGGTCATCCCGCACTTCGACGCCCTCTACAAGGAGGGGCAGTCCGGTCAGGCCAAGCTGACGCAGTACACGCGCTACCTCACCATCGCGCTGGGCGTGCTGCAGTCCACCACTCTGATCACGGTCGCCCGCTCGGGTGCCCTCTTCGGCACGAACGCCTCGTCCTCCTGCTCGACGATCATCTCGAACGACAGCTGGTACGCGATCATGCTCATGGTCGTCACGCTGACCGCCGGTACCGGCCTCATCATGTGGATGGGCGAGCTCGTCACCGAGCGCGGCATCGGCAACGGCATGTCGCTCCTCATCTTCACATCCATCGCGGCGCAGTTCCCGTCGGCGCTCTGGGCCATCGAGCAGTCGAACGGCTTCGAGGTCTTCCTGTTCGTCATCCTCGTCGGGTTGGTCATCATGATGGCCGTCGTGTTCGTCGAGCAGTCCCAGCGGCGCATCCCCGTCCAGTACGCCAAGCGCATGGTCGGTCGCCGCACGTACGGCGGCAACAACACGTACATCCCGATCAAGGTCAACATGGCCGGCGTCGTGCCCGTCATCTTCGCCTCGTCGCTGCTCTACCTGCCGGCCCTGGTCGCGCAGTTCAACCAGCCGTCGGACGGCAAGGAGCCGGCCGCGTGGGTGACGTGGATCCAGAACAACCTGACCTCGGGTGACAACTGGTTCTACATGGCGCTGTACTTCCTGCTCATCGTCGGGTTCACGTACTTCTACGTCGCGATCACCTTCAACCCCGAAGAGGTCGCCGACAACATGAAGAAGTACGGCGGCTTCATCCCGGGCATCCGGGCTGGTCGACCCACCGCTGAGTACCTCGACTACGTTCTCACCCGGGTGACGTTGCCCGGCTCCCTGTACCTCGGTCTCATCGCACTGATCCCGCTGGGCGCACTGGCGTTCTTCGGTGCGAACCAGAACTTCCCGTTCGGCGGCGCGAGCATCCTCATCATCGTGGGTGTCGGCCTCGAGACCGTGAAGCAGATCGACTCGCAGCTGCAGCAGCGTCACTACGAAGGGCTTCTCCGTTGAGCGCACGTCTCATCATCGTCGGACCTCCCGGAGCCGGGAAGGGCACCCAGGCCGGTCGCATCGCCGACGCCTTCGGGATCCCCGCGGTCTCGACGGGTGACATCTTCCGCAAGAACGTGGCAGAGGGCACGCCGCTCGGTGTGCAGGCCAAGGCGATCATGGACGCCGGCGACTACGTCCCGGACTCCCTGACGAACGAGCTCGTGAAGTCCCGCCTCAACGAGGCCGACGCCGAGGGCGGGTTCCTGCTCGACGGCTACCCCCGCACGGTCGGGCAGGTCGAGTACCTCGACGCGCTGCTCGCCGAGCAGGGCACGGGCATCGACGCGGTCATCCAGCTCGTCGCCGACCAGGACGAGCTCGTGGGCCGTCTCCTGAAGCGCGCCGAGGAGCAGGGCCGCAGCGACGACAACGAGGAGACGATCCGTCGTCGCCAGCAGGTCTACACGGAGCAGACCGCTCCGATCGTGGCCGCCTACGGTGAGCGTGGCCTCGTGGTCGACGTCGACGGCCTCGGTGGCATCGACGAGGTCGGTGACCGGATCCAGGCGGCGCTGTCGTCGCGTGGGCTGACCGCGGGCGTCTGACCCCGCGTGGTCCGCTTCCGCAAGCCCTCGATCTACAAGACCCCCGAGGAACTCCGCGCCATGGTGCGGCCCGGGCAACTGACCGAGGCCGCCCTGACGGCGGTCCGAGAGGCGGTCCGTCCGGGCACGACGACCGGCGAGCTCGACGCGATCGCCGAGGCCGTCATCCTTGACGGCGGCGGCATCCCGAACTTCCAGCTCGTGCCGGGGTACCGCCACACGCTGTGCGTCTCCGTGAACGACGAGATCGTGCACGGCATCCCCGGTGACCGGGTGCTCCAGCCCGGCGACATCGTGTCGGTCGACGCTGGCGCCGAGGTCGACGGGTGGAACGGCGACAGCGCGTTCACCGTGGTCGTGCCCGGCGGCGACGCCGGCGTCACGGCAGCACGGCAGACGCTCTGCGACACCACCGAGCGTGCGCTCTGGCACGGGATCGCCGCGTTGGCGCACGCCAGGAACCTGCACGAGGTCGGCGCCGTCATCGAGGACGCCATCGACGAGACCGGCGCGTGGGGCATCGTGGAGGACTACACCGGGCACGGCATCGGCCGGTCCATGCACGAGGACCCGCCGGTCTTCAACTACCGCGTCCGCGGCGCGGGTCCGGCGATCCGCCCGGGACTCGTGGTCGCGATCGAGCCCATGGTCACCGCCGGCTCGATCGACAGCTCGACGGACGACGACGACTGGACCGTCCGGACCCTTGACGGGTCGGACGCCGCGCACTGGGAGCACAGCATCGCGGTCCACGCGGACGGCATCTGGGTCCTGACCGCCGCCGACGGCGGCGCTGCGGGCCTGGCCCCGCTGGGTGTGACGCCGGTCCCGATCCCGTAGGTCGCGCCTCCAGGCAGGTGCGTGGTCCGCATCTGTCGGCCTGGAGGCACGGCGCTGCCCCGCCACGCGGCTCCCGTCCGGCTGGTCCCAGCCCGGATGCGTCCGCCCGAGACTCGGTCTGAGCGACGGTTCTCGCGCCGTGCGGCGCGAGAACCGTCGCTGCGCCCGATTCTCGCCTCGCGGAGCCCGCGTCTCGGCTCAGTTGTTGCCGACCGAGCAGGTCTCCTCGGACGCGCTCTGCCCGGTGATCGACGAGGGCAACGGCGTCGACGAGGCGGTCGCCGTGCTCGTGGCCGCCCCCGTGCTCGTGCCCGACGACGACCCGCTCGATCCGGTGGAACCAGCTGAGGTGCCCGTCGAGGGGGCCGTGGTCGCCGTGCCGCTCGCGGTACCGGACTCCTCGGACGCCCGCCCCGTGCTGGAGTCGCTCAGCGATGTCTTCTGGTCGTTCTGCAGCGCGACATTGAGGGTGTGCGCCGCGTCCTGGTCGACGATCACGCGCGCGCTGTCCGCCGGGTCGTCCGCGACGGGGTACTGCACGAAGAGCATGTTCGCGGTGCTCATGCCGCGCAGTGCGCCGGCGAGCCCGACGAGCGTGCGTGCCTGTGCGAGACCGTCAGACAGGGTCATGTTCGAGAGCGCGGCGCCCGCGAGCTTGTAGAGCGTGATCGGGTTCGAGAGGGTGCCGTCGGCGGTCACCTTCCGCAGGAGCGCCGACAGGAACACCTGCTGCGAGCTGATCCGGGCGAGGTCGCTGCCGTCGCCGACGCCGTGCCGGGTGCGGAGGAAGGCGAGTGCGTCCGACCCCTCGAGGTTGTGGGAGCCCGCGGTGAGGTGCAGGCCCGTGTAGGTGTCGTTGATCGGCTCGGCCACGCAGACGTCGACGCCGCCGAGCGCGTTCGACATCTCGATGACGCCGTCGAAGGTGATGAGGCCGGCGTACGGGATGCTCAGCCCGGTGAGGTTCTCGACGGTGTCGACCACGCACGAGACACCGCCGTTGCCGAGGGCCGTGTTGAACTGCGCCGACGTGGCCGCCGGGTACGCGGTCCCCGTCTCGGGGTTGGTGCACGCCGGGATCGGCACCATGAGGTCGCGCGGGAAGCTGATCGCCGTGAGCTGCTGGTGGTCCTGCGAGATGTGGATCAGCATCGTGACGTCGTTGCGGGCGCCCTCGACGTCCTCGTCCGAGTCGAACTGGCCCACCCGGGTGTCGCTGCCGATGAGCAGGATGTTCGCGCCGCCCTTGATGGCGGTGATGTCGGCGGTCTGGGCGGTGCTCTGGTCGTCCGTGCTGAGCTTGACGGTCTTCGGCGCACTGGCGAGCTGCGCCCCGGCGATGGCGGCCACGCTCGTGCCGCTCACCAGGACGACCGCGAGGGCGGACGCGACGATCGAGGCGAGCGTCGTCCACCCGCGACGGCGGGGGAGCCGGCCGTGGCGGGCGAGCGGGCGTCGAGTGGCGTCGGGCACGTGGTCTCCGTTCGGTGGTCCGGCGCGGTCGTGCGGCGCGGACGAGGCTGCGGGTCACGCTAGGGTCCGGTGACATGCGGTGGCCCGGAAGCCGCCGACAAACCACTGTGGAACGCTCAGGCACGTCTGTGAAGCCCCAGACGTGGGGACTTCGCGGCCTCCACTTGGCAATCCTGGGTTTACCACATAAGATCGATCTTTGGTGTGCCATGCCTTCTTGGCGTGGCGCCCGACCCGCAGACCGGCTCGGGGATCACACCGGTTCTCCAACCAAGCGACAGTGAGGCTATGGCCAAGAAAGACGGCGTCATCGAGATCGAAGGCTCGGTGCTCGAAGCTCTGCCCAACGCGATGTTCCGCGTTGAGCTGACCAACGGACACAAGGTCCTCGCGCACATCTCCGGGAAGATGCGCCAGCACTACATCCGCATCCTCCCCGAGGACCGCGTGATCGTGGAGCTGAGCCCGTACGACCTGACCCGCGGCCGGATCGTCTACCGCTACAAGTGATCCGCGAGCTGGAAAGGAACGGCTCGGCAACCCTGCCGGGCACGAAGCCAGCGAGCACGAGGAAACAACAATGAAGGTCAACCCCAGCGTCAAGCCCATCTGCGAGCACTGCCGTGTCATTCGCCGCAAGGGCCGCGTCATGGTGATCTGCAAGAGCAACCCGCGTCACAAGCAGCGCCAGGGCTAGTCCCGGCTGCCTGATGCGGATCGCCCTCGGGCGGCCTGCGCAGGAACCACAACTCAACATCGAACGCAGTACCAAGAACCGCGCGAGCGGGGACACCTCGGGTCGGAGGCCCGATCACCGGTACTGCTCCACACCTCCATCGACAACAGGAGCAGCCATCACATGGCACGTCTAGCAGGCGTCGACATCCCGCGCGAGAAGCGCGTGGAGATCGCACTCACGTACATCTACGGCGTCGGCCGTACCCGCGCGGTCCAGGCACTCGCCGAGACCGGTATCTCCGGTGACATCCGCGTCAAGGACCTGACCGACGACCAGCTCGTCGCCCTCCGTGACTTCATCGAGGGCAACTTCAAGGTGGAGGGTGACCTCCGCCGCGAGGTCGCAGCCGACATCCGCCGCAAGGTCGAGATCGGTAGCTACGAGGGTCTTCGCCACCGTCGTGGTCTCCCGGTGCGCGGTCAGCGCACCAAGACCAACGCGCGTACCCGCAAGGGACCGAAGCGCACCGTGGCAGGCAAGAAGAAGGCTCGATAGGAGACCCCGATGGCTACCCCCAAGACTGCCGCGCGCAAGCCGCGCCGCAAGGAGAAGAAGAACGTCGCCGTGGGCCAGGCCCACATCAAGAGCACGTTCAACAACACGATCGTGAGCATCACCGACCCGTCGGGTGCCGTCCTCAGCTGGGCGTCCTCGGGTGCCGTGGGCTTCAAGGGTTCGCGCAAGTCGACGCCGTTCGCGGCGCAGCTCGCCGCCGAGTCCGCTGCGCGTCAGGCGCAGGAGCACGGCGTCAAGAAGGTCGACGTGTTCGTGAAGGGCCCGGGTTCGGGCCGCGAGACCGCGATCCGCTCCCTCCAGGCCGCTGGCCTCGAGGTCGGCTCGATCAACGACGTCACGCCGCAGGCGCACAACGGGTGCCGCCCGCCCAAGCGCCGTCGCGTCTGACGCGAGGAGCAACCGGCCGCGCCCTGCTCGTCCCCTGATCGGATCCACTCCGACGGGGCCGGGCGGGGCCCGCGGCCATTCCTGGTCGTTCGATCGCGCACCTCGGTGCGCGTGATCACAACTCAACAGACCCGTCGGGGCCCGGTCGGCCCCGTCGTACCGCCGAGTGTCATATAGCGGACACTCCGCCGAAAGGAATCCCACAGTGCTCATTGCACAGCGCCCCACCCTGACCGAGGAATCGATCTCCGAGTTCCGCTCGCGCTTCGTCATCGAGCCGCTCGAGCCGGGCTTCGGTTACACCCTCGGCAACTCGCTGCGCCGCACGCTCCTCTCCTCGATCCCCGGCGCGGCTGTCACCAGCATCCGCATCGACGGCGTCCTCCACGAGTTCAGCACCGTTCCCGGTGTCAAGGAAGACGTCACCGAGATCATCCTCAACATCAAGAGCCTGGTCGTCTCCAGCGAGCACGACGAGCCCATCACGGCGTACCTGCGCAAGCAGGGTGCCGGTCAGGTCACCGCCGCGGACATCTCCGCGCCGGCCGGCGTCGAGATCCACAACCCGGACCTCGTCATCGCGACCCTGAACGACACCGCGCGCTTCGAGCTCGAGCTGACGATCGAGCGTGGCCGTGGCTACGTCTCGGCGACGCAGAACCGTTCGGAGTTCAGCGAGGCCGGTCAGATCCCGATCGACTCGATCTACTCGCCCGTCCTCAAGGTCACCTACCGCGTCGAGGCGACGCGTGCCGGTGAGCGCACGGACTTCGACCGCCTGGTGGTCGACGTCGAGTCGAAGCCGGCCATCACGCCGCGCGACGCCATCGCGTCGGCTGGTCGGACGCTCGTCGAGCTGTTCGGGCTCGCCCGCGAGCTCAACACCGCGGCCGAGGGCATCGAGATCGGCCCCGCGCCGGTCGACGCCGTGCTCTCGAACGAGCTGCAGACCCCGATCGAGGACCTCGACCTGTCGGTCCGCAGCTACAACTGCCTCAAGCGGGAGGGCATCAACACGGTGTCCGAGCTCGTCGCCCTGTCGGAGACGCAGCTCATGAACATCCGCAACTTCGGTCAGAAGTCGGTGGACGAGGTCAAGGACAAGCTCACCGAGCTCGGCCTGTCCCTCAAGGACACCGTCCCCGGATTCGACGGCGCCCACTTCTACAGCGGGTACGACGAGGACGAGTCCAACAACTGACCTCGCGCTGACGCGCACGCGCGCCGCTGACGCAGCGCGCAACACCATCACCACTGGAGAACTGACATGCCGAAGCCCACCAAGGGCCCCCGCCTCGGTGGCGGCCCCGCCCACGAGCGCCTGCTCCTGAGCAACCTCGCCAACGCCCTCTTCACGCACGGTCGCATCACGACCACCGAGACGAAGGCCAAGCGCCTCCGTCCCGTCGCCGAGCGTCTCATCACGTTCGCGAAGCGTGGCGACCTTCACGCGCGTCGTCGCGTGATCAGCATCCTGCGCGACAAGTCCGTCGTGCACACGCTGTTCACCGAGATCGCTCCGCAGGTCGAGGAGCGTCCGGGCGGCTACACCCGCATCACGAAGCTCGGTTTCCGCAAGGGCGACAACGCTCCCCTCGCGTCGATCGAGCTCGTCCTCGAGCCGCTCTCGAGCACGCCGGCCCCCGTCACGCGCAAGTCGGCTCCGGCCGCCGCCGCGCCGGTCGAAGAGCCCGCAGCCGACGAGACGAGCACCGAGGAGGCCCCGGTCGAGGAGACCGAGACCACCGAGGAGTCCGCTCCCGTCGCCGAGGAGGCCGACACCGAGGCTGCCGCCGAGGTCGAGGAAGACGCCGCGACGAAGTCTGACGACGCCGAGAAGTCGGACGACGCCAAGTAACCTCAGCACCACCACGAGGAAGCCCCCGCAACATGCGTTGCGGGGGCTTCCTCGCGTTCTGGGGGCGACCAGGAGGCGGCCTGGAGGCGCGGTGCGGGCCCGCCACGTGCCTCCAGGCCGACAGCGGCGCAGGTCGCAGAACGCGGATCAGCCCGGTCTCCCAGCCGCGGGCCCGTATCGTGACCGGCCGACACGACGAGAGGAAGCGATGCCGTTCGAGCACGTGGCGGGGGTGGGCACCCGCCTCTGGCGGTGGAGCCGGACCTCCGGGACGCAGCCACGCCTGCTGCACGCCGCGAAGGCGGCAGCAGCCGCGGTGATCGCGTGGTTCCTCGCCCGGCACGTCCCCGGAGTCGCGGCGGAGTACCCGTACTACGCCCCGCTCGGCGCCGTCGTGGCGATGCAGACGACGGTGTTCGCGGGCATCCGGAGCGGGGTCCAGACGCTGATCGGGATCGCGCTCGGCATCGTTATCGCCGGGTTCACGATGTGGGTCGGTGACCCCGGGTTCCTCGCCGTCGCGCTGGCCGTGGGCATCGGGGTGCTCGTGGGTGGGTTCCGGGTGCTCGGGGAGGGCAGCTCGTGGGTGTCCACCGCGGCGCTGTTCGTCCTGCTCGTCGGCGGAGCACACGCCGAGGGCTACTCGCTCGGGTACCTCGTGCAGATGGCCGTCGGCGTCGTGGTCGGCCTCCTCGTGAACTTCCTCGTCTTCCCGCCCCTGCACTTCTGGGACGCCGAGCACCGCATCGACGCGGTCAACGAGGTCCTCGCCGACCACCTCGAGGGGCTCGCGAACGTCCTCGAGGAAGGAGCGCGCGACGAGAAGGCGTGGGACCACCAGCAGGACCGGCTCGACCGTGCGATCGCCGACGTGCGGTCGCGGGTGTCGATCGCGCACGAGAGTCGTCGGCTGAACCCCCGCGGGGCGCTCCGTGGTTCGCGCGCCCGGCTCGAGCAGGACGGTGCGCGCTTCCGTGCACTGGAGCGCGTGGCCTGGTACACGACGGACCTCACCGAACTGGTCGCTCGTTCCGGCCCGGTGTCCGAGGGGCTCGGTCGGCCCGATCCGGCGTTCGCGGAGCCGCTGGCGAAGGCGATGCGACAGCTCTCGTGCGTCATCCGCGGGGAGTGCCCGGAAGAGGAGGGCGACGACGCCATCGCGGAGGTCGAGCGGGCGCTCGACGCCTCGCGGGAGAACCCGTCCCACGTCGCCGTCACGTCGGCAGCCCTCGTGGCGCTCCGCGGCATCGTGGAGTCGGAGCGGCGTGCGACCGCGGACCTGGACACCCGGACGGGTCCGTCGGCGTTCGGGAAGCCGCGCGGCTGACCCTCGACTTCATAACACCGCGGTTATAGAGTGTCGGTGTGCACGCCTTCGACGTCCTCGGTGACCCCGTCCGACGCCGGCTCACGGAACTCCTCGCCGAAGGAGACCGGACAGCCGGTGCGCTGACCGACGTCATCGCAGGGGAGTTCGGCATCTCCCAGCCCGCGGTCTCCCGGCACCTGCGCGTCCTGCGCGACGCCGGGTTCGCCACGGCGGCACAGCGGGGGACCGCACGCGTCTACCGACTGGAGCCCCGCGCCGTCGAGGAACTCGACCGCGCCGTCGAACGGTACCGCGCCCTCTGGCGGCAACGGCTCGACGCCCTCACGACCGAGATCGCCCGGGGTCGACGTGCTCCGGGTGCGCCGCCCGACGTCCACCCCGAGGAGCACTGACATGCGCACCACCGACGGCACCGTCGAGGACTCTCCCTCCGGCGGGTACCTCATCCGCTTCGCCCAGACCTACCCGACCACCGTCGAGGACCTCTGGGACGCCATCACCGACCCCGAACGGCTCTCGCGGTGGATGGCCCCGTACGAAGGGGAGTTCCGCCTCGGCGGCCGCTGGCTCGCCCGGTACGACGACGGCACGGTCTTCACCGAGGGCACGGTCACGGCGTGCGACGCCCCGCGCACGTTCACGACCACCTGGCACGCCAGCGAGGAACAGGAGACGACGATCACCGTCACGGTCGAGCCCGTGGCGGGCGGTGCGGCCCTCCGGCTCGAGCACGACGGCGTCGGCGGGCGGGACTACGCGCCGGGGTGGCACACGTACCTCGAGCTGCTCGAACTCGATCTCGCCGGGGATGTCGACGGCATCGCGGCGTTCGACTGGGACGCGCGCTACGCCGAGCTGCGGGGGCGCTACCGCGGCGAGTGACCGGTCTGGCGGCGACCGATCAGGAGCCGAACGACGACTCGACCCACCGTGCGATCGCGCCGCTCGTGTCCGGGGCGGCTCGGCGGAACAGCACGTAGTGCGTCCAGTCACCGCCCTGCACGACGTCCACCGTGCAGGCGTCGTCGTCGCAGGTGCGCCAGGCGGCATCGCGCGCACCCAGCCCGTCGACGTCGAGGCGCTCCGCACGTGCCACGGTGCCGGCCGCGAGTCGGCGCTGGACGATCCACCCGGCGTCCGGGACCCGCGTGAAGAGTGCGTCCGCCGTCGGGTACGACCCGGCGGTGCCGACGAACACGCACGAGTCGCCGCCCACGCGGTTCCGGGCGAAGTCGTCGGCCTCGGGAGCGGTGCTGCTGTTCACGAACGGTCCGACCGCGAGTTCGGTCGCGGTGACCGCGTTCACGTTCCCCGCGTCACACGTCGTGATGGAGCCGTCGTCCGCCGCGGTGTCGTCGGACGCGGTGCCGAGCGGGGACGCCGAGACCTGTCGGACCACCGCCGACAGGAGCGCGTCGAACGCCGGTTGCGCCTGCTCGGGGGTGGCGTCGGTGTCGTCCTGCAGCCGCGTCGAGGCGAGGTGCACCCAGGCGTTGCCGGCGAGCACGTCGGCCGTGCAGTACACCCGCGCGGAGTCGCTCGCCCCGCAGGCGGTCGGTGTCCCGCCGCCGACGTACTCGGTGTGCTCGGCGAGGGCAGCTCGAGCGTCCGGCAGCACGCTGAGACGAATGCCTTCGAACAGGGCCTCCCCGGCGCGTCCCGGCACGTGGTCGTCGAGCGGCGCGACACCGTTCGACCGGTCGCAGACGATCCCGCCGGCACCGGGGACGAACGCTTCGGACCCGGCGATGTGCGCCGAGTCGGTCAGGGTGTCCACGGCACGCAGCCCGGGCACGAGGGCCGCGACGAGGTCGTCCGGCAACGCCGTCGAGCAGGCGAGGCGCCCGGTCGCGTCCGGGGTGGGACCGAAGTCCACCGTCGTCGCGGCGTCGGTCGGAGCCGGGGTGCCGGTCGGTGCGGTCGAGGCACTGACCTCGGCGGTCGGGGTGCTCGGGACGGAGCAGCCGGTGACGACGATGATCGACGCGAGGGCGACGGCGGCCCCCACGACCCCCCGGGTGAACGTGTGCATCCCCACAGGCTAGGTGTCGCGAGCGCGCCGCAGCGCTCGGGAGCCATCACGATCCGACAACGCTCGACCTAGACTCGGACCGTGCCCGTCCAGCCTCGCGTCGCCGTCCTCGGACCGGTCGAGGTCGCGGACCAGCAGGGGCGCGCGACCGCCGTTCCCGGGGCCCTCGCACGCTCGTTCCTCGTCGCGCTGGTCCTTGCACGCGGGCACGCCGTGACGACCGAGGCGCTCATCGACGAGCTCTGGGGGGACGACCAGCCAAGGGGTGCACGTGCGGCGCTGCAGACGCTCGTCTCCCGCCTCCGGCGCAGCACGGCTGACGGTGTCGTCGTGTCGACGAGCACCGGTTACGCACTCGGGGTCGACCCCGGCTCGGTCGACCTCACGGCTGCCGAGCACGCGGCGTCGAGCGACGACGTCGTGACGGTCCGGGCAGCGCTCGACGAGTGGCGGGGCGACCCCGGAGCGGACGTCGACGGGGACCTCGGCGAATCGCTCGCCGACCGCGCCGCCACTGCCCGCCGTACGCTCCGACGCCGGCTCGGCGAACTCCTCCTCGACCGTGGCGACGCGGGCGAAGCAGCCGCGCTCTGGCTCGCCGAGTCCGAGGCGAACCCGTTCGACGAGGTCGCGGTCGCCGGCTGCATGCGTGCCCTGGTCGCCGCCGGTCGGACGGCCGAGGCGCTCGCCGCGTTCGCGGCGCACCGGGACCGTCTGGCGGACGAGCTCGGCGCGGACCCGTCGGCCGACCTGGTGCGGCTGAACGCCGACCTGCTCCGCCGTTCCGCCGCCGACTCCGGTCGCGCTCGCCGGGTCGGGCTGCGGGCCGCGCCGAACACGCTCGTCGGGCGACAGGAGGACCTCGCCAGCGTCACGGAGATGCTGTCCCGCAACCGGCTGGTCACGATCCTCGGTGCGGGCGGGCTGGGCAAGACCCGTCTCGCGCAGGCGGTCGCTGCCGGTGTGCCGCCGACCACCGGGGTGGTCGTGTTCGAGCTCGCGCCGATCGCCACCGCCGAGGACGTCGTCCCCGCGCTCGGTGCCCTGCTCGGGGTGGCCGAGTTCCGCTCCGCCCGGGCACTGCGGGACGTCGTCGTCGCCGACCTGCGGGCGCGGGTGGGGCGGGCGCTCGGGGAGGCCCCGACGGTCCTCGTCCTCGACAACTGCGAGCACCTCGTCGCCGATGTCGCCGGCCTCGCCGCTGACCTGCTCGCGAGCATCCCGGACCTCCGGATCCTCACGACCTCGCGCGCACCGCTCGCGATCGCCGGTGAGGTCGTGGCCCCGCTCGCGCCCCTACCGGTCGAGGCCGACGGTGCCGCCGTCCGCCTCTTCACCGAGCGCGCCCGGGCCGCCCGACCCGGGGCCGTGCTGCCCGTCGACACCGTCCGCCGCATCTGCACGCGGCTCGACGGGTCGCCGCTCGCGATCGAGCTGGCCGCCGCGCGGATCCGGGGGATGAGCATCGACGAGATCGAGCGTCGGTTGGACGACCGGTTCGCCCTGCTCCGCGGCGGCGACCGGAGCGCACCGGAACGGCACCGCACGCTCCTGGCGGTCATCGAGTGGAGCTGGCGGCTGCTCGACGCCGGTGCGCAGGACCTCCTGACGCGCCTGGCGCTGTTCCCGGACGGCCTGGCGGTCGACGCCGTCGAGGCAGTGGCCGCGCCGGACCGCCGGGACGATGCGCTCGACGACCTCGCCGAACTCGTCGAGCAGTCCCTCGTGCAACTCGTCGAGGTCGAGGGGGAGCCTGTCCGCTACCGCCTGCTCGAGACCGTCCGCGAGTTCGGAGCCGCACGGCTCGACGAGCGCGGCGCCACCGAGACCGTGCGCACGGCGATGATCCGCTGGGGGCGCGACTTCGCCGCCGCCCGGAACCTGTTCACGCTCACCGGCCCGGAGCAGCTCGGCCGCTTCCACGAGGTGCAGCGGGAGGCCGACAACCTCGTGACCCTGCTCCGCTGGAGCCTCCGCGCCGACGACGCCTCGGCGACCGCGCACGTCTTCGCCGCCCTGGGTGCCTACTGGACGCTCCGGGGCGCCCACGGCGAGGTCACCGCGATCGCCTCGGACGTGGTCGCGGTGCTGCGCTCGGGCCCGCCCGCTGCCGAGGACATCGCCGCGGTGCACGTCGGACTCGTCGTCGCCGGTGCGTCCTCGGCGTTCGACGACCGCCGGACCGCGGCGTGGGCGATCTCCACGCTCCGACGGCTCCGTCGCACCGGGACCACGGGCTTCCCGGTGCTCGACGCGCAGGCCGCCCTGCTCCTGACCCTCGGTCGTCCGGCAGCGGGCACCGCACTGCTCGAGCGTCTCCGTGACGACCCCGACGAGGGCGTGGCCGGGACCGCCAACATGCTGAGTGCGCCCCTCGCCGAGAACGACGGCGAGTTCGAGGCCGCCCTCCGGTACGCCACCCGGGCGCAGACGCTCGCGGAGCGCACCGCCGACGCGTGGACGATCGGCACCGTGGCCGTCACCATGACGCAGCTCCTCGCCCAGACCGGCCGGTACGCGGACGCCCTCGCGAACGCCGGCCGCGCGAGGGAGCAGCTCGAGCGCTTCGGCGCCGAGGACGACCTGTACGAGATCGGCTGGACCGTCGGCCTCTGCTCGGCCGCGACCGGAGCCGTGGACACCGCCGGGTCGGTCGCTGCCGAGCTGCAGCACCGCCCGGTCGCAGGGCGCGGCGGCTTCGACGGCGACCGCTCCCAGATCGGCGTGCTCGCGGTCGCCATCGGTGCCGAGTGCCTCCGGTTCGAGGGCGACCTCGACGGTGCCGCGGCGCAGTACACGGCCGCGTGGGACTGGGTCCTGCCGCACCGGAAGGCGACGCCGCACTGGACCGTGATGGCGGGCGCGGCACGGATCGCGGCGGTCGACGAGGCGGCGGTGCGCGCGGCCGACGGGGCCGCACCGTGCCTCCAGGCCGACGAACGCACGGTCGCTCGCCGCATCCGGAACGCCGCCCTCGTGATGATCCGCGTGCACCCGTGGTGGCTCGATCTGCCGGTCATCGGCACGACGCTCGCGGGGCTCGCCGTCGCGGCGGCCCGGAGCGGCCGTCCGGCCGAGGCAGCCCGCTGCTGGGGGACCGCGATGCGCTTCGGCACCCGCCAGGACTTCGCGGTGCTCGCGCACGCACGGCTCCGGCCGCTCCTCGTCGACGCGGTCGGCGAGGGTCCGGTCGCGGACGCCGAGACGGCCTCGGCCGGATGGGACCGGACCGAGGCCGTCGCGCAGGCGAGGCTGCTGCTCGAGGAGCTCCGCTACGCCTTCCGCATGTAGGCGCGGACCGTCAGCGGCGCGAAGACCGCGACGACCACGGCGGCGCCGAGCAGGCTGATCCAGAGGTCACCGGTGACGGCACCGTGGTTGATCAGCTCCCGCACGGCGGTGATGAGGTGCGAGATCGGGTTGACCTCGGTGAACCAGCGCAGCCAGCCGGGCAGCGTGTCGGTCGGGACGAACGCGTTCGACAGGAACGTCAGCGGGAACAGCACCAGGTTGGCGATGCCCGAGACGCTCGACGCGGTCCGGGCGATCACGCCGAAGTAGGCGAAGATCCAGCTGATCGCCCACGCGACGACGATCACGAGCAGGCCGGCGAGCACGACCGCGGCCGCGCCGCCCTCGGGACGGAGGCCCATGATGATGCCGACGGTGAACGTGATGGCGGTGGCGATCGCGTACCGGACGGTGTCGGCCAGCAGTGCGCCGGCGAGCGGCGCGATGCGGGCGATCGGGAGCGACTTGAAGCGGTCGAACACACCCTTGTCCATGTCCTCGCGGAGCTGGACACCGGTCACGATCGACGAGGTGATGTTCGTCTGCACGAGGATGCCGGGGATGATCACGGGCAGGTAGCTGCCGATGTCGCCGGCGATCGCGCCACCGAAGATGTACGTGAACATCACGGTGAAGACGATCGGCATGAGCGTCACGTCGAACAGCTGCTCGGGTGTGCGCCGGACCTTCACCAGGCCGCGGTACGCCATCGTGAAGGACTGCCGGATCGTGGCGCCGAGTCCCGTCGCTCCGACACCCGGGCGGGGTGTGACGCGTGGAGTCGAGGTGGGTGCGGGGGCGATGGTGGTCATGCGATGCTCCCTTCGAGCTCGCGCTGGGTGTCGTCGTCGGCGGTGGCCGGTGCACCCGTGATGGTCAGGAAGACCTCGTCGAGCGTCGGCTTCTGCACGCTCATCTCGGCGAGGGAGATGCCGGCCTCGCGGAACGACACGAGCAGGTCGGTCACGCGGTCGGGGTCGGACATCGGCGCGGTGAGGCGCGAGCCCTCGGGGCTGGCCACGGCGTCGACGCCCAGGGTGTTCCGGACGATCGCGCGGGCGGCGTCGAGCCGCAGGGCGTCGGCCAGCCGGAGCTGGAGCGAGCTCGAGCCGATGGACGCCTTCAGCTCGTCACCGGTGCCCTCCGCCACCACCCGTCCGTGGTCGATCACGGCGATGCGATCGGCGAGCTGGTCCGCCTCGTCGAGGTACTGCGTCGTCAGCAGAACCGTCGAGCCGGTCGCGACGAGCTCCCGGATCGTGTCCCACATCTGTGCACGGGTGCGGGGGTCGAGACCCGTCGTCGGCTCGTCGAGGAAGATGAGCGGCGGCTGCGCGATGAGGCTCGCAGCCAGGTCGAGCCGCCGGCGCATTCCGCCCGAGAACGCCTTCAGCGGGCGCTTGGCGGCCTCGGTCAGCCCGAAGCGCTCCAGGAGCTCGACCGACTTGCGCTTCGACTCGGCACGGCTCAGGCCGAGCAGCCGCGAGAAGATGACGAGGTTCTCGGTCGCGCTGAGCGTCTCGTCGACGCTCGCGTACTGACCGGTCACGCCGATCAGGGAGCGGACGAGCTGCGCCTCGCGCCGGACGTCGTGGCCGAAGACGCGGGCCTCGCCGGCGTCCGCCCTGAGCAGGGTCGCGAGCATCGAGATGGTGGTGGTCTTGCCGGCGCCGTTGGGGCCGAGCACGCCGTAGACCGTGCCGGCCTCCACGCGGAGGTCGACACCGTCCACTGCGCGGTTCGTCCCGAAGGTCTTCACGAGGCCGGTGGCCTCGACCGCGAGCGGTGTGGTGGTCATTCGCGCAGGTCCTTTCGTGGTGACTCGACGTGGTTCGTCGATGTCGAGGACGATGGTGCCGCGGGCCGCTCACGCGGCACTGACGTGGCGCTGACACCTGTGGGCGGGCACGTCAGGCGGGTTCTGTGGAGGACCGCCCGGAGGCGCGGCTCACCGCCGGTACGGTGGTCGCGTGGACGAGACGGCTGGCTCCCGGAGCAGTGGTGTGGGTGGCGGCACCCGCTTGCGGCTGGACATCGCGTACGACGGCGCCGCGTTCTCCGGGTGGGCCCGGCAGCCCGGGCTCCGCACCGTGCAGGGAGCGCTCGAGTCGGCGCTCGCCACCGTCTTCACCCGCTGGGGCGAGCCACCGCTGCTCACCGTCGCCGGTCGCACCGACGCCGGGGTGCACGCCACCGGACAGGTCGCCCACGTCGACCTGTCACCGTCGCAGTGGGAGGCCCTCGGCACCAAGCGCTCGCCGCTCGAGTCCCTCGTGAAGCGCCTCAACGGCATCGCCGCACCGGAGGGGGACGTCGTCGTCACCCGGGCGTCGGTCGCGCCCGACGGGTTCGACGCCCGGTTCTCCCCGCTCTGGCGGCGCTACTCGTACCGGATCGCGGACGCCGACGCCCCGCGCGATCCACGTCGACGGGGGCACACCGTGTGGCACCCGACGCGTCTGGACCCGGCGGCGATGGAGCGCGGTGCGCTGAGGTTGCTGGGGCTGCACGACTTCGCGACCTTCTGCAGGCCGCGCGAGGGCGCGACCACGATCCGGACGCTGCAGGAGTTCCGCTGGGACCGCGAGCCGGACGGCGTGCTGGTGGCGCGCCTCCAGGCCGATGCCTTCTGCCACTCCATGGTGCGCGCCATGGTGGGGGCGACCATCGCCGTCGGCGAGGGCCGGTTCGGGGCCGACCGTCTCGAGGAGCTGCGCGTCGCCGAGACCCGGACCAGCGAGTTCAAGGTCGCGCCCGCGAAGGGCCTGACGCTGACCGAGGTCGGGTACCCGGCGGACGAGGAGCTCGCCGCCCGGGCGACGCAGACCCGTGCGCGGCGTGGGACGAGCGACGGCGGCGGTACCGTCGGGGGATGAGTCCCCGCGAACCCCGCTCCGTCGTGTCCGTCGCACCAGGGGTGGTGTTCGTCGAGGGACCCGTCTCGAACTGGGTCGTCCTGGCGGAGGAGGACGGTGTCGCCCTGATCGACGCCGGCTACCCGGCCGACGCCGACCTCGTGCTCGACACCGTGCGGTACGCCGGACACGACCTCGACGATCTGCGCCGCGTGTACGTCACGCACGGGCACGTCGACCACGTCGGCGGCATCCCCGGCATCCTGGCGCGGTACCCGCACGTCGAGGTGCTCGCGCACGCCGACGAACTCGACAACGTCCGCGGGCCGTCGCGGCAGCAGGTGACGCCGGCGGAGATCGGCGGACGACTGGCGTCCCCGCGGGTGCTGCGCTGGCTGAGCCGGGCGATCCGGTCCGACGCCCTCCGCCCGACCGCGGTGCCCTCCGCTCGGGCGTTCACCGCGGCGGACTTCGACGGACGGGCGATCACGCCGTTCCCGGCCGACGGGCACACGGTCGGGTCGACCGCGTACCTGCTGCCCGCGGCGAACGCGATCGTCACCGGCGACGCCGTGGTGAGCCGGCACGACACGCAGCCCGGGTCCTGGGCGCCGCGGCCGCGGATGATCACGCCGTTCTTCACCGCCGACCAGGACCGCGCACTCGAGTCCGCTCGGGCCCTGCCGATCCCGGAGATCCTGCTGCCGGGGCACGGGCCGGCGGTGCACCGGGTCGGATCGGCCTGGCTGCCGATCGGGTCGTGAGGGGGCGGCGGGGCGCCGCGGGACCGAGTCTCGGCTCCAGCCCCCGACCGGGGGTGGAACGGATCGTTCACCCGCCGGAAACCTGAGGACCCCTGCAGCTCGGTAGCGTGCGAGCATGCACAGATCCGTCGGGCGCACTCTGCTGTGCGCCACCGCTGCCGCCGCGCTCGTCGCCGCACCGCTCGTCTCCGTCTCCACTGCCAGCGCGAACCCCGCCGGCACCGGCCTCGTCATCGAGGAGGCCTACCTCAAGGGCGGCAGTGCGAACCAGCCGTTCACGAACAAGTTCGTCGAGCTCGGCAACCCCACCGACACCGCCGTCAGCGTCGACGGCTGGTCGGTGCAGTACCGCGCGGCGACCGGAACCGGTTCCCCCGCGGTGGGGAAGCTCGCCGGCTCCGTCCCCGCGCACGGCACCTACCTCGTGCAGATGGGGTCGAACGGCGCGAACGGCCAGGCGCTCCCCGAGCCCGACGCCGTCACCGGTCTGAACCCGTCCGGATCCACGGGCACCCTCGTGCTCGCCGACCAGGCCACCGCGCTCTCGCTGCCCGCCGGCGCGGTCACCGCGGGTACACCGGGCGTCGTCGACCTGCTCGGGTACGGCACCTCGAACACGTTCGAGACCGCGGTCGCCACGGCAGGCACCGCGAACTCGGTGCCGGACGCGCTGACCCGCCAGGGCACGACCGACACCGACTCGAACGCCGCGGACTTCACGGTCACGTCGACGGTCACGCCGGAGAACGCGGCGGGCGAGACCACGCAGCCGACGGACCCGACGGATCCGACCGACCCCACCGACCCGACCGACCCCGGGACACCGGCCGAGCAGGTCACCATCGCGCAGCTGCAGGGCACCGGCGACGCCTCCCCGTACGTCGGCAAGACCGTCCGCACCGACGGCGTCGTCACGGCGGTCTACGCCACGGGCGGCTTCAACGGCTACACGGTCCAGACCGCCGGCACCGGCGGGGCGCTCGACCTGGCGAAGCACACCGCCTCCGACGCCGTGTTCGTCTACTCCGCGGCCACCGCCGGTTCGGTCCGCGTCGGCGACGCGGTCCGGCTCACCGGCTCCGTGTCCGAGTTCAACGGCCTGACCGAGCTGACGGTCCCGTCGGCCGCGGGCCTCGAGCAGTTGCCGAAGGAGGGCGTCGTGCAGCCGGTCCCGGCCACGATCACCCTCCCGCGGACGGACGCCCAGCGCGAGTCGCTCGAGAGCATGCTCGTCGCCCCGCAGGGTGACTACACGGTCGCCGACAACTACACGACGAACCAGTACGGCGAGGTCGTGCTGGCGAGCGGGAAGCAGCGCCTGCTCCAGCCCACCGAGGTCGCGCGTCCGGGCAGTGCCGAGGCAGTTGCAGTGGCCGCCGACAACGCGGCGCGCACGGTCACGCTCGACGACGGTGCGAGCACGAACTTCCTCAGCGCCGCGAACCAGTCGATCCCGGTGTCCTGGCTCACCCAGGGGCCGGTGACCGTCGGCGCCGCCGCGACCTTCCGGAAGCCGGTCGTCCTCGACTACCGGAACGACGCGTGGAAGCTCCAGCCCACCTCGCCGATCACCGGTGCGACCCCGGCGGCGGACCTGCCGACGGCGTTCTCGAAGGTGCGGACCGCCGCGCCGGAGAACGTCGGCGGCGACATCCGGCTCGCCGGCTTCAACGTCCTGAACTACTTCCCGACGACCGGCGACCAGCTCACCGGCTGCACGTACTACACCGACCGTGACGGCGACCCCGTGACCGTGCGTGGCGGCTGCGACGCCCGAGGCGCTGCGAACGCCGACGACCTCGCGCGGCAGCAGGTGAAGATCGTCAAGGCGATCAACGGCCTCGGGGCCGACGTCGTCTCCCTCGAGGAGATCGAGAACTCCGCCCGCTTCGGCAAGGACCGCGACGCAGCCGTGTCCACCCTCGTCACCGCGCTCAACCAGGCGACCGGCAAGGACACCTGGGCGTACGCGAAGTCCCCGGCGAAGACCCCCGCGAGCGAGGACGTCATCCGCCTCGCCCTGATCTACAAGCAGGACCGCGTCCAGCCCGTCGGCGGGTCGACGATCCTCGACTCCTCCGCGTTCGCCAACGCCCGACAGCCGCTCGCCCAGGCGTTCGCGCCCGTGGTGAAGAAGCCGGGCAAGGGCTCGCAGAAGCCGAGCGGGCAGGACACCTTCCTCGTCATCGCGAACCACTTCAAGTCGAAGGGGTCCGGCGAGGGCGTCGACGCCGACCAGGGCGACGGGCAGGGCGCCTCGAACCACTCCCGCGTCGAGCAGGCGAAGGCGCTCGTGTCGTTCTCGACCGCCCAGCAGCGGCAGGCCGGCACCGACAAGGTGTTCATGCTCGGCGACTTCAACGCCTACAGCCAGGAGGACCCGGTCAAGGTCCTCGACGACGCCGGCTACACCGACCTCGGGCCGACGCAGGACGCCACCGAATGGTCCTACGTGTTCGACGGGCTGAGCGGCTCGCTCGACCACGTGTTCGCCTCGAAGGCGGCGCTCAGGACGGTCACCGGCGTGGACATCTGGAACATCAACTCGGTCGAGTCCGTCGGCCTGGAGTACAGCCGCTACGACTACAACGTCACGGACCTGTACCGCGACGACGTCTACCGGGCGAGCGACCACGACCCGATCCTGGTCGGCATCGACCTGCCCGGCGCCGGCGACCCGGGACAGGGGAACCCGGGCCACGGCGGCCCCGGTCACGAAGGTCACCCGGTGGCGGACGCGCTCGCGGCGCTCGCCGCGTTGATCGCGTGGTTGCGGAGCCTGTTCGGCTGATCGAGTGAGCAGCAATGGTCGCGTTCGTGGTGTGGATCCGACCATTCCTGCTCGCTCAACGCGGCCCTGGCCGCGACCAGCTGCCGGACTGGAGGCGGGGGGGGCCGGGGGCCCCCCCCCCCCCGCCCCGGGGGGGGGGGGGGGGGGGCGCGGGGGGGGCCCCCCCCCCCCCCCCCCCCCGGCGGCCCCCCCCGCCCCCCGCCCGGGGGGA
>NZ_JBEPKX010000004.1:0-172397 GCF_040544915.1 Curtobacterium sp. 1544
TCTGCTTGTGACAGTTTTTGGTGGGTTTGGTGGTGCTTCACCCAATTTCCCTGCTCCCAAAGCGGGGCCGGGCCCCCCCCCCCCCGCCGGGGGGGGGGGGGGGGCCCCGCGCCCCCCCCGCCTCCAGTCCGTCACTGCGTGCGTTCCGACCCATCGCGCGTGACCTGGAAAGCAGAATCGCGCATGGGAGGCAGGAACGTCCTGCCTCCCATGCGCGGAACAGCCTCCCACGAGCGGAACGGCCTCCTACGCGCGGAACAGCCCCCACGCGGCCCCGTTCGACAACCGGACCTGCGTCGGGTAGGCTCTCACCTTGGTCTGCGCGCTCTGTGCGCCGGACAGTCAGATGAGCCCTCCACCGGGCCGTTCACACGGGTTCTCCCACGTGAACACCCACCGGAGCGGGATTCACGGACTCCTCACCTCGACACGAAAGCAGCACCACTGTGACTCGTACGTTCTCCCCGAAGCCGGCAGACGTCCAGCACGACTGGATCGTCATCGACGCGACCGACGTCGTCCTCGGCCGCCTCGCCACCCACGCCGCGGCGCTTCTGCGCGGCAAGCACAAGGCCACCTTCGCCCAGCACATGGACATGGGTGACTACGTCATCATCGTGAACGCGGACAAGGTCGCCCTGACCGGTTCGAAGCTCGCGAAGAAGGTCTACTACCGCCACTCGGGTTACCCGGGCGGCCTCACGGCGACCTCCTACCCGGAGATGCTCGAGAAGCACCCGACCCGCGCCGTCGAGAAGGCGATCCGCGGCATGCTCCCGAAGAACACCCTCGGTCGTGAGCAGCTCAAGAAGCTGAAGGTCTACGCCGGCGCGGAGCACCCGCACTCGGCGCAGCAGCCCAAGGCGTACACCTTCGACCAGGTCGCACAGTAGTTCCGGCCACGACGACTTCCAAGGACTAGGTAAAACTCATGGCTCAGATCGCTGACTCCCTCGACCAGACCCCGGAGAGCTTCACCACGGAGAGCGCACCCGCCGCTGCCGAGGCTGCTCCCCGTCAGATCCTCAACGTCTCCGGCGGTGCCGTCGGGCGCCGCAAGGAGGCCATCGCGCGCGTCCGTCTCGTGCCGGGCTCCGGCTCGTTCACGGTGAACGGCCGCACGCTCGAGGACTACTTCCCGAACAAGCTGCACCAGCAGCTCATCAACGACCCGTTCAAGGTCCTCGAGCTCCTCGGCTCGTACGACGTCGTCGCCCGCATCACCGGTGGCGGCCCCTCGGGTCAGGCCGGCGCACTCCGCCTCGCCATCGCCCGCACGCTGAACGAGATCGACCGCGAGAACAACCGCGCGACCCTCAAGAAGGCCGGGTTCCTCACCCGCGACGCGCGCGTCATCGAGCGCAAGAAGGCCGGTCTCAAGAAGGCCCGCAAGGCTTCGCAGTTCTCGAAGCGCTAGTCGTCACCGGCTGAAGATCGCAATGCCGCGTCTGTTCGGTACCGACGGGGTTCGTGGTCTCGCCAACGGCGAGCTGACGGCCGCGCTCGCACTGGGTCTTGCCCAGGCGAGCGCGGCCGTCCTCACACACGGACACCATGCGGACGCCCGTCGGGCGTCCGGTCGACCGCGCCCCCGCGCGGTCCTGGCGCGCGACCCGCGCGTCTCCGGTGAGTTCCTCGGTGCCGCTGTCGCGGCCGGGCTCGCCTCCGCCGGCGTCGACGTGCTCGACGCCGGGGTCATCCCCACTCCCGCAGCGGCGTTCCTCGTCGCGGACATCGACGCCGACTTCGGCGTGATGATCTCCGCGTCGCACAACCCCGCGCCGGACAACGGGATCAAGTTCTTCGCAGCGGGCGGCCGCAAGCTCCCCGACGAGGTCGAGGACCGCATCGAAGCGGCCATGCACGACCACTCCGCACCGACCCCCACGGGCGCCGAGGTCGGTCGCATCACCCGCTTCGCCGACGCCGAGGACCGTTACGTCGTCCACCTGCTCGGTACGCTGCCGCACCGGCTCGACGGTCTGCACGTCGTGCTCGACTGCGCGAACGGTGCTGCCGCCGGGGTCTCGCCCGAGGTGTTCGTGAACGCCGGGGCGAAGGTCACGCTGATCGGGGCCGACCCGGACGGCATGAACATCAACGACGGTGTCGGGTCCACCCACATCGACAACCTGGCCCGTGCGGTGCTGTCGCACGGTGCGGACGTCGGCATCGCGCACGACGGCGACGCGGACCGCTGCCTCGCGGTCGACGCCGCCGGCAACGCGATCGACGGCGACCAGATCATGGCGATCCTGGCGCTGTCGCTCAAGGAGCGCGGACACCTCGTGTCGGACACACTCGTCGCGACGGTGATGTCGAACCTCGGACTGATCCGGGCGATGGCGGACGCCGGCATCGCGGTGGAGCAGACCGCGGTGGGTGACCGCTACGTCCTCGAGAAGATGAACGAGGGCGGGTTCTCCCTCGGCGGTGAGCAGTCCGGCCACGTGATCTTCAACGAGTACGCGACCACGGGCGACGGCATCCTCACGGGGCTGCACCTCGTCGCCGAGATGGCGCGCACGGGCAAGTCGCTGCAGGAGCTCGCCTCGTGCATGACGGTGTTCCCGCAGGTGCTCCTCAACGTGCGCGGCGTCGATCGGCACGGGCTGGCCGACCAGGGCGTGCAGGACGCGGTCGCCGCCGCCTCCGCTGCGCTCGGTGACACCGGCCGGGTGCTGCTGCGTCCGTCCGGGACCGAGCCCGTCGTCCGTGTGATGGTCGAGGCCGCCTCGCAGGAGGACGCCCAGCGCATCGCCGACGAGCTCGCCGCCGTGGTGCAGGAGCGTCTGGCGCTCGACGCCGCGTAGGGCGTCGGCGTCCGCCGCACCGACGCGCGCTACGCGCCC
Source organism: Curtobacterium sp. 1544 (assembly GCF_040544915.1). Lineage (NCBI taxonomy): Bacteria > Bacillati > Actinomycetota > Actinomycetes > Micrococcales > Microbacteriaceae > Curtobacterium > Curtobacterium sp. 1544. The sequence continues at coordinate 2,853 of NZ_JBEPKX010000004.1, forward strand.
CGCTACGAACATTGCGCCCCGTTGCAACGGGGCGCGATGTTCATTCCGGGGCGCAATGCCTCGGCGGCCCGCCCCGTTCAGATCTTGCGGAGCAGCACCGACGACACCTTGTGGTCCGCCGCCTTCTTCAACACGAGGGTCGCCCGGGAGCGCGTCGGCAGCACGTTCTCGAGCAGGTTCGGTTCGTTGATCGCGCGCCACACCTGGGTCGCCGTGTCGATCGCGTCCGAACGCGACAGGCTCGCGAACCGGTGGAAGAACGAGTCCGGGCTCGAGAACGCCTCTTCCTGCAGGGCCAGGAACCGGTCGACGTACCAGGCCTCGATGTCCTTGGTCTTGGCGTCGACGTAGATCGTGAAGTCGAACAGGTCGGACAGCGCGAGTCGCCCGTGCACCGGTGGCGCGAGCACGTTGAGGCCCTCGACGATGAGGATGTCCGGCTGTCGCACGACGATCTCGGCGTCCGGCACGATGTCGTAGACCAGGTGCGAGTAGTACGGCGCCCGGACCTCGGTCGCGCCGCTCTTCACCTGGCTCACGAACCGCAGCAGGGACCGGCGGTCGTAGGACTCCGGGAAGCCCTTCCGGTCCATGATCCCGCGGCGCTCGAGCTCGGCGTTCGGGTACAGGAACCCGTCGGTGGTGACGAGTTCCACGCGCGGGGTGTCCGGCCAGCGCTTCGTGAGCTCGCGGAGCAGTCGCGCGACGGTCGACTTCCCGACGGCGACGGACCCGGCGACTCCGATCACGAACGGCGTGCGTCCGGCTCGGTCACCGAGGAACGCCGAGGTCGACGCGTGCAGGTTCCGGGCCCCGGCGGCGTACAGCGTCAGCAGGCGCGACAGCGGGAGGTAGACCTCCTGCACCTCCTGCATGTCCAACCGGTCGCCGAGCCCGCGCAGCTGCACGACCTCGGTCTCGGTGAGGGACAGGTGCTCCTTCGGAGCGAGCTGCGACCACTCGTGCCGCGGGATCTCCACGAAGGGGGTCGGGTGCGCGACGGTGGTCTCCGGGATCGGCATGGGAACGAGCGTACAGACGGGAGGCGCAGATCACGTGAGCCGACCGGCCCACGTGATCCGGGCCTCCCGTCCAGTGCTCGGGGTGCGTCCGCAGGACGCGGCGCGTCAGGCGGGCAGGGCCGCCTCGATCGCGGCGATCACCTGCGGTGCGTCCGGCTTCGTGGTCGGCCGGAAGCGCGTGACCGTGCCGTCCGGCGCGACCAGGAACTTCTCGAAGTTCCACGTGACGCGGCCGGCCTTGCCCTCGGCGTCCGGGGTCTCCTTGAGGGCCTGGTAGAGCGGGTGGGCGCTCTTGCCGTTCACCTTGACCTTCTCGGACATCGGGAAGGTGACGCCCCACGTGGTGGAGCAGTACTCGTCGATGGCCTCGGAGCTGCCGAGCTCCTGCAGGAACTGGTTGCTCGGGAACCCGAGCACGGTGAAGCCGCGCGGGCCGTACTCCTTCTGGAGCGCCTCGAGCTGCTCGTACTGCGGGGCGAGGCCGCACCGCGAGGCGACGTTCACCACGAGCACCGCCTTGTCCGCGTAGGCCCCGAAGGTGGTGTCCTCGCCGTGCAGTGTCGTGATCGCGATGTCATCGAACCGTCCCATGTCCCAAACGTTATCCCCAGCCCTGCTGCTTCGCAGGGTCGGTGTCCAGGCAGACCGTAGGATCGGTGCCATGTGTGGAATCGTCGGCTACGTCGGCAGCAACAGCAGCCAGGACGTGCTCCTCGGTGGTCTCCGTCGGCTCGAGTACCGCGGCTACGACTCGGCGGGCATCGCCGTCGTCGACGGCTCGCACGAGCTGGCCTCGGCGAAGAAGGCCGGCAAGCTCCAGGCCCTCGTCGACGAGCTCGAGTCGCACCCGATCGCCGACGGCGGCACGGGCATCGGACACACCCGCTGGGCGACCCACGGCGGGCCGACCGACGGCAACGCGCACCCGCACCTGGCGGACGGCGGCAAGCTCGCCCTCATCCACAACGGCATCATCGAGAACTTCTCCGAGCTCCGCGCCGAGCTGCAGGCCGAGGGCGTCGAGTTCCTCAGCGAGACCGACTCCGAGGTCGCCGCGCACCTCGTCGCGCGGTCCTTCCGCGAGACCGGTGACCTGACCGGCGCCATGCAGCAGGCCGTGCAGCGGCTCGAGGGTGCGTTCACGCTCCTCGTCGTGCACGCCGACCAGCCCGGCGTCGTCGTCGGCGCCCGTCGCAACTCCCCGCTGGTGGTCGGCCTCGGCGACGGCGAGAACTTCATGGGCTCGGACGTCGCCGCGTTCGTCGCGTTCACGCAGCGTGCCCTCGCCATCGGGCAGGACGAGATCGCCACGATCCGCCCCGACCGTGTCGACGTCATCCACTTCGACGGCACCCCTGCGACGCCGTCCGAGTTCGAGGTGAACTGGGACGCCTCCGCCGCCGACAAGGGCGGCTGGAGCTCCTTCATGGCGAAGGAGATCAGCGAGGAGCCCGAGGCCGTCGCGAAGACGATCCTCGGTCGCGTGCACGACGGCGCCGTGACGCTGACCGACCTCGACCCGATCGCCGAGCGCCTGGCGACGGTCGACCGCGTCATCGTGATCGCCTGCGGCACCGCCGCGTACGCCGGCATCCTCGGCAAGTACGCCATCGAGCAGTGGGCCCGCATCCCGGTCGAGGTCGAGCTCGCCCACGAGTTCCGCTACCGCGACCCCGTGCTGAACGACCGCACGCTCGTCGTCTCGATCAGCCAGTCCGGCGAGACCATGGACACGCTCATGGCCGTCAAGTACGCGCGTGAGCAGGGCGCCCAGGTCCTCTCGATCTGCAACACCCAGGGCGCGACGATCCCGCGCGAGTCCGACGCGGTGATCTACACGCACGCCGGGCCCGAGGTCGCCGTCGCGTCGACGAAGGCCTTCATCGCCCAGGGTGTCGCGTTGTACCTGCTCGGGCTGCACCTGGCCACCCTCCGGGGCACGCTGACGGCCGAGCAGATCGCGGAGCAGGTCGCCGAGCTCGAGGGGCTCGCGCCGAAGCTGCAGCAGACCATCGACGACGCGTCCGGCATCAAGGACCTCGCTCGCTGGATGGCCGACACCCGCAGCGTCCTGTTCCTCGGTCGGCACGTCGGGTACCCGATCGCGCTCGAGGGCGCGCTGAAGCTCAAGGAGCTCGCGTACATCCACGCCGAGGGCTTCGCCGCCGGTGAGCTCAAGCACGGTCCGATCGCGCTCATCGAGCCCGGGCAGATCGTCTTCGTGATCGTGCCGTCCCCGCGTGACCCGCGGTCGCTGCACCCGAAGGTCGTCTCGAACATCCAGGAGATCCGCGCCCGCGGTGCCCGGGTGATCGCGATCGCCGAAGAGGGCGACGCCGCCGTGCTGCCCTTCGCCGACGAGGTCCTGCGCATCCCGCTCGCGACGCCGCTGTTCGAGCCGCTGCTCGCGGTCGCGCCGCTGCACATGTTCGGCATGGAACTCGCCGCGGCCAAGGGCCTCGACGTGGACCAGCCGCGCAACCTCGCGAAGTCGGTCACCGTCGAGTAGTCGCACGATGATCATCGGCATCGGGGTCGACGTGGTCGACCTGGAGCGGTTCGAGCGGGTGCTCGACCGGACGCCGGCGATGCGCGCGCGGTTGTTCACCCCGTCGGAGCTCCTCCGCGACGGGGAGCCCCGACCGATCGCGTCCCTCGCCGCCCGGTTCGCGGCGAAGGAAGCGCTGATCAAGGCCTTCGGGTCGAGTGCGGGGCTGAGCTGGCAGGACCTCGAGGTCGTCTCCGACGACCAGCGGAACCCGTCGCTCACGCTGCGCCAGGGGGCGCAGCGTGTGGCGGAATCGCGGGGTGTCGGGTCGGTGCACCTCTCGCTCTCGCACGACGGAGGGATCGCGACGGCGTTCGTGGTCCTGGAAGGAACAGGGGAACAGACGTGAGTGCGTTCACCGGCATCACGGTCGACCGACCGGCGACGGTTCTGTCGCTGATCGCCAAGGGGGTCGCGTCGTGAGTGCGTTCACCGGCATCACGGTCGACCGGCCGGCGACGGTTCTGTCGCTGATCGCCAAGGGGGTCGCGTCGTGAGTGCGTTCACCGGCATCACGGTCGACCGGGCGGCACTGATCGCCAACTACGGTCGGGTCGCCGAACAGGTGGCCCCGTCCGGCGTCATCGCGGTCGTCAAGGCCAACGGGTACGGGCACGGCGCAGCAGAGGCAGCGCAGGCCTTCGTGGACGCCGGCGCGGAGTGGCTCGGCGTCGCGGACATCGACGAGGCGGTCGCGCTGCGCCAGGCGGGCATCGACGAGGGCGTCCGGATCCTCGCGTGGCTGCACGCCCCCGACGAGGACTTCCGTCGCGCGGCCCGGTACGGCATCACCCCGGCGGTGTCGAGCGTGTCGCAGCTCGCCGCGGCTGCCGACTCGGAGGTCCCGGCGGTGCACATCTGCGTCGACACGGGCCTGAGCCGCAACGGCGCGGTCGAGTCCGAGTGGGCGGAGCTCTTCGCGACCGCCGGGCGTCTGGCCCGCAGCGGGAACCGCACCCGTGTCGAGGGACTCATGTCGCACCTGGCGAACGCCTCCCGCGCGGACGACCTCGACCAGGACGCCGCACTCCAGCGGGCGCTCGACGGCCTCGCCGCGAACGGCATCGTGCCCGACATGGTGCACCTCGCCGCCAGCGCCGCGGGTCTCGCCGTCCCGGAGACCCGCCGTGACGTCGCCCGGGTCGGTCTCGCGCTGTACGGCCTCAGCCCCTTCGCCGACCGCACCTCGGCCGACCTCGGTCTCCGCCCGGCGATGCGGGTGACGGCAGCGGTGCTCCGGACGGTGCCGGTCCGGGCCGGCGAGGGCGTCAGCTACGGCTACACCTGGCGTGCCGAGACGGACACGCGGCTCGCGGTCATCGGCCTCGGCTACGCGGACGGCTTCGACCGCGACTTCGGCAACCGCGTCTCGGTCCGCATCGGTGACCGGACGTTCCCGGTCGTCGGGCGTGTGGCCATGAACGCGATGCACGTCGACATCGGTGACGCCGACGTGCAGGTCGGCGACGAGGCCGTGCTCTGGGGCGACCCGGCGAACGGCGACCCCGCGGTCGAGGACTGGGCGGCGGCCGTCGGCACGATCAACTACGAGGTGGTCGCCCGGGTCGGCCGCAGCGTGGAACGGAGGACGACGTGAACGCGCCGCTGCGCCGGGCCGAGATCGACCTCGACGCCTACCGCGCCAACCTCGACCTGGTCCGCGAGTGGATGGACCCCGTCGAGCTCATGGCGATCATGAAGGCCGACGCGTACGGGCACGGCCTCGAACCGATCGCGCTCGCCGCGGTCGACGCCGGCATCCGGTGGATCGGTGTGCTGACGGTCCCCGCGGCCCTGCGGCTGCGGTCGATCGGTGTCAGCGAGGACGTGCACCTCTTCACGTGGCAGCACGACCCCGCCCTAGACTTCCGCGACGCGATCGACTCGGCGGTCGACCTCGGGGTCTCGAACGTGCCGGAGCTGCAGCGCGTCATCGACGCCGTCGACCAGCGACCCGCGCGCGTGCACCTCGGGTTCGACTCCGGGCTGCACCGCGACGGGGCGACCCCGGAGACCTGGCCGGCGCTCGTGTCGCTCGCGCTGGACGCACAGCGCGCTGGCCGCATCGAGGTCGTCGCCGCCTACACGCACCTGGCGGAGTCGTCGGACCAGGACGACACCGACGCCGTGGCGCTCTTCGACGCCGCCGTCGAGCAGGCCGACGACCTCGGGCTCGACATCCCGACGGAGCACGTCGCGGCGTCGCTCGCCGGGCTCGAGCGCAAGGAGTTCCGCAAGGACATGGTCCGCATGGGCGCGAACCTGTTCGGCATCCCCGGTGCCGACGGGGTCTCCGCCGCCGACCTGGGCCTCGAGCCCGTCATGACCCTCACCGCCTCCGTCGCGAAGACCAAGCGGGTGCCCGTCGACACCGGCGTCTCGTACGACTACACGTACCGGACGACCACCGAGACGACCCTGGCGCTCGTGCCGGTCGGGTACGCCGACGGGGTGCCGCGGCTCGCCCAGGGCCGGATCGAGGTCGCCATCGCCGGCAAGCGGTACCCGATCGCGGGTCGTGTGGCGATGGACCAGTTCCTGGTGGACGTCGGCGACGACGACGTCCGGACCGGTGACGCCGTCGTACTGTTCGGCACGGGGGAGCACGACGAGATGACCGTCCTGGAGTGGGGCGAGGCGCTCGGCACCATCGGCGAGGAGATCGTCTGCCGCATCGGCGCCCGTGTCCCGCGGGAGTACCAGGGCCACAGCGTCGAGGGGCACGTCGCGGAGTACCTCCGGGGCGAGCGGTGACCGACGCCCGCCTCCTGCTCGACACCGCCGTCGCGAAGACCGACGAGATGGGCGCTCTCGGTGCCCGGCTCGCCGCGGTCCTGCGTGCCGGGGACCTCGTCGTGCTGACCGGTCCGCTCGGCGCCGGCAAGACCACGCTCACCCGGGGCCTTGGCGCCGCGCTGGGCGCTCGGGGACAGGTGTCCAGCCCGACGTTCGTGCTCGCTCGCACCCACCCGACCACGTCCGGCCCCGACCTCGTGCACGTCGACGCGTACCGACTGTCCGACCCCGTGGAGCTCGACGACCTCGACCTCGACTGGGACGCCTCGATCGTCGTGGTGGAGTGGGGCCGCGGCTTCGTCGACGGCATCTCCGACAGCGTGCTCGACGTCGAGATCGTCCGCGCGACCGGTGCCGACCCGGATGCTCCGGAGGACGACGCCGACCCGGACGACGTCCCCGACGAGCCCCGTCGGGTGATCGTCACCGCCACCGGACCGCGGTGGTCCGACGCGGTCCTCTGACGGTCACATCCGCCAGTCCCGGCCCACCGCTTCGCCCTCGCGGAAGAGCAGCCCGGTCGGCCCATCGGCGGGGAGGGTCGCTGCCCACGCCACCCACTTCGCGCTCTCGATCGCCGGGACGTCCTCGGGGTCGACCCCGAACTCCGGATGCGAGGCGACCTGCGCCGGGTCGACCGCGTTGACGAGGACGTCCGTGCCCGTGAAGGCGCCGGCGAGGGTCCTGGAGAGCACGTTCAGGGTGTGCTTCGCGAACGCGTGCGCCGGCGGGAAGACGGTCGGTCCGGCGGCTTCGACGAGGCACCACACCGCACTGGACACGTTGACGACGCGGCCGGCCGGCGAGGCCACGAGGAGCGGTCGGAACGCCTGCACGAGCGCCAGCGGGGCGACGACGTCGATCTCCAGCCCGAGCCGGACGGCGTCGACGTCCGCGTCGAGCAGTGAACGGACGTCCATGTCGGGCATGGTGCTCGCGTTGTTCACGAGCACGTCGAGCCGTCCGTGCTCGGCTGCGACCGTGGCGGCGAGGTCGGAGAACGACGCCGTGTCCGTGAGGTCGAGGAGTGCGGCGGACGCCGAGCCTCCGTCCGCCCGGATCTCGGCGGCGCGGGCCTCGGCCTGTGCGCGGTCGCGCGCCGTGACGACGACGTGGTGGTCCTGCTCCGCGAGCAGCCTCGCGGTCGCGAAGCCGAGCCCGAGCTCCCGTCCGGCGCCGGTGACGAGTGCGGTCTTCTGTGTCATGGGACGTCCTCCTGTTCGGATGCCTCGATCGTCCCGCGAGCCCCTCACTCGGCACTGACGTCCCGCTGACACGGCATAGGATCGTCCTCCGGTCGACCGCCGGCCGGTGGACAGCGCCGGAGGACGACCGACGGAGGTCCACGTGCTCGTGACGCTCTCGACCCGGGGCGAGGCCGCCCCTGACCTCTCCCACCTGCTGCACAAGCACCCCGGCCGGGCGCAGTCCTTCGACCTCAGCGTCGGGACCGCGCACGTCTTCTACCCCGCGGACACCGCCGAGGTCTGCACCGCCGCGCTCCTGCTGGAGATCGACGCCGTCGCCCTCGCCCGGAGCAAGCGGTACGGCGCGGACGCGCAGGCGCTGTCCCGCTACGTGAACGACCGGCCGTACGTGTCGACGTCGATGCTCGCGCTCGCGATCGGGCAGGTGTTCCGGAGCGCGATGGCCGGCAAGAGCGAGTCGCGGGCGGAGCGTGCCGCCGCACCGATGGACCTCGACGTCGCCCTGACGAGCGTGCCGAGCGAACCGGATGCGCACGGTGTCGGCCTGGCCACCCGACTGTTCGCTCCGCTCGGATGGGCGGTCGAGGAGACCCGCCGCCCGCTCGACGACACCCGCCCGGAGTGGGGCGACGCCCGGACCGTGGGGCTGCGCCTCCGGGGGAGTGTCCGACTGGCCGATGCGCTCCGGCAGCTCACGGTGCTGTTGCCGGTGCTCGACGACGCGAAGCACTACTGGGTCGGGGACGACGAGGTCGGCAAGCTCCTCCGCCGGGGCGAGGGGTGGCTGGCCGAGCACCCGCTCCGGGACCTCATCACCACGCGGTCGCTGGCGCACCAGCGCTCCCTGGTCGAGGACGCGACGAGCCGCCTGCTCGGGCTCGACGAGACGAGCGCTGCGACCGCGGACGGCGCAGCTGCGACCTCGGACAGGACGGAGGCAGCCGCCGAGACCCCGCTCCACCGTCGCCGCGCCGCCGCCGTCCTCACCGCGCTCGCCGACACGGGTGCCAGCACCGTGGCGGACGTCGGCTGCGGCGAGGGCGCGCTCCTCCGGCACCTGGTGGCCGACCGCACGTTCACGACGGTCATCGGCACCGACGTCGCACCGCGTGAGCTCGAGCGGGCCGAGCGCCGCCTGCACCTCGACGAGGCGAGCGACGAGCAGCGGGCACGGGTCCGGCTGCTGCAGTCCTCGGTGACCTACTCCGACGACCGCATCGCCGGGCTGGACGCGATCGTGCTCATGGAGGTCGTCGAGCACGTGGACCCCGAGCGGCTGCCGGCCCTCGAGACGTCGGTCTTCGCCGCGGCTCGCCCGGCGGCGGTGGTGGTGACGACCCCGAACGCGGAGCACAACGTCCGGTTCGAACGGCTCGCCGCCGGGCGGTTCCGGCACTCGGACCACCGGTTCGAGTGGACCCGCGACGAGTTCCGGGCCTGGGCCACCGCGGTCGGCGACCGGCACGGGTACACGACCGAGTTCCGCCTCGTCGGCGACGACGACCCCGAGGTCGGTCCGCCCACCCAGCTCGCACTGTTCCGCCGCCTGCGCGGCTCGGAGGACGCCGCATGAACGACCGCACCAGCAGCACCGACCTGACCATCCCGGAGATGTCCCTCGTGCTCCTCGTCGGCACGAGCGGCTCCGGCAAGTCGACGTTCGCCGCGCAGCACTTCGGTCCCTACGAGACGCTGTCGAGCGACGTGTTCCGCGGGCTCGTCTCGAACGACGAGGACGACCAGTCGGCGACCGCGGCGGCGTTCGACGCGCTGAAGCACGTCGCAGCACTCCGGCTCCGGAAGGGACTCCTCACCGTGGTGGACGCGACCAACGTCCAGCCCGAGGCACGTCGGGACTTCGTCCGGCTGGCCCGGGACCACGACGTCCTGCCGGTCGCGATCGTGCTCGACGTCCCGGAGTCGGTGTGCGTCGCGCGCAACGCCGCCCGGCCCGGACGGGACTTCGGGGCCGCGGTGGTCCGTCGGCAGCAGGGCCAGCTCCGACGCGGGCTGAAGGGCCTCGGCAAGGAGGGCTTCCGTCGTGTGCACGTCCTCCGTGGCGAGGACGAGATCGGCGCGGCGACGATCGTCCGGCAGCCCCTCCTCAACGACCGAAAGGGTGAGCACGGCCCGTTCGACGTCGTCGGCGACGTGCACGGCTGCCGGTCCGAGCTCGAGTCGCTGCTCGGCCGGCTCGGCTGGTCCCTGGTCCGCGACGAACTCGCTCGTCCGGTCGACGCCGTGCACCCCGACGGCCGTCGGGCGCTGTTCCTCGGCGACCTGGTCGACCGCGGACCGGACACCCCCGGCGTCCTCCGGCTCGTGATGGGCATGGTGCGGAACGGGCACGCGCTCGCCGTCCCGGGCAACCACGAGGACAAGCTCGTCCGCGCCCTGGACGGCCGCAAGGTGCAGACGTCGCACGGTCTCGCCGAGACCCTCGCCCAACTGGCCGCCGAGCCCGAGGAGTTCCGCACCGAGGTCCGGGAGTTCTGCCGCTCGCTCGTCGGGCACCTGGTGCTCGACGACGGTGCCCTCGTCGTCGCGCACGCCGGCATGACGGAGCAGTACCAGGGCCGGGCGTCCGGACGGGTGCGGTCGTTCGCGCTGTACGGCGACACCACCGGCGAGAGCGACGAGTACGGCCTGCCGGTCCGGTTGCCGTGGGCGGACTCCTACCGGGGGTCGGCGATGGTCCTCTACGGGCACACGCCGACCGTCGACACCGAGTGGATCAACGGCACGATGTGCCTCGACACCGGGTGCGTGTTCGGCGGGAAGCTCTCCGCACTCCGGTACCCGGAACGCGAGGTCGTGCAGGTGGTCGCCGAGCGCGTGCACTACGAGCCGGCCAAGCCGCTCGAGCCGCTGCGCGGCCCGGCCACGTCGTCGACGGACGGCGACGTGGCGCAGGCGGGTCGCGCCTCCAGTCCGGTCCAGCAGACGGACGGGAGGCGCGGTGCCGGTCCGTCACCACGTCGCGTCCCCGGCGTCCTCCCCATCGAGGACGTGACCGGCAAGCAGATCGTGGAGACCCGGCACCACGGCCGGATCGGGATCCGCGCCGAGAACGCGGCGGGCGCGCTCGAGGTGATGAGCCGCTTCGCGATCGACCCGCGCTGGCTGCCGTACCTCCCGCCGACGATGAGCCCGGTGGCGACGAGCGCGCTCCCCGATCACCTGGAGCACCCTGCCGAGGCGTTCGCGTACTACCGCGGTCAGGGCGTGCCACAGGTCCGGATGGAGGAGAAGCACATGGGCTCCCGGGCCTCGGTGCTCCTCGCCAGGGACCCGGCACGGTTCGACGCGCCGGCCGGCTGGCACGGCATCGCGTACACCCGCACCGGGCGCTCGTTCTTCGACGAGGCGACCTCCGCCACGTTCACCGGACGGCTGTCCGACGCGTTCGAGCGCGCCGGACTGTGGGCCGAGCTCGGCAGCGACTGGGTCCTGCTCGACGGCGAGGTGCTGCCGTGGGCGGTGAAGGCCGAGGGCATGATCCGTGACTGGTACGCCGAGGTCGGCGCTGCCGCGGCCGGGGCGTTCCCGAGCGCGATCGCGGCGCTGGAGTCCGCCCGCGACGCCGGCGTCGACGTGTCCGCGTTGCTCGACCGGACCCGGCGGCGGTCGGACGACGCCGAGGCGTACGTCGCCTCGTACCGGCGCTACGCGACCCCGGCCACGGGCATCGACGACGTGCGGTTCGCCCCGTTCCAGGTGCTCGCTGCGGAGGGTCGCACGTTCGCCGACCGTCCGCAAGGGTGGCACCTGGACGTGGCCGACCGGCTCGCGGCGACCGCGCCCGACGTCGTCCGGGCAACGCGGTCGGTGCTCGTCGACGTCGACGACGAGGCGAGCCGGGCAGCAGGGACGGACTGGTGGCAGGAGCTCACGGGCGCCGGCGGCGAAGGCGCGGTCGTGAAGCCCGAGGGGAACCTGACCCGCGGGCCGAAGGGGCTCGTGCAGCCGGGCGTGAAGGTCCGCGGGCGGGAGTACCTGCGGATCATCTACGGGCCGGAGTACACCGAGCCCGGGAACCTGGCGCGGCTGCGGGACCGCGACCTCGGACACAAGCGGTCGATGGCGCTGCGCGAGTACGCCCTCGGCCTGGAGTCGCTCGAGCGCTTCGTGGCGGGCGAGCCGCTGTGGCGCGTGCACCAGCCGGTGTTCGGTGTGCTGGCGATGGAGTCGGAGCCGGTGGATCCGCGCCTCTGACACTCGCGAGCACCCCGATGGAACCGATCTGCCCCGACCGGACACCAACTGGGAAAGGGACCGGAACGGGGAAGCAGACGGTGGACGACGAAGGACTGTGGCACGCAGCGCGGAACGGTGACCCGCGCGCGTACGAGCAGGTGTACGAACGACACCGCGACCGGGTGTTCGGACAGGCCGCACGCCTGTTGCGCTCCCGGATCGAAGCGGAGGACGTCACCGCGCTGGTGTTCCTCGAAGCCTGGCGCCGCCGCGCGGACGTCCGGGTCGTCGACGGGTCGGTGCTGCCCTGGCTGCTGGTGACCACGAACAACGTCGTCCGGAACGTGGCACGGGCGGCCCGTCGTCACCGTGCGGCGATGGACCGCATCGCGTCGCTCGCCCCGGTCCGCGCCGAGGCCGAGGAAGCCTTCGACGACGTCGACTCCGGCCCAGAACGGTCGGCGGTGCGTCGGGCGCTCGCCTCGCTCCGTACGCCGGACCGCGACGTCCTGGTCCTCTGCGTCGTCGGCGAGCTGCCGATGGAGGCCGCCGCTGCCGCGCTCGGCGTACCCGTCGGCACCGTGAAGTCCCGACTCTCCCGGGCGAAGCGCCGGCTCGCCGAACAGCTCAGCGGACCCTCCGGCAGCACCGATCCACTCGCCGGCCTCACGTCGAAGGAGGAAGCACGATGAACGACGTCCGGTTCGACCCGCAGCGAGACGCCGCGATCCGCGCGGTCCTCCGCGACGAGGTCACAGCATCCCGCACCGGGGGCTCCCTCCGTCGGCTCCGCATCGTCGTCGCGATCGTGGTGGCCGGGCTGCTCGCACTGGGTGGTGGCGGGTACGCGCTCGCCGCCGCGCACCCCGAGTTGTTCGGCTCGAGCGCCGCTGGTCCCGATGCCCCGAGCAGCGCCCCGGCGCCGGCGTCGTCCGGTCCGGTGGGGTCGCCGATCGTCCCCACCGAGGAACCGACGGCTCCCCGCTCGACCCCGCCCGCGGTCGCACCGTCGCCGAGCCCGCTGCCGGTGGCCGCCGTGCCGCTCATCGTGACACCGACCGACGGCACGACCAGTCCCGGCGGCGCGATCACGATCTCCGGCACCGGGACGCCCGGATCGCACGTGTACCTGACGGAGTACTGCACGCTCGCGCCGCCGGCCTGCACCGTGCCCGAGGAACTCGGTCAGCCGGGGCAGCCGCAGATCGTCGTCGGTGCGGACGGGCGCTGGAGCACCACCACGTCGATCGTGCCGCCGCAGACGCTGACGTTCCGCCTCGCCGCCAGCGCCGCGTTCGTCAGCGCGGACGGATCCACCGTCGGCACGGGCTCCGGCTCGTCGCCGGAGCGCCGCTTCACCGTGACCGGATCGGCGGGATGAGCCCTCGGGCGGGAGCGGTCGTGGGGGGCGCTCCCGCCCGGGGCGAGGAGGGCGACGACACGCCTACGATGGACGGGTGCTGCTCGCCATCGACACCTCCGCCGGGACCTCCGTGGCCGTCGTCGACCCGACCACCGGCCAGGCGCGCGCGACGCGGAGCACCGAGGACAGCCGCCGTCACGCCGAGGTGATCGGCCCGTTCCTCGCCGAGGTCCTCGACGAGGCCGGCATCACCGGAGCGGACGTCTCCGGCGTCGTCGCCGGCATGGGTCCGGGCCCCTTCACCGGCCTCCGCGTCGGCATCGCCGCCGCCCGCACCTTCGCCGCGGCACGCGGCGTCCCGTTCCTCCCCCTCGTCAGCCACGACGCCGTCGCCGCCGACCAGCGTGCATCCGGCCGGGACGGCGCGTTCGTCGTCCTGACGGACGCCCGCCGGCGCGAGGTCTACTGGAGCGTGTACGACCAGACCGGCACGCGCGTCGCGGGTCCGGGACTCGCGAAGCCGGACGACCTCGACGAGGCAATCCGTGCCTCCAGGCCGGACGCCGTGGGCTGGGACCGCGTGACCGTCGCGTCCATCCCGGCCTGGAGGCTCGGCGCGCTCGCCGCGGACCGGCTCGCCTCCGGCACGCCCTTCGCCCAGGACACGCCCCTCTACCTCCGCGACCCCGACGTGACCGTGCCGGGTGCGCCGAAGCGGGTGAAGCAGTGACCCTGCCCGACGGGCTGCGCCTGCGGCGCGCCCACCCGCAGGACCTCGACGACGTGATGTGGTTGGAGCACACGTCGTTCCCGACGGATGCCTGGTCGGCGTCGCAGATGTCCGGCGAGCTGTACTCGCCACACGGGTACTACGTCGTGGTCGAGACCACCGAGGGCGGTGCGCCGACGATCGTCGGCTACGCGGGGCTCTCCTCGCTCGCGGGCAACCCCGTCGCCGACGTCCAGACCATCGCGGTCGCGGCCGAGCAGCGCGGGAAGGGCATCGGCCGGGTGCTCTTCACCGAGCTCCTCGACGAGGCCCGACGGCGCGGCGTGCAGGAGGTCTTCCTCGAGGTCCGTGCGGACAACCCCGTCGCCCAGGCGATGTACACCGCGTTCGGGTTCGAGCGGATCGCCGTGCGCCCGCGGTACTACCAGCCGGACGGGGTCGACGCGTGGGTGATGCGGGCATCGCTGACCCCGGCACCCAGCGGCCCGGCACCCAGCGGCCCGGCACCCAGCGGCCCGGGACCGATCGGACAGGAGACCCTCGATGACCGCAGCTGAACCCCTCGTGCTCGGCATCGAGACGAGCTGCGACGAGACGGGCGTCGGCATCGTGCGGGGGACCACCCTGCTCGCGAACGTCATCGCGTCGAGCATGGACGAGCACGCGCGCTACGGCGGGGTCGTGCCCGAGGTCGCCGCGCGGGCGCACCTCGAGGCGATGACCCCGACGCTGTCCGCCGCGCTCGAGCAGGCCGGTGTCACCCTCGACGAACTCGACGCCGTCGCGGTCACCGCCGGCCCGGGCCTCGCCGGTGCGCTCATGGTCGGAGTCGGTGCCGCGAAGGCGCTCGCCGTGGCGACGGGCAAGCCGCTGTACGGGGTGAACCACCTGGTCGGGCACGTCGGTGCCGACGTCCTGCGGTCCGACGGCTCCGAGATCGAGCTGCCGACGGTGGCGCTCCTCGTGTCGGGTGGCCACACGTCCCTGCTGCTCGTGCGCGACCTGGTGGGCGACGTCGAGCTCCTCGGCGAGACCATCGACGACGCGGCGGGCGAGGCGTTCGACAAGGTCGCACGGTTGCTCGGGCTGCCGTACCCGGGCGGTCCGCAGATCGACCGGGCGGCGGCGGACGGCGACCCGACCGCGATCCGGTTCCCCCGCGGGCTCACCCTGCCGAAGGACATGGCCGCGCACCGCTACGACTTCTCGTTCTCCGGGCTGAAGACCGCCGTGGCGCGGTGGGTCGAGCGCTGCCGCGACGAGGGGCGCGAGGTCCCCGTGGCCGACGTCGCCGCGAGCTTCCGGGAGGCCGTGGTCGACGTGCTCCTGACGAAGGCCCTGAACGCCTGCGCGGACACCGGGGTCGACCGGCTGCTGCTCGGCGGTGGCGTGGTGGCGAACGCCCGGCTGCGTGCCGTGGCCGAGGAACGCTGCGCGGCGGCCGGGGTCGCGCTCCGGATCCCGCCGTTCGACCTCTGCACCGACAACGGGGCGATGATCGCGGCGGTCGGTGCCCGGCTCGTCGCCGAGGGCCACGGACCGAGCGACCTCGGGATCGCGGCGGACTCGACGTTGCCGGTGACGACCGTCCAGGTCTGAGGCGGCAGCGCGTCTGGCCGCGTCGGGCAGCGCGCGGGTTCGGGATCTGCCCCGGCGTGTGTGGGAGGATTCACAGGGCACCGACGACCGAGGTGCCGAGAGGGGTGGACGGTGTCCGATCAGAACCAGTGGCCGAAGCCGGGCGAATCGACGCCGGACGGTGGGGCCTCCGCGAACCAGCCGGCTCCCGAGCAGGGCGCGCCGTCGAGTGCCGCGCAGCCCGAGTTCGGCCAGCCGCAGCAGTACGGGGCTTCTGCTCCCGAGGGCTCTGCGGACGCACCGCAGAACCCGTACGCCGCGCCGAGCAACCCGTACGCAGCGCCGGGTCAGCAGGGCCAGCCGGGACAGCAGGGGCAGCCAGGCTACGGCGCCCCGCAGAACCCGTACGCGGCGCCGCAGAACCCCTACGCGGCCCCACAGAACCCGTACGCCGCTCCGCAGCAGCCGAACCAGAACCCGTACGGCGCTCCGCAGGGATCGAACCCGTACGCCGCCCCGGCCTACGCGCCCGGCGGCTACCAGCCCTACGCGCAGCGTCCGAAGACGAACGTGCTCGCGATCCTGTCGATCGTCTTCGCCTTCGGCGGCATCATCATCTGGCCGCTCGTGATCCTCACGAGCCCGGCCGGCGCGATCATGGGACACATCGCCCTCGGCAAGATCAAGCAGACGGGTGAGGGCGGACGAGGTCTGGCGCTCGCCGGGGTGATCGGCGGCTGGGTGCTCACCGGCCTGTTCATCCTGATCGTCGGGCTGTTCATCATCATCGGTGTGGCCGCGGGGTCGTCGAGCAACTACGACTACGGCTACGACTCGGGCGCCTTCATCGGCTGACCCGGACCGATCCGGTGTGGCCGGGTGGCATCGCCACCCGGCCATCGTCGTGTCCGGACCCGGTCAGCGCCCGGCCCTGACCACCGGACCCGGTCAGCGCCCGGCCCCGACCACCGGACCCGGTCAGCGCCCCGCGCCCGGCCCGGCCCCGTCGGTGAGCCGCTCGCACAGGATCGCGGTGTGTCGTCCCTCCAGGCGGGTGAGCACGAGCGTGACGCGACCGCGACCGCGTCCGCGCAACCGCAGCCGCTTCCGGAACTGCGCCGGGTCCACGTCGACGCCGCGCTTCTTGATCTCGACGGTGCCGATGTCGTCCGAGGCCAGTCGTGCGGCGAGCTGCTTGACGTCGAGCGGCAGCGTGTCGATGACCCGGAACCCCTGGGCGAACGGTGTCGCGACCGCCCGGTCCGAGGTGACGTACGCGATGCCGTCGGAGAGCATGCGGCCGTCGATCGACCGGGCGAAGTCGCCGATGAGCCGTGCTCGGATGACCGCGCCGTCGGGTTCGTAGAGGTACGCGCCGAGGGGTCCGACGGGCTCGTCATCGGCGTCGAACGCGCCCACGAGCTCCGCGATGCCGTGCGACCCGATGACGGTGGCTGCGCGACGGATGCCCGGCCGGGCGAGCGGGCCGAACCAGAGGGCGAGCTCGACGACCTCGCGGTCGACCGACGTCCACTGCGCCTCGGCGGTGTCGGGGATGAGTTCGCGGTCGACGCCCGGCCCGAGCTTCACGCCGGTCGGGGTCGTCGTGGCCGCTGCGAACACGGTGTCGAGCGACGGGGACCAGTCGTCCGGGTCGGCCAGTCGCTTCGTGTTCGTGTGCCCGGAGGTGCGCCGCGCCGGGTCCATCCAGACGCCGTCGACCCGCGACAGGTCGAACCCGGCCGCGTCGCCGAGTTCCACACGCGCACTCGGCCAGAGCGCGAGGTTGTGCGTCGCCACGGCCGCGGTCACCTCGTCGCGGTCGACCGCGGTGACCTCGAGGTCGAGCGCGGCCATCGCCATCGCGTCCCCGCCGATGCCGCACCCGAGGTCCGCGACCCGCGTCAGCCCGGCGGCGGCGAAGCGCCCGGCGTGCTGCGCGGCGACCTGCAGGCGGGTCGCCTGTTCGAGGCCGGCCTCGGTGAAGAGCATCCGCGCGGCGAAGTCCCCGAACTTCCCGCGGGCCTTCTGGCGCAGCTTGGCCTGCGTCAGGACCGCCGCCACGAGCCCGGGGTCGTGGCCCTCGGAGCGCAGTCGGGAGACGACCCGGACGATCTCACCACCGTCGGACACGGCCGGGGTACGGTCGAGCAGGGCCATCCCCTCGGGGGTCAGCAACTGGGCGAGATCGGCGGCTTCCACCCGACGATCCTCCCAGGTCGCCGTGAGCCCGGTCGGACGTTGGCACTCGGATTGACCGAGTGCCAACGACGCCCTAGAGTTGGGGCGGTTGGCACTCTCCTGTGCGTAGTGCCAACACGGTTTTCATCTGTACCGAGTCTGTACCGAGAAAGAAGAGGTCACCGTGGCCGTCAGCATCAAGCCGCTCGAGGATCGCATCGTCATCCGCCAGGTCGAGGCGGAGCAGACCACTGCTTCCGGTCTGGTCATCCCGGACACCGCGAAGGAGAAGCCCCAGGAGGGCGAGGTCGTCGCCGTGGGTCCGGGTCGTATCGACGACAACGGCAACCGCGTCCCGCTCGACGTCGCCGTGGGTGACAAGGTCATCTACTCGAAGTACGGCGGCACCGAGGTCAAGTACTCGGGCGAGGACCTCCTCGTCCTCTCGGCCCGCGACGTCCTCGCGGTCATCGAGCACTGAAGTAACGAGCACTGAGACAGCGTTCTCTGCTGCGAACGCCCCGTTCGGCTCCGGCCGGCGGGGCGTTCGTGCGTCTGCACGTCCGGTACGTGGTCGCGTTCCGTCGGCCTGGGCCCACGTCGCCGGTTCCGACGCGACGCGCCAGCGGCGTGGCGGCCGTGCCGATGGGGAGAGGCGCGGTGCGGCCCCGCAGCGTCGGTGCCCGTTCCTAGGATGGTTCCGTGAGTGAACCGACCCCGGCGCGCCCGGTCCGCAGCGAGGCATCCGTCGGCGTCGTGCAGGCGATCGTCGCGTACGGCCTCTGGGGGCTCATGCCCCTGCTCTTCGCGGCGATGGCCCCGGCAGGCGCGTTCGAGATCGTCGCCTGGCGGGTCGTCTTCGGCCTGGTCTTCTGCGCCGTGGCGATCGCAGTCACCCGGTCGTGGCTCCGGACCCGGTCCCTGATGGCCCAGCGCCGGGTGATGCTCGTGATGGCCCTGGCTGCGGTGCTCATCCTGGTGAACTGGACCGTGTACGTCGCGGCGACGACCACCGGCCACACGGTCGAGGCCGCGCTCGGCTACTTCATCAACCCGCTCGTCACGATCGCGCTCGGCGTGGTCGTGCTCCGCGAACGCCTCCGCCCGCTGCAGTGGACGGCCGTCGGGATCAGCGTCGTGGCGGTCGTCGTCATCGCGGTGGGCTACGGCCGCATGCCGTGGATCTCGCTCGCGCTGGCGTTCTCGTTCGGCCTGTACGGGCTCGTGAAGAAGCGCGTCGGCGGCACGGTGGACGCACTGTCCGGGCTGACGATCGAGACCGTGTGGCTGCTGCCGATCGCGGTCGTCGCGCTCGTGGTGCTCGGGGCGACGGGCCTCGGCGGCGGGGTGACGTTCACGAGCGAGGGCTGGGTGCACGTCGTCGTGACGGTGCTGACCGGGCCGGCGACGGCGGTGCCGCTCCTGCTGTTCGCGTCCTCTGCCCGTCGGGTGAGCCTGTCCACGCTCGGGCTGACGCAGTACCTCGCGCCGATCATGCAGCTGCTCGTCGGTGTCGTGGTGCAGCACGAGCCGATGTCCGGCGCCCGCTGGTTCGGCTTCGGGATCGTCTGGCTGGCCCTGGTCATCCTGACCGTCGATTCCTTCGCTGCCGCTCGGGCATCGAGGCGCCGGGCGCTGGCACCCACGGCGGCCGGCGCGGCCTGACGGCCCCGCACCGCGCCTCCAGGCCGTGCCTCTGTCGGTTCTGGACCCGCCAAAGCGACAGTCCCCCGCGGGAGTTCCGCGGGGGACTGTCGCTTTCGCAGTGGTGTTACTTCTTGACCGAGCCCTGGATGGCGCTCTGGTAGACGGGCTTGTTGTCGCCGTCGAACTTGTAGATGCCGATGTAGGCGCTCGACGGGTCGTTGTTGTCGTCGAACGGACCGATGCCCGACGGACCCGTGTAGTGGATGTCCTCACCCTTGTCGAGCAGGTCCTTGCAGTCCTTGAACGTCGAGCACTCGGTGCCGCCGTCGGCTCCGGACACCGCGGCCATGTTGGCCTGGATGGTGCCGGAGTCCGTACCCTTGCCCTTCACCGCGGCGAGGGCGGCGAGGACGGTGGCGTCGTAGGACTCCGCCGCGTACGAGTAGTCGGCGAGGTCCTTGCCCGACGACTTCTTGTAGTACGCCGCGAGCTGCGCCTTGAACTCGTCCTTCGGCGAAGCGCCGGGGATCGTGCCCTGTGCGCCGGTCAGCGTGCCCTTGTCGAAGTCCTTCGAGTAGTCCGCCGTGTTGCCGTCGGACATGTAGATCTTCGACATGTCGGCGTCCTGGGACTTCAGCTCCGGGATGATCGACTTCGTCTCGTCGAACGCGAGGACGACGATGGCGTCGGGCTTCGTGGCGAGCGCCGCGGTGACCTCGGACGAGAACGTCGTCTGGCCGGGCGGGAACTCCTGGCCCTTGCCCTTGCCGCCGTAGACCACGGATCCGCCCGAGTCCTCGACGGCCTTCTGCACGGTGTTGCGGAGGCCGGTGCCGTAGGTGTCGTTGAAGACCAGGAACGCGACCTTGGCGTTGCCGTCGCCCGTGACGAGCTGGCCGAGCGCCGAACCCTGCACCGAGTCCGGCGGAGCGGTCCGGTAGTAGTACGACGAGTAGCCCGAGAGGTCCGCCGCGGTGTTCGCGGGGGAGATCTCCACGATGCAGTTGCTCGTCAGCTGGTCGATGACGTTGAGCGTGACGCTGGAGGACTCGGCGCCGATCGCGACCGGGACCTTCGCGTTCACGAGCTTCGTGGCCGCGGAGCTCGACACGGTCATGTCGTTGCTGTCGCCGGAGTCGGTGGCGGGGTCGATCGTGACGTCCTTGTCGAGGACGCCGCCGGCGGCGTTGATGTCCTGCACCGCGAGTCCCACACCGGACTCGGCGGGCGGGTTGAGGTACGCCAGCGAACCGGTGAGCGGCAGGATGGTGCCGATCTTCAGCGCGTCGGTGCCGGGGGTGTCTGGGGCCTTGCAGCTCGCGGCGGGGTCCTTCTTCGCGCCGCTGGACGCGGAGTTGGACGGGGACGCGCTGCCGCTGGTGGAACAGGCGGCGAGCAGGAGCGCCGCCGCTCCGGCCACTGCCAGTGCCGTGGTGGCACGGGTGGTTCTGATCATCCGTGGTGCCCTTTCTCTTCGCGGAAGGCCCCGGCGCATCGGGTCGAGCGCGGCGTCCTCCACGTGGGATGTCGAGAAAGCTAGAGCGGATGTGTTTCGCCCGTGTGTCGATCATCCACCCCTGAGTGTTTCGTTACAGACCCGTGATGAATCTGAGCGGACGCACAAACGCCCCGCTCCGGATCGGAGCGGGGCGTTCGGGTTGGACTGGTCAGCCGCGGTAGTTCGGCGCCTCGACGACCATCTTGATGTCGTGCGGGTGCGACTCCTTGAGCCCGGCCGCTGTGATCCGGACGAACTTGCCGCGTGCCTTGAGTTCCGGCACGGTGCGGCCGCCGACGTAGAACATCGACTGGCGGAGGCCGCCGACGAGCTGGTACACGGCGTTCGCGACGGAGCCGCGGTAGGGCACCTGGCCCTCGATGCCCTCGGGGATGAGCTTCTCGTCCGAGGGGACGTCGGCCTGGAAGTAGCGGTCCTTCGAGTACGAGGTCTTCTCGCCGCGCGTCTGCAGGGCGCCGAGGGAGCCCATCCCGCGGTAGGCCTTGTACTGCTTGCCGCCGACGAACACCAGCTCGCCCGGGGACTCGTCCGTGCCGGCCAGCAGCGAGCCGAGCATCACGGTGTCCGCTCCGGCGACCAGGGCCTTGGCGATGTCGCCCGAGTACTGCAGACCGCCGTCGGCGATCACGGGCACGCCGGACTCGCGCGCCGCGAGGAACGCCTCGTACACGGCGGTGACCTGCGGGACGCCCACACCGGCGACCACGCGCGTGGTGCAGATCGAACCAGGGCCCACGCCGACCTTGACCGCGTCGACACCGGCGTCGATGAGCGCCTGCGCACCCTGACGCGTCGCGACGTTGCCGCCGATGACGTCCACGCCCGCGAAGCGCGGGTCGGCCTTGAGGCGACGGACCATGTCGAGCACGCCTTCGCTCTCGCCGTTCGCGGTGTCGACCACGAGCACGTCGACGCCCGCCTCGAGCAGGGCCTCGGCACGCTGCCAGGCGTCGCCGAAGAACCCGATGGCCGCGCCCACGCGAAGGCGGCCCTCGTCGTCCTTCGTGGCGTCCGGGTACTTCTCGCTCTTGTCGAAGTCCTTCACGGTGATGAGCCCACGGAGCTTGCCGTCGGCGTCCACCAGCGGGAGCTTCTCGATCTTGTGCTGCGCGAAGATCGCGACGGCTTCCTCGGGGTCGATGCCCTCGTTCGCGGTGATCAACGGCGCCTTCGTCATGACGTCGCGGACGAGGGTCGTGCCCAGCTCGAACGGGGCGACGAAGCGCATGTCCCGGTTCGTGATGATGCCGACGAGCGTGCCGTCCTGCTCGACGACCGGCAGTCCGGAGACGCGGAACTGCCCGCAGAGGGCGTCCACCTCGGCGACGGTGGCGTCGGGCCGCGTCGTGACGGGGTTGGTGATCATGCCCGACTCGGAGCGCTTGACCTTGTCGACGTAGGCGGCCTGGTCGGCGATCGACATGTTGCGGTGCAGGATGCCGATGCCGCCCTGACGGGCCATGGCGATCGCCATCCGGGCCTCGGTCACGGTGTCCATCGCCGCCGAGAGCAGCGGGACGTTGACGGAGATCCGCTTGGTGAGCCGGGACGTGGTGGACGCCTCGCTCGGGATGACGTCGGTGTGCCCCGGCAGGAGCATGACGTCGTCGTACGTGAGTCCGATGAATCCGAACGGATCCGGCTGGTCCATGGGTCCCCTTCGTGGGCGAGGTGAAGTGGTTGCGCGAACACCGGGAACGCAGCGGCGGGTTCCGGATAGACCATGGTAACGCGCGCGTCCACCCCGCCATTCCGGCCCGGACCAGGGCTCCGCGCTTCCTGTGCAGGATCACGGTTGCGGCACGATTTCTCCAGGGAACGTGATGGAAACACGGGGGACACAAAAAATCCCTAGGGTCCTCGACTATCCGAACGAGAGGCTCATCCGTGGGTTCCATCACTCCGCCGGGGTCAGCGCTGCGGCGCGGGCTCCGCCGCGGGGCACCAGGCCGCAGCCGCCTGGTCCTCGCCGCAGTACTCTTCCTCGCTTTCCTCGCCACCTTCGCGGTCGACTGGGCAGTGTCGCCCTCGGCGCAGGGGGCGACGAGCCCGACCAGCATGAGCAGTCCGACCAGCACCAGCAGCGCGACCAGTACCGAGGCCCCGGCCAGCAACCAGCCCTGCACGGTCAGCCCGACCAACGGCTGCATCCAGGGCACGATCACCGACTCCGATCGGAAGTCGGTCGAGGGCGTCGCGGTCGACGTCACCGGGCCGGGCGGGTTCGCGCAGACCGCGACCACCTCGGACACCGGCCGGTGGTCCGTGAGCGTGACGACGGCGGGCAGCTACACCGTCGCCGTCGACCAGGACACGCTGCCGAAGGGGCAGTACCTGACGAACGCGGCGGACGCGAAGCGCACGGTCACCGCGAGCCTGAACGCGAACGTCGGGCAGATCTTCCAGCTCTCCGACCAGCAGGGCGTGGTCACGAACGACGACGCCACGAGCGTCACCCCGCAGCGGGCGTGGCAGCAGTTCGCGTCCGGCATCCGGCTCGGGCTCCTCATCGCCCTGGCGTCGGTGGGGCTCTCGCTCATCTACGGCACCACGGGGCTGTCGAGCTTCTCGCACGGTGAGCAGGTGACCCTCGGCGGCCTCCTCGCCTACCTGTTCGCGAACCAGCTCGGGTGGAACATCTGGCTCACCGGCATCGTCGTCACGCTGCTGTGCGCGGCGACCGGGTACCTGCAGGACGCCGCGATCTGGCGGCCCCTGCGGCGGAGGCGGATCAGCCTCACCCAGCTCATGATCGTGACGATCGGGCTCTCGATCGCCGCGCAGTACGCGTTCCAGTACTTCTTCGGCGCCTCGACGGTCCGCATCCAGCAGGGCAACCCGGAGACCATCCGGTTCGCCGGGGTCACGCTGACGGTGCAGTCGTACGTGGCGATGGCGATCGCGCTCGTGGTGCTCGTCGCCACCGGCCTGTTCCTGGCGAAGACCCGGTTCGGCCGGGCGACCCGGGCGGTGTCGGACAACCCGGCACTGGCCAGTGCGTCCGGGATCGACGTCGACCGGGTGATCCGGTTCGTGTGGACGCTCGCCGCCGGCCTCGCGGGGCTGTCGGGCGTGATGCTCGGCCTCGTGCTCAACGGCGTCAACTGGCAGACCGGTCTCCAGCTGCTCCTGCTCATGTTCGCCTCGGTCACCCTCGGCGGTCTGGGAACCGCCTACGGTGCGCTCGTCGGGTCGATGATCATCGGCATCGTCGTGGAGCTGACGAACCTGGTGCTCCCGGGTGACTTCAAGTACGCCACCGCCCTCGTCATCCTCATCCTCATCCTGCTGTTCCGGCCGCAGGGCATCTTCGGCCGTGCCGAGCGGATCGGCTAAGGAGCGCCGCCATGGACTACATCCTCAACCTGCTGTCCTCGCTCACACAGGAGGCACTCGCCCCCACGACGGCGGCGTTCGCGCTCGCCGCGATCGGCCTGAACGTCCACTTCGGACTCACCGGTCTCATCAACATGGGACAGGCCGCGTTCCTGCTCCTCGGTGCGTACGGCTTCGCCATCTCGATCACCAACGGCCTGCCGTTCGTGATGGCGGTCCTGGTCGCCCTGCTCGTGGCCATCGTGTTCGCGATCATCCTCGGCATCCCGACCCTGCGGCTCCGCGGCGACTACCTGGCGATCGTGACGATCTCCGGCGCCGAGATCATCCGCATGGTGGGACGTTCGAGCCTGCTCACCACGACGACCGGCGGCTCGAACGGCATCACCGGGTCGAGCTACCGCGACCCGTTCAACGCCCTCAGCCCGCTGCCCGACGGCACCACCACGATCCTGTGGTTCACGTACTCGAACAACGGCGTCAACGGCTGGTGGATCCGCATCGCGGCATGGGGCCTCGTCGCCCTGTTCACCCTCGTGCTCTTCCTGCTCATGCGCAGCCCCTGGGGCCGGGTCCTGAAGGCGATCCGCGAGGACGAGGACGCCGTCCGCTCCCTCGGGAAGAACGTCTACTCGTACAAGATGCAGGCGCTCGTCTTCGGCGGCGCGCTCGGTGCCCTGGCCGGCATCATCTACGTCCTGCCGAGTTCGGTGCAGCCGGACGCGATGGGTCGCTCGATGACGTTCTTCATCTGGACCGCGCTCATCCTCGGCGGTGCTGCGACGGTGTTCGGTCCGGTGCTCGGCGCCGTGCTGTTCTTCGTGGTCCGGCTCTTCATCCGCACCCTGGCGGGCGACTTCATCCCCGACTCGATCATGAACGCGCAACAGGCGGAGCAGTTCTCCTACGTGCTCGTCGGCGTCGCGCTGATGCTGTTGATCGTGTTCCGTCCACAGGGTCTCCTCGGCAACAAGAAGGAGCTGACGTTCAGTGTCTGAGTCGTACGCCCACAGCAAGACCGACCCCATCCTCACCGTCGACACGGTCACCCGGCGCTTCGGCGGCATGACCGCGGTGGACGTCGACCACCTCGAGGTCCAGCGCGGGTCGATCACCGCCCTCATCGGTCCGAACGGCGCCGGCAAGACGACGTTCTTCAACCTGCTCACCGGGTTCGACAAGCCGAGCCCCGGCGCCGTCACCCGCTTCGACGGGGCGACCCTGCAGAAGACGAGCGCGACGCACATCGCCAACCGCGGCATGGTCCGCACGTTCCAGCTCACCAAGGCGCTGAGTCGGCTCACGGTGATGCAGAACATGCTCCTCGGGGCGCGGGACCAGCCGGGCGAGAACTTCTTCGCCGCTCTGATCCCCGCGGTCTGGCGGCCGCGGGAGCGCGCGATCACGGCGAAGGCCGAGGAACTCCTCGCCCGGTTCAAGCTCGACACCAAGGCGGACGACTACGCGGGCTCGCTGAGCGGCGGGCAGCGGAAGCTCCTCGAGATGGCCCGGGCGCTGATGTCCGACCCGACGATGATCATGCTCGACGAGCCGATGGCCGGCGTGAACCCCGCGCTGACGCAATCGCTGCTCGGCCACATCCAGTCCCTCCGCGACGACGGCATGACCGTGCTGTTCGTCGAGCACGACATGCACATGGTCCGGCACATCTCGGACTGGGTGGTCGTGATGGCCGAGGGCAAGGTCGTCGCCGAGGGGCCGGCCGACACCGTGATGGACGACAAGGCCGTCATCGACGCGTACCTCGGCGCCCACCACGACACCGACCTGGGCGACGACTCGCTCCTCACCGAGGAGACCTACGAGGAACTCGCCGAGGAAGTAGCGGAAGAAGACGAGCAGGAGGCGACCCGATGACCGACGCAACGGACCCCACGAACGCGAGCAGTGCCTCCAGTCCGGAAGCGACGCACGCGACGCAAGTCGGCACGGCCACGCTGGAACGCGAGCCGGTGCTCAGCGCCAAGAACCTCGTCGCCGGGTACCTGCCGGGGGTGAACATCCTGAACGGCTGCGACCTCGACTGCTACCCGGGCGAGCTCATCGGCATCATCGGCCCGAACGGCGCCGGCAAGTCGACACTCCTCAAGGCGTTGTTCGGCCTCGTGTCCATCCGCGAGGGCTCCGTCACGCTGCAGGGCGAGGACATCACCAACCTCAAGGCGAACAAGCTCGTGCAGGCCGGCGTCGGTTTCGTGCCGCAGACGAACAACGTCTTCCCCTCGCTGTCGATCGAGGAGAA
The DNA here is from genome assembly GCF_040544915.1 of Curtobacterium sp. 1544. Taxonomy (NCBI): domain Bacteria; kingdom Bacillati; phylum Actinomycetota; class Actinomycetes; order Micrococcales; family Microbacteriaceae; genus Curtobacterium; species Curtobacterium sp. 1544. The sequence continues at coordinate 29,241 of NZ_JBEPKX010000004.1, forward strand.
CCTGCAGATGGGCCTGTACCTGCGGCCCCGGAAGTTCGCCGAGCGCCTCGAGGTCATCTACGACCTGTTCCCCGTCCTCGGGCAGCGCAAGGGCCAGCGTGCCGGATCGCTGTCCGGTGGCGAGCGGCAGTCCGTGGCGATGGCGCGGGCGCTGATGATGGACCCGAAGGTGCTGCTGCTCGACGAACCCTCCGCCGGGTTGTCGCCCGTCCGCCAGGACGAGACGTTCATCCGCACACGCCGGATCAACAAGGCCGGTGTGTCGATCGTCATGGTGGAGCAGAACGCGCGACGCTGTCTGCAGATCTGCGATCGTGGGTACGTGCTCGACCAGGGGAAGAACGCGTACTCGGGCACCGGGAAGGAGCTCGCCGACGATCCGAAGGTCATCGAGCTGTACCTGGGGACGCTCGCCAAGGACGTCGACTCCGCTCGCTGAGCGAGCGGTGTCGACCGCGGGTGTCGCTGTGGGGGCGGCATCCGCACCGAGGAGGGTCGTGCGAAGTCGCTGATGCGCCGCACGGCCCTCCTCTCACACACCCGGCCTGGAGGCGCGGCTCGCCCCCGCCGGGTCGGTATCGTTCGGCACGTGCGTACCCCCGGCCCCCTCGTGCTCGACGCCCTCGTCTGGCTCGTGTTCGCCGCGCTCTTCATCGGGGCGGCGCTGCTCGTGAAGGTCGCGGCGGCGCTCCTCGGGGTCCTGGTCGTGCTGGCGCTCCTGCTCGGGTTCGTCCTGCGTGCGCTCCGCAAGCGCCGCGCCCGCCCGCGCCCACCGCGCTGAGGCTCGCACGGTGCGAGCCCGGCGGCCGCTCGTGTCACCCGGGGGACACGACCGCTAGGCTTGCCGGGTGAGTGAAGTCGAGATCGGTGCAGGCAAGCGCGGACGTCGGGCGTACGCATTCGACGACATCGCGGTGGTCCCCTCGCGTCGGACGCGTGACCCGCGCGACGTGAACGTGCAGTGGTCGATCGACGCGTTCACGTTCGAGTCGCCGATCCTCTCGGCCCCGATGGACTCCGTCGCCTCGCCGGCCACGGTCATCCAGATGGGCAAGCTCGGCATGCTCGGCGTGCTGGACCTCGAGGGGCTCTGGACCCGCTACGAGGACCCGACGCCCTACTTCGACGAGATCAAGACGCTCACCGACGGCAACGTCACGAAGCGCATGCAGGAGATCTACTCCGAGCCGGTCAAGGCCGAGCTGATCACCGCGCGTCTCGCCGAGATCCGCGCCGCGGGCGTCCCGGTCGCCGGGTCGCTCAGCCCGCAGCGCACGCAGGAGTTCTCGAAGACCGTCGTCGACGCCGGCGTCGACCTGTTCGTGATCCGCGGCACCACGGTCTCGGCCGAGCACGTCTCGCAGAACACCGAGCCCCTCAACCTCAAGAAGTTCATCTACGAACTCGACGTCCCGGTCATCGTGGGCGGTGCCTCCACCTACACGGCGGCGCTGCACCTCATGCGCACCGGTGCTGCGGGCGTGCTCGTCGGGTTCGGCGGCGGCGCAGCCTCGACGACCCGTGCCGCGCTCGGCATCCACGCCCCGATGGCCACGGCCGTCGCGGACATCGCCGGCGCTCGCCGTGACTACATGGACGAGTCCGGCGGTCGGTACGTGCACGTCATCGCCGACGGTGGGCTCGACACCGCCGGTGACGTCGTGAAGGCGATCGCGATGGGTGCCGACGCCGTGATGCTCGGCACCGCCCTGGCCCGTGCGACCGAGGCTCCCGGCGGTGGGTTCCACTGGGGTGCCGAGGCGCACCACCCGGAGCTGCCCCGTGGCCGCCGGGTCGAGGTCGGCACGATCGCCCCGCTGGAGAACGTCCTGAACGGCCCGACCCCGACGTGGGACGGCCGTGCGAACATCATCGGTGCGCTGCGCCGGTCGATGGCGACGACCGGATACTCCGACGTCAAGGAGTTCCAGCGAGTAGAAGTGGTCGTGGCGCCGTACCACCAGCAGTGATGGTGGCACCCGCACTCCAGCACGGGTGACGCCACGGCGCCGAGCGCGACACCGCGACACGGAGGCGACGATGGCGAAGTCCAGCAGCAGCGCAATGAGGCCGGCCCGGGCCGAGAACGCGGCCCCGGGGGTCGGGTTCGACCCGTCGGCGAAGCTCGGCCCGGACGAACGCGCGGCCGCGATCGAGACGATGAAGACCCGAGAGCTCGACGTCCTGGTCGTCGGCGGTGGCATCGTCGGCGCTGGGAGTGCGCTCGACGCCGTGACGCGCGGCCTGAACGTCGGCATCGTCGAGGCCCGTGACTGGGGTTCGGGGACGTCGAGTCGCTCGTCGAAGCTCGTCCACGGCGGCATCCGGTACCTCGAGCAGCTCAACTTCGCGCTCGTCCGCGAGGCCCTGATCGAACGCGGCCTCCTGCTGCAGCGGATCGCCCCGCACCTGGTGAAGCCCGTGCGCTTCCTCTACCCGCTCAACCACCGCGTGTGGGAGCGGTTCTACATCGGCATCGGCATGGCGATGTACGACGTGTTCAGCTGGTCCGGCGGTCGTCCGCCCGGCGTCCCGCACCACCGGCACCTCAGCCGTGGGCAGGTCCTCAAGAACATGCCGGGGCTCAAGAAGGACGCCTTCGTCGGCGGCATGACCTACTACGACGCCCAGGTGGACGACGCCCGGTACGTCGCCTCGCTCGTGCGCACCGCGGCGTCCTACGGCGCCCACGCCGCGAGCCGCATCCGCATCGAGGGCTTCATCAAGGTCGGGGAGCGCGTCGTCGGGGCCGAGGCGCACGACATCCAGACCGGTGAGAAGTTCGAGATCCGCGCGAAGCAGGTCGTCAACGCGACGGGTGTCTGGACCGACGACACCCAGGCGATGATCGGCACCCGCGGACAGTTCAAGGTGCGGGCCTCCAAGGGCGTGCACCTCGTCATCCCGCGGGACCGCTTCCAGTCGAACACGGGCATGATCCTCCGCACCGAGAAGAGCGTGCTGTTCGTGATCCCGTGGGGTCGGCACTGGCTCGTCGGGACGACGGACACCGACTGGTACCTCGACAAGGCGCACCCAGCGGCGACCGCGGCGGACATCGACTACATCCTCGAGCACGTGAACAAGGTGCTCGCGGTCCCGCTCACCCGCGAGGACGTCGAGGGCGTCTACGCCGGACTCCGGCCGTTGCTCGCCGGGGAGTCCGACCAGACGTCGAAGCTCAGCCGCGAGCACGTCGTCGCCCACACGGTCCCCGGGCTGGTGGTCGTCGCCGGCGGCAAGTGGACGACGTACCGCGTGATGGGCAAGGACGCCATCGACGAGGCCGTCGCCGCGATGGACGGGAAGATCCCGGGGTCGACGACCGAGGACATCCCCCTCCTCGGCGCCGAGGGGTACCCCGCCGCGTGGAACCGCCGTGGCCGCACGGCGCGGAGCTTCGGTGTGCACAAGGTCCGCATCGAGCACCTGCTGAACCGGTACGGCACGCTCGCGACCGAGGTCCTCCGGCTCGTGAAGGAGGACCCGTCGCTCGCCGAGCCGCTGCCCGGGGCCGACGACTACATCGGTGCCGAGGTCGTCTACGCGGCCTCGCACGAGGGTGCCCTGCACCTGGAGGACGTCCTCGCCCGCCGCACCCGCATCTCGATCGAGGCCTGGGACCGCGGTGAGTCCGCCGCCCCCGTCGCCGCGAAGCTCATGGCGGACGTGCTCGGCTGGGACCAGGAGACCACCGAGCACGAGGTGTCGAACTACCTGAAGCGCGTCGCCGCCGAGCGGGAGTCGCAGCTGCAGCCCGACGACGAGTCGGCGGACCGCGTCCGTCTCGAGGCGCCGGACATCGCGTTCGGCTTCGACGAGGACGACGTCGTGGTCGGCGGTGGGCGCTCGAGCGGCGCGGAGGGCGCGAAGGCGTCCGACGAAGCCGTGGTCGGCGAGAAGACGACGGAACCCGAGTAGACCCAGCCACAGCCCGACGCGACCCGCGTCGGGAACACGGGTCGCGCCTCCAGGCTGTCGACGGTCTGGAGGCGCGACCCGCCCCCGTCAGGCGACCAGCGTCCCCGACGTGGCCAGGCGCGCACGGCGTCGCTCACCCACCACGAGGACGACCGGGATCGCGACGAGCGCGATCACGCTGGTGACGTACAGGACGCCGGCCCAGATGGTGTGGTCCTCGCCGCCGATGCCGTACCCGTCGGCGACGTCCATGCCGAGCTGGAACCCCGCGGCGAACGCGGGAACCGCTCCGGCGGCCACGATGCCGAGGAACCAGGCGGCCACGAAGTGCGCTTCGACGCGCTTCCACAGCGTCACGACGGTGACCACGACGGCCAGGCCGACCCCGATGGCCGCGATGACCAGGACACCCACGATGTCGGAGCGCACGTCGAACCCCTGCCCGTCGAGGTGCGCGTAGATCGTCGCGAGCGGTGTCCCCGGCACTGCGGCGAGCGGATCGAGCACGAGTTCCTGCACCGCGAGCAGTGCGGCGTAGGCGATGACCGCCGTGACCCCGACCCCGGCGACGACGATGCGTGTTCTCGCTGTGCTGTTCCCCATGCGCGGACCCTAGCGGAGCGAGCCGGAACGCTGCCATGATCTGTACCGTCCAGTCGGTACTGCACGCACCCCTCACGACCTCCGCAGGAGCACCATGACGACCACCGCCACCCAGCCCGTCACCGTCGACGTCGGAGCCCTCGCTCCCGACGACGTGGTCGCCGTCGCCCGGCACGGCGCACGCGTCGAGCTCGCACCCACCGCGCTCGCCGCGATGGCCGAGAGCCGCGCCGTCATCGAGGCCCTCGCGGACGGCACCGTCCCCCACTACGGCGTCTCGACGGGCTTCGGCGCCCTGGCCACGAAGCAGATCCCGTTCGACCGTCGCGCGCAGCTGCAGGCCTCCCTCGTCCGCAGCCATGCGGCGTCGAGCGGCCCCGCCGTCGAGGACGAGGTCGTCCGCGCGCTCCTGCTCCTCCGACTGTCGACGCTCGCCACCGGTCGCACGGGCGTCCGTCCCGAGGTCGCGCAGACGTACGCCGACCTCCTCAACGCCGGGATCACGCCCGTCATCGGCGAGTACGGCAGCCTGGGTTGCTCCGGCGACCTCGCACCGTTGGCGCACTGCGCCCTCGCCGCGATGGGGGAGGGCGACGTGCGGGTCCAGGGTGTCCCGATGCCGGCCGCCGAGGCGCTCGCCGCGGCGGGCATCGAGCCGCTCGTGCTCCGCGAGAAGGAGGGCCTGGCGCTCATCAACGGCACCGACGGCATGCTCGGGATGCTCGTCCTGGCGCTCGACGACCTCGGGGCCCTGCTCAGCACCGCGGACCTCGCGGCTGCGATGAGCGTCGAGGGCCTGGCCGGCACGGACACCGTCTTCGCCGCCGACCTGCAGGCGCTCCGTCCGCACCCCGGCCAGGCCCGCTCGGCCGCGAACATGCGCGCCGCACTCGACGGCTCGCCGGTGATCGCCGCGCACCGCTCCTCCGGCTTCACCCGGGTCCAGGACGCGTACTCGCTGCGGTGCGCCCCGCAGGTGCACGGTGCCGCGCGGGACACCGTGGACCACGCGGCACTCGTCGCGTCCCGCGAGCTGGCGTCGGCGGTCGACAACCCGGTGGTCACGCTCGACGGTCGCGTGGAGTCCAACGGGAACTTCCACGGGGCGCCGGTCGGGTACGTGCTCGACTTCCTCGCCATCGCCGTGGCGGACGTCGCGAGCATGTCCGAACGCCGCACCGACCGGTTCCTCGACGCGACCCGGAACGGCGGACTCCCGCCCTTCCTGGCGAACGACCCCGGTGTCGACTCCGGGCACATGATCGCGCAGTACACCCAGGCCGGGATCGTCTCCGAACTGAAGCGTCTTGCCGTGCCCGCGTCGGTGGACTCCATCCCGACCTCGGCGATGCAGGAGGACCACGTGTCGATGGGCTGGGGCGCGGCACGCAAGCTCCGCCGGGCGATCGACGGGCTCACCCGCGTGCTCGCGATCGAGGTCCTGACGGCGGCGCGGGCGGCCGACATGCGCGGCGCCGGGACGGCCGCGCTCACCGGTGCGGTGCGCGCCGTGCTCCGGGAACGGGCCGCGGGACCGGGGGACGACCGCTGGCTCGCCCCGGAGATCGCCGCTGCCGTGGAGCTCGTCGCGGACCGGTCGCTGCTCGCGGCGGCGCGGGGTGGTGGATCCGACTTCGCCTGACGGAATGGCCGGACCTCCGTGGTGGTTATCATCGGGGTACTCGAAAAGGGAGCCATCATGGTCGACGTCCATCGCGTCAAACTCCCCGGAGTCGGCGTGCTGCACAGCTTCTACACCGACGACGGTGGCAAGTGCGGTGTCATCACGCACCGGTCGGGCCACTCCGACCTCATCTCCTTCGCGGACGTCTCGGACGGCGCGGACAAGTCGGAGAAGGTGTCGCTGCGCCTCAGTGAGGACGAAGCACACACCCTCGCCGAACTGCTCGGCGGCACCCGGATCACCGAGGGCCTCGACAAGCTCGACGAGATCCCGGGCCTGTCGATCGACTGGTTCTCGGTCGACTACGACGACGCGATCGCCGGCAAGCCCCTCGGCGACCTGCACGACTCCGGCTTCATCGGACTGACCGTCGTGGCCGTCGTCCGCGGCGACAGCGCCAACCCGGCGCCCTCCTCGGACTTCGTCGTCTTCCCCGGTGACACGATCGTCGTCGCCGGGTCCCCCGAGAAGGTCGCCAAGGCCTTCTCCTTCTACCGCAGCGGAGAGCTTGCGGCCGCATCGGCCGAGGCCCCGCGGAAGAGCTAGAGCATGCACCTGGGTGGTGAGCTGCTCACCATCGGTGTGCTCTTCGTCATCGCCTACGTGCTGGGGCGACTCGGCAAGGTGATCGGGCTGCCGGCGATCCCGATCTACATGATCGTCGGGCTCATGGCGAGTCCGCACACGCCGTGGATCGGGCTGAACGTCGAGTCGCACACGATCGAGCTGATCGCGACCTTCGGCCTCATCCTGCTGCTGTTCAACCTCGGGTTGGAGTTCGACCAGGAGGAGTTCTACGGCAACGCCGGGAAACTCCTGGTCTCCGGTGGCACGTACGTCGCGATCAACATGGGCGTCGGGTTCGCCTTCGGGTTCTCGCTCGGCTGGGGCACCCGCGAGGCCCTGATCATCGCCGGCATGACCGCGACGTCGTCGAGCGCGATCGTCACGAAGCTCCTCATCGAGTTGCGGCGCCTGGCCAACGACGAGACGCCGATGATCCTCGGTGTCACGGTCATCGAGGACGTCTTCATCGCCATCTACCTGGCGATCGTCTCGGTGGTGCTCTCCGGCGACACGAACGCGTGGGCGGTGGTCGGCAAGCTCGCGCTGGCGTTCGGCTTCCTGATCGTGATGTTCACGCTCGCCCGGTTCGCCGGCAAGTGGGTGTCGAAGATCTTCGCGACGCGTGACGACGAACTGTTCACGGTGCTGTTCTTCGGTCTCGCGGTGATGTTCGGCGGCATCGGTGACCTGCTCGGTGTGACCGATGCGATCGGCGCGTTCGTGATCGGTCTGCTCTGCGGGGCGACCCGCTACCGGGACCGCATCGAGCAGCTCGCACTGCCGATGCGCGACGTGTTCGCGGCGTTCTTCTTCGTGAACTTCGGCCTCGGGCTCGACCTGTCCACCTTCGGCGAGGTGCTCTGGCCCGTCCTCGGCGCGATCGGCATGACGGTGGTGCTCAACGCGGTCGCCGGACAGCTCGTCGCCCGGATGAACGGCTTCAACGTCCAGCAGGGCATCAACACCGCCGTGATCCTGGTGAACCGTGGCGAGTTCGCGCTCATCCTCGCGACGCTCTCGGCTGCCGCCGGCCTGGAGGCACGGATCACCGCGTTCGCGGGCCTCTACGTCCTCGTCATGGCCATCCTCGGACCCCTCCTCGCCGTGAACTCGGACCGGATCGGCCGCCTCGTGGTGCGACCCGCCCGCCTCGCGCGGCTGCGCACGCGCCTCGGCGGTCGCCGGGCCGTCGCGGCTGCCGCCGCGGCCGAGGCAGCGGAGGCCGCGGCCGAGTCCGACGCCGCGGACGCCGCTGCGCGCCGTGCGGAGCGGGACCGCCAGTTCGCGGAGGAGTTCGCCCTGGTGGAGGCGGCTGGCAGGGAAGAGCGGGAGAATGAGCCCTCGGAGGCGGCGTCCGAGCCCCTTCCTGCCGAGCGACCCGAACGCCCGGTCCGTCAGCGCGATCCGGAGTACTGATACGAATGTGGGCCGTAGCCCGACGACCGAGGTGGATCGCGCTGCTCTTGCTGGCGCTCGTGCTGGCGGCGGTGTTCGCCGGGCTGGGCAAGTGGCAGCTCGAGCGGAGCATCGCGAACGGCAAGCCACTGCCGGCGACCACCGAGACGCGGAAGTCCCTCGACGCCGTGACCCGGCCGATGCAGCCCGCGACCGAGACGATGGCCGGGCAGAAGGTGACCGTCACCGGCACGTTCGTCGCCGGTGACACGACCGTCCTGACCGGTCGCAGCGGGGGTGGGACGTACCAGACCGTGGGACACCTGGTCGATGCCGGAAGTGGGGCGAGCCTCCCGGTCGTCATCGGGTGGTCCGACCAGCGCTCGGCCGCCGTCGCCGGGGGTGACCGTCTGACGGACGGCGCGCGCCTGACGATCGAGGGCCGCTACTACCCGGCCGAGTCGCCCGACCAGGACACCTACGACAAGGGCGAGTACTCGGCGGTCGCGCCGGCCCGGTTCGTGAACACGTGGAAGCACTTCGACGACGAGATGTACCTCGGGTACGTCGTCGCCGACGACACCACCGCGAAGGCCGCCGACCTCGGCACCATCGCCGACCGGGCCCCGACGCGGGAGGTCCAGTTCGACTGGCTGAACCTCTTCTACGCCGTGGAGTGGGTCGTCTTCGCCGGCTTCGCCGTGTTCCTCTGGTACCGCTTCGTGAAGGACGCCTGGGAGCGCGAGGAAGAGGACCGGCGTGAGGCCGCTCTCAGCGTCGACGGGGCCCTCGCGGACCGACGGTAGGATGGCCGATATGGCTCTGACCGTCCGTACCCGTGACATCCCGAAGATCCCGGGCGCGGTGAAGTGGTACCGCGTCTCGGCGTACATCACCGGTGTGCTGCTGCTCGCCCTGGTGGTCGAGATGGTCATCAAGTACACGCCGCTGCACCTCGAGATGCAGCTCGGCGGCGGCGCGTTCTTCGTGCCGGAGGGCACGGCGGGCAAGGAGCCCGGCACCTTCAACCTGTCGATCGGCATCCTCATCGCCCACGGCTGGCTGTACGTGCTCTACCTCTTCACCGACTTCCGTCTGTGGAGCATCATGCGCTGGAAGCCGATCCGCTTCCTGCTCATCGCCCTCGGGGGCATCATCCCGTTCATGTCGTTCGTGGTCGAGCACCGCATGCAGAAGATCGCCATGGACACCTACCACGAGCTGACCGCTGCCCAGCAGCGTGAGAAGGAGGCCGCTCGGTGAGCGAGACCGAACAGCGTCCCGTCCTCGTCGTCGACTTCGGAGCCCAGTACGCGCAGCTCATCGCGCGACGGGTCCGTGAGGCGAACGTCTACAGCGAGATCGTCCCGCACTCGATCACGGCGGACGAGGTCCGTGCGAAGGACCCGGCGGCCATCGTGCTGTCCGGTGGTCCGTCGTCCGTGTACGAAGCGGGCGCACCGTCGCTCGACGGCGACATCCTCGACCTCGGCGTCCCCGTGCTGGGCATCTGCTACGGCTTCCAGGCCATGGCGACCGCCCTCGGCGGCGAGGTCGCGCAGACCGGCCAGCGTGAGTACGGCGCGACCGACGTCACCGTGACGGGCACCGACAGCGTGCTCCTCGGCGCGCAGCCGGAGTCGCAGGTGACCTGGATGTCCCACGGCGACTCCGTGGCGAAGGCGCCGGAGGGCTTCGAGGTCCTCGCGTCGAGCGCCTCCACCCCCGTCGCCGCGTTCGCGTCCGACGAGCGCAAGCTCTACGGCGTGCAGTGGCACCCCGAGGTGAAGCACTCGGTGTACGGCCAGGCCGTGCTCGAGAACTTCCTGCACCGTGCCGCCGGGCTCCCCGGTGACTGGAACTCGGCGAACGTCATCGAGGAGCAGGTCGCCCGGATCCAGGCCCAGGTCGGATCCAGCCGCGTGATCGCCGGGCTCTCCGGTGGTGTCGACTCCGCCGTCGCCGCGGCGATCGTGCACAAGGCCGTCGGTGACCAGCTCACGTGCGTCTTCGTCGACCACGGGCTCCTCCGCGCCGACGAGCGCAAGCAGGTGGAAGAGGACTACGTCGCCTCCACCGGTGTGCGCCTCATCACGATCGACGCCGAGCAGCAGTTCCTCGACGCCCTGGCCGGCGTCAGTGACCCGGAGCAGAAGCGCAAGATCATCGGGCGCGAGTTCATCCGCACCTTCGAGGCCGCGGCCGAGGCGCTCGTGCTCGAGGCCCGCGGCGACGACGCTGCCGGCGAGGTCAAGTTCCTCGTGCAGGGCACGCTCTACCCCGACGTCGTCGAGTCCGGCGGTGGTTCCGGCACGGCGAACATCAAGTCGCACCACAACGTCGGCGGGCTCCCGGACGACATGACGTTCGAACTCGTCGAGCCGCTCCGTACCCTGTTCAAGGACGAGGTCCGCGCGGTCGGTCGCGAGCTCGGGCTGCCCGAGGTCATCGTCGGCCGCCAGCCGTTCCCCGGACCGGGGCTCGGCATCCGCATCGTCGGCGAGGTCACGAAGGACCGCCTCGAGCTGCTCCGTGCCGCGGACAAGATCGCGCGCGAGGAACTCACCGCCGCCGGCCTCGACCAGGAGATCTGGCAGTGCCCGGTCGTCCTGCTCGCCGACGTCCGTTCCGTGGGCGTCCAGGGCGACGGCCGCACCTACGGCCACCCGATCGTGCTGCGTCCGGTCTCCTCGGAGGACGCGATGACCGCCGACTGGACTCGTCTGCCGTACGACACCCTCGCGAAGATCTCGAACCGCATCACCAACGAGGTGCCCGACGTGAACCGGGTCGTGCTCGACGTCACGTCGAAGCCGCCGGGGACGATCGAGTGGGAGTAGTCCTCCCGCGCTGAAGGGGCCCGGCACGCACTGCGTGCCGGGCCCCTTCGCGTGCGGCGGCGAACTCGGCCCCGCACATGCTCGGCGAGCGGGCAGAACACGCCGCCCGCCCGCCATCGAGCGGGCAGAACACGCCGCCGGAGCGCCTCGAACACGACGAAAAAGGCCCGCTCGGCGGAGGGGTGGGTGGTTAGGGACGGGCCCGGGAACGACGAAGGGCCCCGGCGTGTTCGCCGGGGCCCTTCTGGTCGGAGCTAGTTGCGCTGACTGCTCGCGATGATGGCGAGGATGCGCAGGATCTCGAGGTACAGCCACACGAGGGTGACGATGAGACCGAACGCCGCCGTCCACGCGTAGATCTTCGGGGCGCCGCGCTGGACACCGGTCTTGATCTGGTCGAAGTCGAGGATCAGCGAGTACGCGGCCATCAGGACCACGAAGATGCCGATGACGACGCCGAGCGGGATGCCGAAGATCGTCGTACCCATGAGCCCGAACGCCGTGTTCGTCACACCGGTCCACATCAGGACGAGGTTCACGAGCGAGAACGCCATGTACCCGACCATCGCGATGAGGAAGAAGCGGGTCAGCTTCGGCGTCGCACGGACCTTGCCCGAGAGGAACAGCAGCAGCGTGACCGCGAACACCCCGAGGGTGCCGAAGACCGCCTGCGCGACGATGCCGTCGGCCTGCGGGAACGCCGTCTGGAAGTAGTTCGAGATACCGCCGACGAACAGCCCCTCGAAGAACGCGTACGTCAGGACCAGGCCCGGCGACGGCTTCTTCTTGAAGGTGTTGACGAGCGCCAGGACGAACCCGACGATCGCGCCGACGATCCAGACGATCGGGGGCAGGTTCCAGCCGGCCACCGCACCGACGAGGAGCACGCCGAACGCGAGCAGCGTCTTGACGATGGTGTCCTCGTACGACATGCGGTCCGTGTCGACCGTGCTGGCCGCCGGGCGGTCGTACATGTACTGCAGCTGCTCGGGCGTCATGCCGCCCTGTGCCTGCTGCGGGGTCTGTCCCCAGCCGGCCTGCTGCTGACCAGCGCCACGCCCACCCCAGGTGTTGGGCCCCTGGTTGTTGAAGGCGGGGGACTGGTCGAAACCGGGCTTGAAGGCCATGGTGTCCTCTTCCTTGGAGATTCGAGTCCTCTCAGCCTAGGGGCGCTCGGTCGCGGAAGGCTGAGGATTCGCGGCGAGCGGAAGCGGCCCCGGAGGGCCTCGACCCCCGCAGCCTATGAGGGTCCGCTGCGCGCGCGCCCCGAAGTCGTCGAGAACCAGCCGACCACCGGGCGGGACGTGCCGGACCGCGGTGATCCGTGCCTCCAGGCCGCACCGCTGGGTACACCCACGTGACCAGCGCGACCGAGATGAGCATGAGGAGCAGCCACGCCACGATCTTCGTGGGCGCGACCGGGTGCCAGGCCGCCGTCTGCGCGGGGTAGGACCACGCGCCAGCCCAGGTGGCGACGTTCTCGGCGAGCCAGATGAACAGCGCGACGAGGCCCATCGCGACGAGCACGGGCATCCGCAGCACCGTCCGGTGGACTCGCGCGTGCATGGTCGTGGCGCCGAACAGGACCACCACGAGTGCGAGCAGCACGTACCGGGCGTCCCAGACGAAGTGGTGGCCGAAGAAGTTCGCGTAGACCAGGGCCGCGAGGATCGCGAGGACCCACTGCCTCGGGTACCGGTCGAACCGCAGGTCGAACAACCGGTACACGCGCACCAGGTACGACCCGACCGCGCCGTACATGAACCCCGAGAACAGCGGGACGCCGAGCACCACCAGGACACCGGACTGCTCGTAGGTCCACGAGCCCATGTGGGTCTTGAACACCTCCATGACGGTGCCCACGACGTGGAAGAGCAGGACGACGCGGAGCTCCCGGAAGGTCTCGAGCCCGAACACGAGCATCCCGACCTGCAGCAGGACGGCGGCGATCGTGGTCACGTCGTTCCGGAGATCGACCGGGACGGTCAGGTGCACGACCGCCATCGTCGCGAGCAGCAGCGCCCCGAACGTGCACGCCCAGGCCTGCTTCGCGCCGAACACCAGGAACTCGGTGACCGCGAGTCGGACGGGTCGGTGCGGCTGGTGTCCGGCGTCCAGCACCCGGCGTGCGGCGCGGTCGATGCGGTGCTCGACGGCGGTCGAGAGGGATCGGACGGTCATGCTGCGAGCGTCCGTCCCGGAGCTGGGAACGGCGGGCTGTGCGTCCCCGGATGTGCCGTGCGACACACGCCAGGCCGCGGACACCGCTGCCCAGTAGGGTGCGGCCATGACCCTGGTGATCGCCCACCGTGGCGCGTCCGGCTACCGTCCCGAGCACTCGCGGAGCGCGTACGAGCTCGCGATCGAGCTTGGCGCCGACGCGATCGAACCGGACCTCGTGCCGACGAAGGACGGCGTGCTGGTGCTCCGGCACGAGAACGAGGTCTCGGGCACGACCGACGTCGCGGACCACCCGGAGTTCCGGCACCTGCGGACGACGAAGACCGTCGACGGGCAGACACTGACCGGCTGGTTCACCGAGGACTTCACGTGGGCCGAGCTGCAGACGCTCCGCACCCGGGAGCGCCTGCCCGCGCTCCGTCCGGGTTCGGCGGAGCACGACGGCGAGGAACCGATCCTGCGCCTCGAGGACCTGCTCGGCATCCTCGACGCGGCCCCGCGACCAGTCGGGCTCGTCGCGGAGGTCAAGCACGCCGACTTCTTCCACCGAGCCGGGTTCCCGATGGACGAGCTGCTCGACGGCGTCCTCGGCGACACGGGGTGGCGCGGGGACGAGCGGCTCACGGTCGAGTGCTTCGAGAAGGGCGTGCTCCGGGACCTCCGCTCACGTGGGACGGGTGGTCGACTCGTGTACCTCCAGGAGGCGCGTGGCAGCGCCCCGGACGAGGTCGCGTCCCACGGGTCGCTGGCTCCCACGTACGCCGCGGAGCGCTCCGACGACGCACTCGCGTCACTCGCGACCGAGTTCCACGGGATCAGCCTCGCGGTCGGCACGGTGATGGCGGGCACGGACAGCGTGGCGCTCGACGACCCCACGCCGGTGCGGAGCGCGATCGTGGACCGCGCGCACGAGGCCGGGCTCGCCGTGTACACGTGGACGCTCCGCCCGGAGAACCGGTTCCTGCCGGCGCCCCTCCGCCGCGGGGGCGAGGTCGCGGCGTTCGGCGACTGGGAGCGGTGGTTCACGTCGGTCGTCCGCACCGGAGTCGACGGCGTGTTCGCGGACCACACCGACCTGGCGGTCCTCGCCCGCTCGGCTGTCGGAGGTCGCGCCTAGACTGTCCCGGACATGACGATCGTGCTCGACCCCTTCGATTCGACGCCCGAGCCGGGCGCCGGTGCCCGCGCGTACGAAGACCCGTTCACCGCGGGCCTGAACCCCCAGCAGAAGGAAGCGGTCGAGTACCGTGGCGAGTCCCTGCTGATCGTGGCCGGCGCCGGCTCCGGCAAGACGAGCGTGCTCACCCGGCGCATCGCGCTGCTGCTCGCCAACCGTGAAGCCTGGCCGTCGCAGATCCTGGCGATCACCTTCACGAACAAGGCCGCAGCCGAGATGCGCGAGCGCGTGCGTGCACTGGTCGGGCAGGAGTCCGACGGCATGTGGATCTCCACGTTCCACTCGGCGTGCGTCCGGATCCTGCGGCGGGAAGCCGAGCGCTTCGGGTTCCCGCAGTCCTTCACGATCTACGACTCCGCCGACTCCAAGGCCCTGCTCAAGCGGATCATCAAGGAGCTCGAGGCGGACTCGCTCGGCCTGACCGTCGGTGCGGCGGCGTCGAAGATCTCGAAGCTCAAGAACGAACTGCAGGACATCGACTCCTACGCCCGGAACATCAACGCGAACGACCCGCAAGAGGTCATGTTCACCGAGGTGTTCCGCCGGTACACGAACGAGCTGCGCCGGGCGAACGCCTTCGACTTCGACGACCTCATCGGCCAGACGGTGTTCCTGTTCCGTGCCTTCCCGGACGTCGCAGCGCTCTACCAGCGCCGGTTCCGGTACATCCTGGTCGACGAGTACCAGGACACCAACCACGCGCAGTACTCCCTGATCCGCGAGCTCACCCGGCCCGTCCCCGTCGACCAGGTCGACAAGCTCGAGGACTCCGGCCAGCACGTCGCCCGCATGCGCGAAGCCGACGGGTCCATCGCCCCGGCGTCCCTGACGGTCGTCGGCGACTCCGACCAGTCGATCTACGCGTTCCGTGGGGCCGACATCCGCAACATCGTCGAGTTCGAGCGGGACTTCCCGAACTCGAAGGTGATCCTGCTCGAGCAGAACTACCGGTCGACGCAGAACATCCTCGACGCCGCGAACGCCGTGATCGCGAACAACTTCGACCGCCAGGCGAAGAACCTGTTCACCGACGTCGGCGCCGGCGACAAGATCGTCGGGTTCACCGGCTACACCGGCCACGACGAGGCGCAGTTCGTCGCCGACGAGATCCAGCGCCTGCACGAGGACGGCACCGACTACCGCGACATGGCGGTGTTCTACCGGACGAACTCGCAGACCCGTGCGCTGGAGGAGATCTTCATCCGCGCGGCGATCCCGTACCGGGTGCTCGGCGGCACGAAGTTCTACGAGCGTGCGGAGATCAAGGACGCCATGGCGTACCTGATCACCGTCGCCAACCCCGCCGACCCGTTGGCGCTCCGCCGGATCCTCAACGTGCCGAAGCGCGGCATCGGTGCGGTCGCCGAGACCACCCTGCAGCGCTACGCCGACGAGCACGAGACGACCATGCGGGACGCCCTGCGCCACGCGGACGAACTCGGGTTCGGGCCGAAGGTGCGGAACGCCATCACCGCGTTCGCGGCCCTGCTCGACTCCGTGTCGGAGAAGGCGCAGACCCAGCCGGTCGTCGACACCCTCACCGAGCTGCTCGACGGCTCTGGCCTGCTCGAGAACCTGCGGAAGTCGCCGGACGCCCAGGACGCCGCACGCGCCGACAACATCGACGAGCTCGTCGCGGTGACGCGGGAGTTCCAGAAGAACAACCCCGAGGGCACGCTGTCCGACTTCCTGACCGAGGTCTCGCTCGTCGCCGCGGCGGACGAGCTCGACGACTCCTCGGGCACGGTGTCGCTCATGACGCTGCACACGGCGAAGGGGCTCGAGTACGACGCGGTGTTCCTGACGGGCGTCGAGGAGGACCTGCTGCCGCACCGGATGTCGGCGAACGAGCCGGGTGGCCCGTCCGAGGAGCGGAGGCTCTTCTACGTGGGCATCACCCGCGCCAAGAAGTCGCTGTTCCTGTCGCTGGCGATGACCCGCGCGCAGTTCGGCGACGTCAACGTGGCGATGCCCTCCCGCTTCCTGCAGGAGATCCCCGAGGGGCTCATCGAGTGGAAGCAGTCGCCGGGCATGGCGAACAGCCGGGGCGGCACGCAGCCGCGCGCGCTCAACGCCAAGCGCGAGGGCGGGTTCAGCGGCGGTGGTGGCGGAGGCGGCTACCGCGGTGGCGGCGGCTGGGGCGGTGGCTCGTACGACCGGGCAGCCGCGGCGGCGAAGACCCGTCCGAAGACCGAGTGGGCGAATCGGGTGTCCGGGCAGGTCCGCGACAACGGCGACATGGAGCTGGTGGCCGGTGACCGCATCAAGCACGTCGACTTCGGCGAAGGCACGGTCTCGGCGGTGACCGGGCAGGGCGCGAAGCGCATCGCGGAGATCGCGTTCGACACCGCGGGCCGCAAGAAGCTCCTCATCAAGATCGCCCCGATCGACAAGCTCTAGCCGACCGGCTGAGCGTCCGTTCATCCCGCAGTTCCCCGGCGGGATGCCGTCGGCGTGCCCGGAGCCCGTTCGCGCCACGCCCGGGACCTGGGAGATCACCCTCGTTCGGGTGACGCCGAACAGAAGGTGAGGTTAGCCTTACCTAACGTGACTGACTCCACCGTGACAGCCCGTACCGAAACCCTGACCACCGCGAACGCCGACCGCTACCGGTCGACCGTCACGGCCACGGTCGACCGGCTCGCCCGTCGCCTGGCGGCCGTCGACCGTCCGACGACGGACACGACCGCGGACGAACTCCGTTCCCGGGTCACAGCCATCGACCTCGACGCCGAACCCGTCGGCACCGACCGGGCGCTCGAGGAACTCGACGACCTGTTCGTCCGGGAGGCCGTCTGGTTCCACGACCCCGGGTACCTCGCGCACCTCAACTGCCCGGTCGCCCTGCCCGCCGTCGCGGCCGAGGCCGTGCTCGCCGCCGTGAACCCCTCGGTCGACACCTGGGACCAGTCGCGGATCGGCACCGAGATGGAGCGGCACGTGGTCGGGTGGCTCGCGGGGCGCATCGGGTTCGCCGCCGGCGACGGGATCTTCACCTCCGGGGGATCGCAGTCCAACCTGCAGGCCCTCCTGCTGGCACGAGAAGCCGCGACGACCGCGGGCACAGCGACCGCGACCGCGGGCGCCGTCCCACGGCCCACCGTCTTCGCGACCGCCGAGACGCACTTCAGCATCGCCAAGTCGGCCCGCCTGCTCGGTCTCGACACCGTCGTCGACGTCCCCACCGACGCTGTCGGCCGGATGCGCCCCGCCGCCCTCGCCGAGGCCGTCGCCGCCGCCCGCGCCGCCGGACGCACCCCGGTGGCCGTCGTCGCCACCGCCGGCACGACCGACCGCGGCGTGATCGACCCGCTCGAGGCGATCGCCGACGTGTGCGACCTCGAGGGCGTCTGGCTGCACGTCGACGCCGCGTACGGGTGCGGGCTGCTCGTGTCCCCGACCCGCCGGCACCTGCTGGACGGCATCGAGCGTGCTCGGAGCGTGACCGCCGACCTGCACAAGTCGTTCTTCCAGCCGGTGTCGTCGAGCGCCCTGCTCGTGGGTGACCCCGCCGACCTCCGCCGCACGGCCTGGTACGCGGACTACCTCAACCCGGAGGACGCCGCCGAGCCGAACCAGGTCGACAAGTCGCTGCAGACCACGCGGCGGTTCGACGCCCTCAAACTCTGGGCGACGCTCCGTGCATCGGGCGCCGACGCCATCGGTCGGTCCTTCGACGCCGTGGTCGACCTCGCGGCGGCGACGCACGCGCTCGTCCAGGAGCACCCGGACCTCGTGCTCGTCGCGCCGACGCAGCTGAGCACGGTGCTGTTCCGCTGGCAGCCGGCCGGTGTGACGGACGACGAGGCGGACGCCCTGGTCGCCCCGATCCGGGCCGCCCTGCTCGCCGAGGGCCGGGTCCTCATCGCGAAGACCGTGATCGACGGGCGACCGTGCAACAAGCTCACGCTGCTCAACCCCGAGACGACGATCGACCAGCTGCGCGCGTCCCTCGACCACGTCGTCGCGACCGCGGCACGGGTCCGCGCCACCACCACCGCCCCGGAAGGAGCAACGCGATGACGCACCACTCGACCGACCAGCGCGCCCACGACCACCGCACCGACACCGTTCACGACCTCGTCGGCATCGGCATCGGCCCGTTCAACCTCGGTCTCGCCTGCCTGACCGACCCCGTCGACGACCTCGACGCGGTGTTCCTCGACGCCGCCGACGGCTTCGCCTGGCACCACGGGATGATGCTCGACGACGCCACGATCCAGGTGCCGTTCCTGGCCGACCTCGTGACGATGGCCGACCCGACGTCGCCGTTCTCGTTCCTGGCGTGGCTCAAGGAGACCGGGCGCCTGTACCCGTTCTACATCCGCGAGGACTTCCACCCCCTCCGCAGTGAGTACGACGCCTACTGCCGCTGGGCCGCCGACCGGCTGGACACCCTGCGCTGGGGGCGCCGGGTCACGGCCGTCGAGCACGACGTGACGACGGACCTCTTCACGGTGCACGCCGAGACCGATCAGGGTCCCGAGACGTACCGCGCACGCCACGTCGTCGTGGGCATCGGCACGGAACCGGTCGTGCCGGAGCCCCTCCGCGGCGTGGGCGGTCCCGCGATCCACTCCGCCGACTACCTGCCGAACCGCCAGGCCCTGCGCACCGCCGGGTCCGTCGCGGTGATCGGCAGCGGGCAGTCCGCGGCGGAGGTCTACCGCGACCTGCTCGAGGACGTCCGGCAGCACGACTACCGCCTCGACTGGATCACCCGGTCGCCGCGGTTCTTCCCGATGGAGGACACGAAACTCACGCTGGAGATGACGAGTCCCGAGTACACGGACCACTTCCACGCGCTGCCGGAGGGTGTCCGGGACCGTCTGGGACGCGAGCAGCGTGGCCTGTACAAGGGGATCAGCGCCGACCTGGTGGACGAGCTGTACGACCAGCTCTACCGGATCAGCGCCCGTGGTCCGGTCCCGACGAGCCTCCGCACCGAGACGAGCGTGGTCGACGCCGCGTGGCTCGCCGACCGGGGCACGTACCGGCTGACGCTCCGGCACGAGCAGCTCGGCGAGACGTACGAGCACGAGGTCGAGCGCCTCGTCCTCGCCACCGGGTACGCCCCGCGGTCGACGTCGTTCCTCGACCCGGTCGAGCACCTGGTCGCGCGGGACGCGCGGGGGCGGTTCGCGGTCGCCCGCGACCACCACGTCGACCGTCTCGGCGGCCGCATCTGGGTGCAGAACGCCGAGGAGCACACGCACGGACTCACCGCCCCGGACCTCGGCATGGGTGCGTGGCGGAACGCGTCGATCATCCGGTCCGTCACGGGTCGGTCGGTCTACGGCCTGGAGGAACGGATCGCCTTCCAGGAGTTCGGCCTGCCCGCCACCCGGCAGTCCACCCCGCGTCCCGTCACCGAGCGCGCGGAGGTGACGGCATGACCGTGGACGCGACCAGCGCGCCGGCGGCGCGCCGACCCGTGGGCGCCGCACCGGGCCTCCTGTCCGTCGAACCCGTGGACCCGGACCGCGACGCCGCCGTCGTGCAGTCGTGGCTCGCCCACCCGGCGTCGTCGTGGTGGGAGATGGGGCACCTCGACGTCGAGGCGGTGCGCGTGTACCTCGCCGGCGTGCAGGCGGACCCGGACCAGGCCGCGTGGCTCGGCCGTCGCGACGGCGTCCCGGTGTTCCTCGCCGAGACCTACGACCCGGCGAGCGTCCTGCTCACCGACGTCTGGGCCGCCGAGCCGGGCGACGTCGGCATGCACCTGCTCGTCGCCCCGCCGCCCGCCGACGGACGCGTGCCCGGACTCACCGGCGCAGTGATGCGGGCGGTGGTGGAGCACTGCCGTGACGCCCTCGGTGCACGCCGGGTCGTCGTCGAGCCGGACGTCCGGAACACCGCGGTGCACGCGAAGAACGCCGAGGTCGGGTTCCGGGTGCTCCGCGAGGTCGACGTCGACGGCAAACGCGCCTTGCTGTCGGTGCTCGACACCGACCGGATCGGCGTTCCCGACGACGACGGACCCGCGGCGCACCTGCGGCCCGAGCACCTCGAGCCGGCCGAGCGGCACCTCGTCGCGAAGTCCATCGCGGAGTTCGCCCACGAGCGGCTCGTCGCACCCGTGCCGGACGGGGACGGCTGGCGACTGGACGCGGGGGAGTCCACCTACCGGTTCCGCGCCCGGCGGCACGCGCTCGAGCACTGGTCGGTCGACGAGGCCTCGGTGGTGCGGACGATCGACGGCGAGGCCGCGCCCCTCAGCGCCCAGGAGCTCGTGCTCGAACTCCGGGATGTGCTCGGCATCCCCGACGAGCTGCTCGGGACCTACCTGGAGGAGATCGCCTCGACCCTGGCGAGCGCCGCGGCGAAGCACCGGCGGGGCGGCCCGTCCGCCGCGCAGCTCGCCCGCGGACGGACCGAGGGGCCCGACCAGGTCGTCGCCGCGTTCCAGGACGTCGAGTCGGCGATGACCGAGGGGCACCCCGCGTTCATCGCCGCGAACGGCCGGATCGGGTTCGGGCTCGACGAGTTCCGCGCCTACGCACCCGAGACGGGCGGCCGGTTCCGGTACCGGTGGCTCGCCGCGCGGCGCAGCTGCACGCACCTGGCGCTCGCCGCGGACCGCACCGAGGTCGACCACTGGACGGCGGAGCTCGACGACGTGACGCTCGCCGCGTTCCGGTCGACGCTGCAGCGGCGGGGGCTCGACCCCGACGACTACGTGTGGATCCCCGTGCACCCGTGGCAGTGGCAGCACCGGATCGCCGTGACGTTCGCGCCGGACCTCGGGCGGCAGGACCTCGTCGACCTCGGGGAGGGCCCGGACGAGTACCAGCCGCAGCAGTCGATCCGGACCGCGTTCGACCGCTCACGTCCGGAGCGCTCGTACGTGAAGACGGCGCTCGCCGTGCAGAACATGGGGTTCCTGCGCGGGATGTCCCCGGCGTACATGCGGAACACCCCGGCGGTGAACGACTGGGTGGCGTCGCTGGTCGCCGGTGATCCGACGCTGGCTGGCGCCGGGTTCCAGGTGCTGCGGGAGCACGCCGCGATCGGGTACACGGGCGATGCGTACCACCGGGTGGACGTGTCCTCGCCGCAGCGGAAGATGCTCGCGGCGCTCTGGCGGGAGAGTCCGCTGCCGAGGGTGACGGACGACGAACGGCTGATGACCATGGCATCGCTGCTGCACCGCGACGCGGCCGGGAACGCTGTGGTCTCGGCGCTGATCGCCGCGTCGGGGCTGCCCGCCGACGGGTGGGTGCGGCGCTGGCTCGACGCCTACCTGCTGCCCGTCGTGCACTGCCTGACCGTGCACGACCTGGTGTTCATGCCGCACGGCGAGAACCTCGTGCTCGTCGTGCGGGACGGCGTCGTGGTGCGTGCCGTGATGAAGGACATCGGCGAGGAGGCAGCGGTGCTCGGGACCCACGACGACCGGCCGGTGCCCGAGGAGATCGCGCGGATCGTGCACCCGGTTGACGACGACGAAGCGGCGCTCGCCGTGTTCACCGACGTGTTCGACGGGGTGCTGCGGTTCGTCGCGGCGATCCTCGACGACGACGGGGTCCTGCCGGAGCGCCGCTTCTGGGAGGTCGTGGGGGAGTGCGTCGACGCGCACGCCGCCGCCCACCCGGACCGTCGGCGGCCCCTGGACCTGCGGGTGCCGACGTTCGAGCACTCGTGCCTGAACCGGCTGCAGTTGCGGAACACCCTGTCGATGGTGGACCTGGCGGACCAGTCGTCGTCACTCATCCGCGCGGGGGCGATGCCGAACCCGATCGCCCGGTAGCGACCCGACCTCGGATCGCGACCTACGGTTGCACGCGCTCGACGGCCCAGCCGTCCGGGCCGAGGCGGTAGCGCAGGCGCCGGTGCATGCGGTCGCGGCTGCCGTGCCAGAACTCCACCGCGTCGGGTTCGAGCCGCCAGGCCCGCCAGCACCCCGGCCGCGGGACGTCGTCACCGTGCTCGTCCAGCAGGGTGTTCGCGTCGTCGATGAGGTCCTGCAGCGACCGGTCGCCGTACGGGTCGGACTGGTCGGCGACGGCGGTGGCGGCACGCGACTTCGGCGACCGGTCGGCGAACAGCGCGTCGGACTCGTCGTCGGACAGCGGCACGACGGAGCCCTCGAACCGGAGCTGCTGCATGGTCTCGCGCCAGTACACCTGCAGTGCGCCGAACGGGTTCTCGCCGAGCTGCCGGCCCTTCGGGCTCGTGGACGAGGACCCGAACACGAGCCCGACGTCGTCGAGTCGCTTGACGTCGACGGTCCGCGCCGAGACCCGTCCGTCGGCGCCGGCCGTGGCGAGCGTCATCGACAGCGGTTCGGACACGTCGCCGTCCTGTGCGGCGTCGATCCACGCTCGGGCGACGGTGAGCGGCGACGCGGGCGGGTCGGTGAACTCCGGGAACGCGAAGGACGAGTCACCGGACAGCGGGGCGGAGGGCATGCGCCCAGCCAACCGCGCTCAGTCCGTCCACGTCCAGGTCGCCGGGGGACGGCCGCCGCGCGTGGCCGTCGCGGCGGCGGCGTCGGAGCGGACGAGCGCCGGGTTCGTCCGGAGCGCCCGGTTGGTGTTGCCCGGGTCCGGGGCCACGCCCGTCAGCTCTGCCTGCAGCAGGGCCGCGTCCGAGGTCGTGAACGTCTCGCCGAGGAGCGCACGCGTCAGCGGCAGATCGCGCCAGATCCGGGTGCGGACGTGGTCGAGGGCGGCCGCGATGATCGCGTCGTGGTCGAACGGGAGGCGCGGCTCGTCCTGGTCGGGTCGCCGCCCGACCGCGGTGCGCCGCCAGATCGCGGGCCCCCCACCCGTCGGCAGGGCAGCCACCGCCACGAAGGCGACGCTGATCGCCGCGCTGCGCGGGTCGCGGTCGGGTCCGTCGAACGCGCCGATCTGCGCGAGGTGCCGGACCGCCGCCGCGTCGATCCCGGTCTTGGTCCCGAGTGCGCGTCGGGCACCGTCGGCCAGGAGTTCCGCACCGTCCAGGAGCACGCCGGGCAGTGCCTCCAGGCCGGCGTACGGGTCGTACGGCCGACGCGCGGTGGCGACCCGCAGCCCGTCGCTCGCCGTGAACGACATCGGGACGACGTCGATCGCGATGAGCGGCTGGTCGCGGGCCGCCGAGGGGGCGTCGGTCACGCCGATGCCCGTCGCGCCGCACGGTCGGTGCGTTCCTGGCGGAGTGTCGCCCGGACGTCCGCGAAGGACTGCAGGACCATGAAGCGCCCGTCCACCCACACCGGCTGGAGGAGGCTGGTGGCTTCGTCCTCCGCCGAGGCCTGGTCGGTCTGGCGGATCTCGCCGGTCGCGTCCCGGTGCAGGGCGATGCGGCCCTTCGCGCTCTTCTTGCCGCTGCCGGTCTTCGGGTCCTTCTGGATGTCGACGGGCTCGCCGTCCACCAGCGCCCACGTCGCCTTCACGGCGCTGCCGAGGTTGTCGCGGGTCATGTACTGGTACGTGTACGAGCCGATGCCGAGCACGATGTTGTCGCTCGCGTAGCCCTTCGCGGCGAGGCGCTCGTAGATGCGGCGGGCACGGTCGAGGGTGATGCTGTCGCCGTAGATCACGCCGATGTGCTGGTCGAGGACCTTGTAGCCCTGCTCGTTCACGGTGTGGCCGAAGATCTCGTCGAGGAGCTCGACGACGCCCTTCTCCTCGTGACTGCGTGCCGGGTCGGTCAGTGCCGCGGTGTCGACGCCGTGGACGGTGCCGGTGACGATGTCGACCGGGTCGCCCGAGTCGGGGCGGATCACGAGCTTGCCGTCTCGGGCGGTGATCCGGTCCTTGAGCGCCGGGAGCGTCTCGGTGACGACCTTGAACAGGTCGAAGCCGTCGCTGACCGCCGAGACGATGCCCGTCGGGTACACGTCGAGGATCTGCTCGAACGTCGCGAGCTCGCCGTCGGCGCCGCGGACGCACATCACGCTGTGCTCGGTCGCGGGGACGCTCGCGCCCACCCATCCGTTGTCGCCGGGGTAGTAGCGGTCGATGAAGTCAAGCGACGGCATCGAGTCCGTGCCGAGGAACGAGAGCAGGTGCCCGGCGCCGCCGGCCGCGGCCGACTCGATGCTCGACTGCCCGCGGAACGAGAAGTCGTGCGCGGCGAAGTCGATGCTCGCCGGGTCGGCACCGGTGCGGGCGGCCCAGTCCTCCATCAGGTCGCGGTACTCCAGGGCCTTCGTCGCGACGGTCGACGGGTGCCAGATCGACGCCGACAGGGCGGTCTCGATGTAGTTCGGCAGCCAGAAGAACTCGTCGATCGTGTTCTCGACGGTCAGGGTCGCGACGCCGATCGGGGCGAGGGTGCCCTCGGGCAGTGCCTTGATCTCGAGCGGGAGGTACCCGAGGCGGTGCAGTGCCCGGACGTGCTCGGTGCCGATGTGGTTCGGCCCGAAGTAGCCCTGCAGTGCCTGCTCGAACAGGTCGGCGACCAGGTCCTCGTCGGCGGCGAAGAACGGCGCCCAGGCCTCGACGAGGTGGCGCTGGATGAACGCCTGCAGCCCGAAGACCACGGCGTGCGTCGACTCGGGCATGTGCGCGTTCGACCGGTTCGTCCAGTTGATGAGGATCCGGGTGGTGCCGGCGGGGTAGACCTGCCGGTGCGAGTGCTTGTAGCCGTCGACGGCGAGGAGCGGGGCGATCGGGCTCGGGCCGGTCAGGCGGGGCTCGATGCCGGTGGTGCCGGTCGTGGTGGTCTCGGTCTGCGTCATCGGATCTGCTCCGTCAGGTAGGGGGTGAGTTCGATCGTGCGCAGGCCCTCGATGGCGTTCTGCGCGGGGTAGGAGTCCGTCGTGACGATCTCCCCGAAGTGCTCGGCGAGCTGCGGGGCCCGGCCGGAGAAGACGCCGTGCGAGACCCAGAGGCCGAGGCGGTCCTTCGTCAGGCCCGTCGCCGCCGCGAGGCCCATGAACGTGCCGCCGCCGTCGCAGATGTCGTCGACGACGAGCAGGCGACCGGTGTCCGGCAGCGGCTCGCAGGTGAAGCCGTCGAGCTTGCCGGTGTCCGGGTTGCGGTGCTTCTCGGCGCGGAACACCGGGAGCCCGCAGGCGTCGGCGACGGCGGAGGCCCGCGCGACCGCGCCCTTGTCGGGGGCGATGATCCCGACGTAGTCGGACCCGGCGACCACGGCGTCGCGGACGACTGCTTCGCTGGTGACGACGGTCAGGCGCTCGACGAGGTCGACGATCACCGGCGAGTGCGGGTCGAACGCGATGACCTGGTCGATGCCGAAGCCGTTGATCACCTCCGCGTAGACCTTCGCGCCGAAGGGGAGGCCGCGGTCCTGCCGAGCGCCGGGCAGGTAGGGGATGAGGGCGACGGACCGGGATCCGCGCTGCCGGACGGCGTCCGCCCACATGCCGAGCATGAGGAGGTCGTCGCCGCTCGTGCCGCGCAGGGTCGCGATCTCGATGAGGTCCCCCGCGTCGGCGTCGTGCGCGACCTTGACGTGGGCTTCACCGGCGGGGAACCGCATGGTGGAGAACGTCGGTGTCGCGAGGTCTCCCCGGGTGGTCCGGGTGTTCAGTTCGACTGCCATGACCTGACCGTACCACTGTATTTGTCAGTGTGACAAATACTGCTTCGCCGTTGCTCGCATCGACCGCAGCAGCAGGGGGCCGGGCAATCGCAGGAGCCACCTCGGGACCACCGCGCGCACGAGCCGGACCAGGCGCACCGCACGCCGGAAGCGCCAGCGCTCGCGCGGGCCCCAGGCGAACGCGTACTGCGTCCGGAGAGCCTCGGGGAGCATGCCGACCGTGACGATCCGCACGAGCGGCATCGCGGCCTGGACCCACAACGGGGCGAAGCGCGGGTGCAGCAGGTCGCGGACGACCGCGCGGGCGTCGTCGGTCACCTCGAGGTGCTCGAGCTCGGCGGTCCAGTACTGCTCGAACCCTGCGACCGTCGTCGGCCACCGGTCTGCCGGGACCCGCAGTGCCGTGCCGATCGGGGCGTACGCGTCGAGGACCGCCTGGGCGCGCCGGTCGTCCACCGGGTCGCCGAACAACTCGTGCGCACGCATCGCGGAGTCGTACAGGGTCGCGGCGACCCAGAGCTGCCGGTCGACCTCGTCGGCGCCGGCGACCGGTCGGTGCGCCTGGTGCACGAACGACGCCGCGGTGGCAGCCTCCTCGTCGGTGCCGATCACGACCGCGTAGACGAACATCAGGGTGTGGGCGAGCCGCTGCTGCGGCCGGCGCGCGAAGTCCGAGTGCTTCCGGACCCCCGCCGCGACGACGGGGTCGGCGATCTGCAGCAGGATGGCGCGGCCGCCGGCCGCCACCGGCGTGCTGTCGGCGAGGAACCGACGCAGGTCGCGGTCCGCGACGCGACCGGATGGCGGACTGGAGGCGCGGTGCGCGTCCGGCACCGCGCCTCCAGTCCGGCGGCGACTCACCGATCGGTCCTGCGTCGCGCGGCGCGGACGCGCGGGGCGACGTCGACCACGATCGCGACGGCGAGCGCGATCGTCCCACCCACCAGGGCGAGGACCAGGAACGCCGTGCTGCCCACGGGTCCCGTCGCGGCTGCGATCGTCGACACGACCAACCACATCGCCGGCAGCGGCCAGAGATGGCCGGGGGACCCGGCGACCACGGCGAGCAGGACGCCGGCGACGACCAGCGGGAGCCAGGCCACGTTCGTGCCGCACGGCGGCCCGTACGTCCCGGGGCCGCACGCGGTGACTCCGGAACGGACGCCGGTCTGCGCGGCTGCCGCGATGAGCAGGAGCGCGGCGATCGCCGACAGCCGTGCGAGCGCGGGCAGGCGGCGGACGCTGTCCTGGACACGACGGAGCACGGCCCGATCGTACCGGGCCGTGCTCGGTGCGCCCTCGGTCAGAGCGGCTTGGTACCGAGGTCGTTCCCGAGGTCCGGGCGGTCCTCGTCCTCGTGCTCCCACAGGTCCGGTGAGCCCTCGCCGGGCGCGCCGCCGGTCGGGCCGTCGTCGGTGCCGTCGCCGGGCTGCGGGTCGACCGTCTCGCCGGCGACCGCGTCGTTCGTCACGGTCTCCAGGGACTCTTCGGCGTCGTCGTACTCGTACGGTCCGACGTGCTCGGTGTCCACGTCGTCGTCGCGGAACTCGTCGGTTCCGTCGTCAGGGGTGATGCCGGGGTCGCTCATGGTGGTTCCTCTCGTCGAATCCGGTCCCTGTCTACGCGTCCTGCTGACCGCCGAGCTGCAGCTGCTGTGCCAGACCCTGCTCGTCGGTCGCACCCCAGCGCTCGACGATCTTGCCGTCGCGGAACTTCGACACCTGGATCCCGCGCACCTCGAACGATCGGCCGGAGGGTTCGTGACCCTGGAACGGCCCCGTGTGCGTGCCACGGATCGTGAACACCGCTGTGACGAAGTCGTCGGTCACGACCAGCGGGTCCGGCGTGAGCTCGAGGTCCGGGAACGCCGTCGTGAAGGCACGCCAGAAGTCGACGATGCCCGTCAGCCCCGGAGCCTGGTCGGGCGCCGGGTCGTGGTCGACCACGTCCTCCGCCCACACCTCGCCGAAGCGGTCGAAGGCGCGGTCGCCGATGATGCCGCCGAGGCGTTCCTGCGCTGCCTGGTTCGCGTCCGTGGTCATGGGGGTCCTCCCGTCAGGGGCCCGGACTGTTCCGGGGCCCTCGACCTGCGTACCCGGGCCGGTGTCCGAGGTCCGCACAGTCCGGGGGACACCTGTCCGGTGGGCGCACCGAGGGTGCCCGTTCACCTGGCGGCCACCTCGGGGTCACCCCGGCGGGGCACACTCGCCGTGCTCGGGGGAGTGGAGCGCGGTCGCCGACGGGTGGTCGAGCGACCGCGCCTTCCCGACCGGGCATCTCGCGCATGGACCGGGCGCACACCGAGCCAGCGCTAGTCTGGTCGTCGGCCGTTGTCTCGACATCGAGCGACCCTCGATGTGGAGTGTGGCGACCGGGTAACCGATGCCGATCGCACGAACCGTGCGGGAAGAAGAACAGCGTGGATCTTTTCGAGTACCAGGCCAGGGACCTCTTCGAGTCCTACGGTGTCCCCGTGTTGCAGGGGATCATCGCCGACACCCCTGAGGAGGCGAAGGCAGCGGCCGAGAAGATCGGTGGCGTCGTCGTCGTCAAGGCGCAGGTCAAGGTCGGCGGTCGCGGCAAGGCCGGCGGCGTCAAGGTCGCGAAGTCCCCGGACGAGGCGTTCGAGCACGCGCAGGCGATCCTCGGCCTCGACATCAAGGGCCACACCGTCAAGCGCGTCATGGTCGCCCAGGGAGCCGACATCGCCGAGGAGTTCTACTTCTCCGTGCTGCTCGACCGGGCGAACCGCTCGTACCTCTCGCTCACCAGCGTCGAGGGCGGCATGGAGATCGAGCAGCTCGCGGTCGAGAAGCCCGAGGCACTCGCCCGCGTCGAGGTCGACCCGCTGACCGGGATCGACAAGGCGGCGGCGCTCGAGATCGCGACGCAGGCGAACTTCCCCGAGGCACTCCGCGACCAGGTCGCCGACGTCTTCGTGAAGCTCTACGACGTCTACAAGGGCGAGGACGCCACCCTCGTCGAGGTCAACCCCCTCGTCCGCACGGGCGACGGACAGATCCTCGCGCTCGACGGCAAGGTCTCGCTCGACGAGAACGCCGACTTCCGGCACGAGAACCACAAGGCGCTCGAGGACACCGCGAGCGAGGACCCGCTCGAGGCCAAGGCGAAGGCACACGGCCTGAACTACGTCAAGCTCGACGGCCAGGTCGGCGTCATCGGCAACGGTGCGGGGCTCGTCATGTCGACCCTCGACGTCGTCGCCTACGCCGGTGAGCGCCACGGCGGCGTGAAGCCCGCCAACTTCCTCGACATCGGCGGCGGTGCGTCGGCCGAGGTCATGGCGAACGGCCTCGACGTCATCCTCGGCGACCCGCAGGTGAAGAGCGTCTTCGTGAACGTCTTCGGCGGCATCACCGCCTGCGACGCCGTCGCGAACGGCATCGTCGCCGCGCTGGGCATCCTCGGCGACGCGGCCACCAAGCCGCTCGTCGTCCGCCTCGACGGCAACAACGTGGAAGAGGGTCGTCGGATCCTGGCGGAGGCGGCGCACCCGCTCGTCACCGTCGCCGCGACCATGGACGATGCGGCCGAGCAGGCCGCCGAGCTCGCCGCGGCCGCGGCGTAAGGAGCGCTCAGAACAATGTCGATCTTCCTCAACAAGGACTCCAAGGTCATCGTCCAGGGCATCACCGGCGGCGAGGGCACCAAGCACACGGCGCTCATGCTCAAGGCCGGCACCAACGTCGTCGGCGGTGTCAACGCCCGCAAGGCCGGCACCACCGTGACCCACGGCGACGTCACCCTGCCCGTGTTCGGCTCGGTGCGCGAAGCCATCGACACCACCGGTGCGGACGTCTCGATCGTCTTCGTACCGCCGGCGTTCGCGAAGGACGCCGTGCTCGAAGCCATCGACGCCGCGATCCCGCTGGTCGTCGTCATCACCGAGGGCATCCCCGTGCAGGACTCCGCGGAGTTCTGGGCGCACGCGAAGGCCCTCGGCGGTAAGACCCGCATCATCGGCCCGAACTGCCCCGGCATCATCACCCCCGGGGAGTCGCTCGTCGGCATCACCCCGGCGACGATCACCGGCAAGGGTCCGATCGGTCTCGTCTCGAAGTCCGGCACGCTGACCTACCAGATGATGTACGAGCTCCGTGACCTGGGCTTCTCGACCGCCATCGGCATCGGCGGCGACCCGGTCATCGGCACCACGCACATCGACGCACTCGCCGCGTTCGAGGCCGACCCCGAGACCGAGGCGATCGTCATGATCGGCGAGATCGGTGGCGACGCCGAGGAGCGTGCGGCCGACTACATCAAGGCGCACGTCACCAAGCCGGTCGTCGGCTACGTCGCGGGCTTCACGGCGCCCGAGGGCAAGACGATGGGCCACGCCGGCGCGATCGTGTCCGGTTCCGCCGGCACGGCCGAGGCGAAGAAGCAGGCGCTCGAGGCCGCCGGCGTCAAGGTCGGCAAGACGCCGTCCGAGACGGCGGCGCTGCTGCGCGAGGTGGTCGCCGCCCGCTAGCGACCACCGCCCGGCAGACGATCGGGACGAAGCCGGGAGGCTCGGTGCGGGTTCCGCGCCGAGCCTCCCGTCGTTCGGGGGTCGGCTCACGTATCCTCGCTGCGATGAACCGCCTGGGAACCGCACTGCTCGCCGCGATCGAGGCGGTCGTGACGGTCGGCGTCGGCCTCGGGATCGCCCTCGTGCCGCTGACGTTGCTGTGGGGGTTCGAGTACGGCCTGCAGATCGACTGGGACGTCTTCTGGAAGGCCACCGGGAGCGTCTGGCTCGTCGGGCACGGCGTCGACGTGTCGTTCCTGCTCGGTTCGGCGCTGGCGAAGTCCTCCGGAGTGAGCGGTGCCACCGACCCGATCCACGTCACGCTCGCTGCGCTCGGGTTCGCGATCGTCACCGCCTGGCTCGCCGGTCGCGCCGGACGACGCTTCGCCGAGACCGAGCACCGCACGACGGGGCTCCTGGTCGGCACCGGCGTGGTCGCTGCCCTCGGACTCGCGGTCGCGCTCTCGTCGCGGTCCGCCGCGACCGATCCCTCCGTCTGGCAGGCGATCGTCCTGCCCGCGCTCTGGTTCGGCATCCCCGCGTTCGTCACGTCCGAGGTCTGCCGGCGTCGCCGGGGGCTCTCCGCCGACCCGGTGACGCAGCGCGTGCTCGACCTGCTCGACCGGGTGCCGTCCGTGTGGCGCGCCGTGGCTGCGTTCGGACTCCGTGCCGGCACCGCCGCGACGGCCGCGGTCGTCGCCGTGGCGGGCATCGTGGTCGCCTTCCTGCTCTTCGGCTCCTTCGCCGAGGTCATCTCCCTCTACGAGCGGTCGCATGCCGGTGTCGTCGGTGGCATCGCCCTGACCGTCGGGCAGCTCGCGTTCCTGCCGGACTTCGTCGGCTGGGCGACGTCGTGGCTCGTCGGACCCGGCTTCGCCATCGGGACCGGTTCGAGCGTCTCGCCGATCGGCACCACGCTCGGGCCGATCCCCGGCATCCCGGTCTTCGGTGCGCTGCCCGCTTCCGGCCACACCTTCGGGCTGGTCTGGGTGCTCGTGCCGGTGATCGCCGGGTTCGCCGTGGGCGGGCTGCTCCGGCCGCGGCTCGTGCAGGCGCTCGGCACCGCGAACTCCGCCCTGCGCCGCGCCCTCGGCGGGGTCGCTGCGGGCCTGGCCGCCGGCTTGCTCACCGGGATGATCGCCTGGGTCACGTCGGGCTCGTTCGGCCCCGGTCGACTGGCCGACGTCGGACCGCACGCCCTCGTCGTGGGGGCCTTCGCAGCGCTCGAGGTCGGGCTCCCGGCCGTCGTGGCACTGGCTGCCGGGAGCGACCTCGTCCGGCTGCCCGACCGCGGGTGGTCGCGGGAACGCTGGCACGAGAGCGACGAGTCGGACGCGCCCGAGACCGCGGACCGCGAGGCCTCCCTGCTCGCAGCGCTCGACCAGGCCGGCGCCGGCCGGACCACGGACGTGCACCGGTTCGTCGTCGAGGAGGCCCACGCTGGGGCATCGACCACCGCTGCAGCACCCGCCGACCAGCCGACCGAGCCGATCCACGACCACGCAGCCGACGGCCACGCAGCCGACGGGCGCGGAGCCGACCACGTGCCGGAGCCGAGCGTGCCGGTGGAGCCGGTCCGTGCCTCCAGGCCCGACCGCGACCCCGATGCGGACGTCGAGCTGCCGGACTGGGCACGCACCGACGCCGTCGCGGCCGCCCGTGTCACCGACCAGCCGGAGCCGGCCGCCCGTGGCCGGCTCGGTTCGATCCGGGACCGCCTGCGCGGAGCAGCCGACGGCGTGCGCGGACGCGCCGGCGAACTCCGGGACCGCGTCACGGGAGCCGACGTCGAGCGCGAGCAGCCCTCCGTGCCGGCGCCGACAGCACCGGGGACCGAGGCGCAGCCGGCGTTCCCGTGGAGCACCGAGGAGTTCGTCGCCGGGCGCGACGACGAGCCCGAGGCCCCCGCCTCTACGAAGCCGGCGACGCCGAAGTGGGACGCCACCGACCAGATCCCCGAGGACGAGCTGCCCTGGTGGCGCCGCCCCAAGGACGACCGGTAGCGACCGCCGTCGCACGACACCAGGCCCGGTAGGGTTGTCAGCGTGCTCGAACTGGTCGTCCTGATCTCCGGTACCGGCTCGAACCTCCGAGCCCTGCTCGAAGCGACCCTCGACGCCGAGTACCCCGCACGCGTCGTCGCCATCGGTGCCGACCGCGACGCCGAGGGGCTCGCGCTCGGCGAGGAGTTCTCGATCCCGACGTTCACCGTGCCGTTCTCCCGCTTCGACTCACGCGCGGCCTGGGGCGACGAGCTCGCCGCCCAGATCCGCCCGTGGTCGCCCGACCTCCTCGTGCTGTCCGGCCTCATGCGCCTGCTGCCGCCGGCGGTCGTGTCCGAGTTCGGTCCGGCGATCATCAACACCCACCCCGCGTACCTGCCCGAGTTCCCCGGCGCCCACGGCGTGCGGGACGCCCTCGCCGCAGGAGTCGAGCAGACCGGGGCGAGCGTCATCAAGGTCGACGACGGCGTCGACAGCGGCCCGATCCTGGCGCAGGAGCGCATCCCCGTCCTGCCGGGCGACTCCGAGTCGACGCTGCACGACCGCATCAAGCCGGTCGAGCGACGCCTGCTCATCCAGACCATCCTCGACATCGCCAACGGCACCACCGACCTGAAGGGCACCCCGAGCGCATGAGCGTGCACGCAGCCGACCCCAGCCTGTACCGCGACCGGGACACCGTCCCCGTGCGGCGGGCGCTCATCTCGGTGAGCGACAAGTCCGGCCTGCTCGAGCTCGCCGGGGCGCTCGCCGACTCCGGTGTCGAGATCGTGTCGACCGGGTCCACGGCGCAGACCATCCGCGACGCCGGGTACGCCGTCACCGACGTGTCGAGCGTCACGGGCTTCCCGGAGTCGCTCGACGGCCGGGTGAAGACCCTGCACCCGTCGGTGCACGCGGGTCTCCTCGCCGACCTGCGCCTCGAGTCGCACGAGCAGCAGCTCGCCGACCTCGGCATCGAGCCGTTCGAGCTCGTCGTCGTCAACCTGTACCCGTTCGTCGAGACGGTGGCCTCTGGTGCCGACACCGCGACCGTGGTCGAGAACGTCGACATCGGCGGCCCGGCGATGGTCCGCGCGTCGGCGAAGAACCACCCGAACGTCGCGATCGTCGTCTCGCCGGCGTCCTACGCCGAGGTCGTCGAGGCCGTCCGTGCGGGCGGGACCACGCTCGAGCTCCGGAAGCGCCTCGCCGCCCAGGCCTTCGCGCACACCGCCGCGTACGACACCGCGGTCGCGTCCTACTTCGCGAGCGACGTCGTCGCGGCCGAGG
The DNA here is from genome assembly GCF_040544915.1 of Curtobacterium sp. 1544. NCBI lineage: Bacteria > Bacillati > Actinomycetota > Actinomycetes > Micrococcales > Microbacteriaceae > Curtobacterium > Curtobacterium sp. 1544. The sequence continues at coordinate 62,914 of NZ_JBEPKX010000004.1, forward strand.
CAGCGGCACCGACCACGGCCGGCGAGGTCGAGACGCCCGGCGCCTTCGACGAGCACCTGTCGTTCGGCGCCGACCTCGCCGCCACGCTCCGGTACGGCGAGAACGCCCACCAGGCCGCCGCGCTGTACACGAGCGCGCAGGGCACCGGCATCGCCCAGGCCACGCAGCTGCACGGCAAGGAGATGTCGTACAACAACTACGTCGACGCCGACGCAGCGGTCCGCGCGGCGTACGACTTCGCCGAGCCCGCGGTCGCGATCATCAAGCACGCCAACCCGTGCGGCATCGCGATCGCCCCGGCCGACGCCGCCGACCCGATCGCCGCCGCCCACGCCGCCGCGCACGCCTGCGACCCGCTGTCCGCGTTCGGTGGGGTCATCGCCGCGAACCGCCCGGTCACGGTCGCCATGGCCGAGACGGTCAAGGACATCTTCACCGAGGTCGTCGTCGCTCCGGCGTTCGACCCCGAGGCGATCGAGATCCTCTCGCGCAAGAAGAACATCCGCCTGCTCACGCTGCAGACGGACTTCGCGCTGGCCGAGCGTGAGGTGAAGCAGATCTCCGGCGGGTTCCTCGTGCAGGACGCCGACCGGTTCACGGCGTTCGACCAGTCCACCTGGACCCTCGTCGCGGGCGAGCCGGCCGACGAGCAGACGCTCACCGACCTCGCGTTCGCGTGGAAGGCCAGCCGTGCCGTGAAGTCGAATGCGATCCTCCTGGCGAACCTGGGCGCGAGCGTCGGCGTCGGCATGGGCCAGGTCAACCGCGTCGACTCGTGCCACCTCGCGGTGAACCGCGCCGGTGAGCGTGCGGCGGGCAGCGTCGCGGCCTCGGATGCCTTCTTCCCGTTCGCGGACGGTCTGCAGGTGCTCCTCGACGCCGGTGTCCGTGCCGTGGCCCAGCCCGGCGGGAGCGTCCGCGACGACGAGGTCATCGCGGCCGCGAAGGCTGCTGGCGTGACGATGTACTTCACCGGCGAGCGGCACTTCTTCCACTGATTCGAGGAAAGTGGTTGCGCCCTGTGAGTTCCTCTGAATAGTCTGTAAGGCTCCGCGACAGGCACGCCGACGACCTCCAACCGGGTCGGCGGCACCGCGGACACAACGGTGACGAAGACGACGACTGGAGTGACGATGAACACGACGACCGGAACCGTGGCGACGGCTGCCCGTGCGGGTCTCGTGATCTTCGTGGGGACCGCTCCCGACGCACGACCGTTCGGCGGAGCACGCGGCGTACGGCCGCGTCCCGCACACGCGGCCGTCGCGCCGCACCCCTTCCGGGGTGCGCCCGCCGTCACGGCACCGCTGTCCGCGTAGGGCTGCCTCCCACAGCCAGCGACGAGTCGTCGGCACCGCCCGACGACGACGAGCACGCGACGAGCCGCCGCGACAGCCGCGACGACGACGAGCACGGGCCCGCGCGAGCCCACGCCTGAAACCCGGGGGACGACTGTCTCCCGGTGCACTCCGACCGAACCGACGCCGCTCGACCAGCGGCGGCGGGCGACCGCGACGCGGACCGAGCACGCCCGACCAGGGCGAGCACGGCCCGAGACGCGACCGACCCGCTCGGCCGACGACCACCACGCAACGGACACCGAGCCTCCAGACCGACGGCTGCGACAGCAGCGGCCGGCCCCGGGGCCCCGGCACGACGCACGAGGACGCAACCCCCATGTCCAAGACGCCAGACCAGGCGCGCCCGTCCACCGACCGCCCTTCTACCTTCCGCGCGATCGCGCGGATCTACCCCTTCGTGAAGCCCTACCAGGGCCGGCTCATCGGCGGCATGTTCGCCGCCATGGGCGCCTCCCTGGTGGCGCTCGCGATCCCCTACGTCCTGCAGTGGCTCGTCGACGGCCCGCTGTCCTCGAAGGACTCCGCACAGATCTGGCCCGCCGGCCTGGGCGTGCTCGCGCTCGGCGTGCTCGAGGCGTTCTTCATCGCCTCGCGCCGTCGGATGGTGATGCGCCCGTCGACCCGCATCGAGACGAGCATGCGGAACGCGCTCTACGCGAAGCTGCAGGACCTGCCGGTGGCGTTCCACGACCGGTGGGAGTCCGGGCAGCTGCTGTCCCGTTCCGTCTCCGACCTGTCGCTGATCCGCCGCTGGCTGGCCTTCGGCGTCGTGCTGCTGGTCGTCAACATCGTGACGATCGTCGTGGGCTTCGTCGTGCTGTTCACCTTCGGGTGGCTGCTCGGCCTGGTCTTCCTGGTCGCGTCGATCCCGCTGTGGATCAACGGGCTGCTGTTCGAGCGCCGGTACTCGGTCGTCGCGCGCCGCAGCCAGGACCAGGTCGGCGACCTCGCCACGAGCGTCGAGCAGTCGGTGCACGGCATCCGCGTGCTCAAGGCGTTCGGCCGTGGCCGGTACAAGCTCGACGAGTTCAGCGAGCAGGCCGAGGCGCTGCGCGGCACCGAGATCGAGAAGGCCAAGGCCATCGCGGGCATCTGGCTGTGGCTGCTGCTCGTGCCCGACGTCGCGTTCGCGCTCTGCCTGCTCGCGGGCATCTGGCTCGCCTCGCAGGGGGAGCTCACGGTCGGGCAGCTGTTCGCGTTCTTCGCAACGGCGACGGTGCTCCGGTTCCCGATCGAGTCGATCGGCTTCCTGCTCTCGATGACGTTCGACACGCGCACTGCCGTCGACCGCTTCTTCGAGGTCATGGACTCCGAGAACACGATCACGGACCCGGCGTCGCCGAAGACGATCGCGGAGCCGCACGGTGCGCTGTCCTTCAACGCCGTGCACTTCCGGTACCAGGACTCCCCGCCGCAGTACGCCGACCTGATCAACGGTGTCGAGCTGCAGCTCCGTCCGGGCGAGACCATGGCGCTCGTCGGCCTGACCGGCTGCGGCAAGACCACGCTGCTGTCGCTCGTGCCCCGGCTGTACGACGTCACGGGCGGTTCCGTGACGATCGACGGGGTCGACATCCGCGACCTCACCAGGGAGGAACTGCGTCGCCACGTCGGCGTCGCGTTCGAGGACGCCACCCTGTTCTCGACGACGGTGCGGGAGAACGTCCTGCTCGGGCGTCCGGACGTGTCGGGTGAGGAAGCCGAGACGCTGATGCGCGAGGCGCTGGACATCGCCCAGGCGTCCTTCGTGGACGACCTGCCGGACGGCGTCGACACGCGCGTCGGGGAAGAGGGCCTGTCCCTCTCCGGTGGCCAGCGGCAGCGCCTGGCACTCGCCCGCGCGATCGCGGCGCGGCCGTCGGTGCTCGTCCTCGACGACCCGCTGTCGGCCCTCGACGTCGACACCGAGGCGCGGGTCGAGGCCGGCCTGCGTCGCGTCCTCGCCGAGACCACGTCGCTCATCGTGGCGCACCGTCCGTCCACCGTGACGCTCGCGGACCGCGTCGCGCTCATGGAGAACGGCGTCGTCACCGCCGTCGGCACCCACTCGGAACTGATGGCGGACAACGACCACTACCGCTACGTCATCTCGTCGCTCGACGACGACGACGCCACCGCACGAGAGGAGGCGATGGCATGAGCCAGCAGACAGACCAGAACCTGCCTGGAGGCACGGCTTCCGTCGACGACACCGCCGAGGGCGCGCAGACTGCCGCGCCCGTCACCGCGTCGATCACCACGCTCGGTGTGCGCGGCGAGGAGCGTGAGGACTTCACCAAGGCCGAGAGCAAGCGGCTGCGCCGCCGCTCCCTCGCCCTGCTCGGTTCCCTCGCCGCGCCGCTCAAGCTCCGGCTCGTGCTGCTCGGCATCGTCGTGGTGGTCTCCACCGCGGGGACGGTCGCGGGACCGGCGCTCATCGCGTGGGGCATCGACAACGCCCTGCCGGCCGTGATGGACCAGAACGACTGGGTCCCGGCGTTCGGGGTCGTCGCGACGTACATCGTCGTGGCGATCCTCGGCGCGGTCCTCACCGCCTGGTACACGGTGCTCGCGGCGCGCATCAGCCAGGCGATCCTGTTCGACCTGCGCAAGCGGGTGTTCCTGCACACGCAGCGGCTCTCGCTGGAGTTCCACGAGACCTACACGTCCGGCCGGATCATCTCCCGCCAGACGAGTGACCTCGACTCCATCCGCGAGCTGCTCGACTCCGGCCTGAACCAGCTCATCCAGGGCGTGCTGTACATGGTGTTCACCGCCGTCGCACTCGTGGCGCTCGACCCGACCTCCGGGCTCGTGCTCGCCGTGTCGCTCGTGCCGCTGTGGTTCCTGATCCGCTGGTTCCAGTCGAACTCGCAGACCCTGTTCCGGGCCACCCGTGTCGCCTCGGCGCGCGTGATCGTGCACTTCGTCGAGACGATGACGGGCATCCGCGCGGTGCAGGCGTTCCGCAAGGAGAACCGCAACCGCGACGAGTACGGCGGCTTCGTCGAGGACTACCGCGTCGCGAACACCAAGGTGTTCAACCTGTTCGGGACGTTCGACCCGGTGCTCGTGCTCATCGGCAACGCCACCCTCGCGGCGGTCGTCATCGTGGGCGGCTTCCGGATCGTCGACGGCTCGCTCGAGGTCGGCGCGCTGCTCGCGGTCGCGCTGTACGCCAAGCGGTTCTTCGACCCGGCACAGGAACTCGCGATGTTCTACAACGGGTACCAGTCGGCCTCGGCCGCGATGGAGAAGATCTCCGGCGTGCTCGAGGAACGGCCGAGCGTGCCGGACCCCGCGAAGCCGGTGAAGCTGCCGGACGCCACCGGGAAGATGGACTTCGACGACGTCGTGTTCGCGTACAACGCGGGCAAGGTCGTGCTGCCGGAGTTCGACCTGCACATCCCGGCGGGGCAGACCATCGCGCTCGTCGGGTCCACCGGTGCCGGGAAGTCGACGCTCGCCAAGCTCATGGCGCGCTTCTACGACCCGTCGCAGGGCTCGGTCAAGCTCGACGGCGTGGACCTGCGGGAACTCGACGCGAAGGACATGCGCCGGGCGATCGTCATGGTCACGCAGGAGGCGTACCTGTTCTCCGGCACCGTCGCGGACAACATCGCGCTCGGCAAGCCGGGGGCTTCCCGCGCCGAGATCGAGGCGTCGGCGAAGGCGGTCGGCGCGCACGAGTTCATCATGGCGCTGCCCGACGGGTACGACACCGACGTGAACAAGCGCGGTGGCCGGGTGTCGGCCGGGCAGCGGCAGCTCCTGTCGTTCGCCCGGGCGTTCATCGCGGACCCGAAGGTGCTCATCCTCGACGAGGCCACGGCGTCGCTCGACATCCCGTCGGAGCGGCTCGTGCAGGAAGGGCTCGAGACGCTCCTGGCCGACCGGACCGCGGTGATCATCGCGCACCGGTTGTCCACGGTCGCGATCGCCCACCGGGTGCTCGTGATGGAGTTCGGGCGCATCGTCGAGGACGGCACCCCGGCCGACCTCATCGCCGGCACCGGGCGGTTCGCCCAGCTGCACGCCGCCTGGCGCGACTCGCTCGTGTAGCGGCTCTCCGGGCTGCACGACCACCGTTCGCGCCCCCTCCTGAACATCGCGCCCCGTCCCGACGGGGCGCGATGTTCGTTGCGGGGCGCGATCGACCGGCGACACGTGGTTGGCTTGCTCCATGAGCGACGACTGCGTGCAGCCCGGCGGAGTGGCCCTGCGCGACCCCTTCTACGGGGCACCCTTCACCGAGGCCGTCCGCCGGTTCTGGCGGAAGTACACAGTGTTCACCGGGCGGGCGTCCCGTGCCGAGTTCTGGTGGTGGTGGATCACGTCGCTGGCGATCGGTCTCGTGCTGCAGCTCGTGCCGCAGGCGTTCACGCCGGACACCCCGATGCTCGAGAACCCGGTCGGCTCGTACCTGTTCGTGCTGTGGGCCCTCGCGACCCTGATCGGCTCGCTCGCCCTCGGCGCCCGACGGCTGCACGACGCGAACCTGTCCGGCTTCTGGCAGTTCCTGCACGTACTCGCCGGCATCGGTTCGCTCGTGCTGTTCGTCATGTTCCTGCTCCCGACGAACCCGAAGGGCGCACGCTTCGACGCGTGACGGTCGGCGGCGACCTCTGAGCTGGCGGCGGTGACCTCGACGGCCGGTCAGCACCGCCCGTAGTCCGGCTCTCCCGTTCCGAGGTCGGACGGCTGGAGCAGCGTCCTGTCGTCGCTCCGTATCCGCACGCTCGGCGAGCCCGGGAACTCGTAGAAGTCGACGGCGCTCCCTGCAGCGACGCGCGCGCACTGCTCGGGAACCCACGGAGTCGGCGAGGTGGCCAGCCCCACCCCCGTGATGAGCGGGCACACGAGGACGACGAACTGGACGATGTTCATCTGGACGTCCCAGATCTGCGCAGATCGCCGCTTCGCCCGAACGACTCTGTGGCTGTTCGCCGACCGCTGCCGCGCGCGCACTTCCGCCGCCGCGTCCGCCGCCGCGCTGAACGCCTCGTTGAAACGCCGAGACCTTCCCCAACGGGCCTTCTTGCGGTCCAATGCCTGCAGCGCGAGCGACGATGATGTGACGACGGTATCGGCGACCCGTTCCTGGTCCGTGACCGCCAGGTTCAGCGGTCTCGGCGCGTGACGGTTCCTGAGCTGGACGTCCCGAGCCATCCGCTGCCAACGGCGGAGTCGCCACTCGACGGTCCACAGCGGGAAGGACGCCCAGAGCAGGATCACGAGCGCCGAGGCGAGGCCGACACGGTGCCACCACGACGGGGCGACGGTGAAGGCGAGGAATCCAGCGGTGCACGCGACGAGGAAGAGTATGCCGATCCTCCAGTGCAGGACATCGATGGATCGCACCAGACTCGGCATGGACGAGCCGATGAGGGTGATCGTGAGCGACAGGACGACCAAGAGCCCGAGGAATGGATCTCTGACGAACGCGCCGAACACGGCCGCCGGGAGGGTCCCGAGGTCCATGGTGCCGAGGATCGCCTGGACGACAGGGAGCCGCTCTCCCGACCAGGACCCGTCCGGTCCGGCGGCGATCGCGAGCGCCTTCACGACCACGAACGCGGCGACCGCGAAGAGCGTGCCGGTGAGTTTCGTCACGATGGGCAGCGACGGCGTGATGGTGAGGGGTCGCGCTCGTGGCGTCGGCGGCCGCAGCAACAGATCGAGCCGTTGTCCGGCGACGAAGGAGCGTGCTGGCGTCCCACGGCCACGCTGGTCGTCGATGACCTGCCCGGTTCGATCCACGACGACGATGTGCCACTCGACGGGGTGCTGGGTTAGCGAGACCCGGGTGCCGTCCGGGCGCTGGTACCCGAGGAGCGCCGAATCTCCGTCTGAAACGAAGCTGATCGGGTCGATGCCGTACTCACGGTAGATGGTGGCCGCGATCGCATCGAGCGCCTCCGCCGACGTCCGTTGCTGCCCCGATCGTGACCCCACCCTCGGAGCCTAACGTCAGCGGACGTTTCCACGGTGGTCAGAACGGGTCGTCCGCGTCCGTGGAGGGTGACCATCGCGCCCGGCGCATGTCGATCCTCCAGGTCGTCGTCCCCTGCACGAGCGGCGTCCCCTCGGCTCGGTAGTGCTCGTGCGCCCGCGCCTCGTGGTGCACCGGCGGCAACCCACCGGACCGGACCACCCGCCACCACGGCAGGTCGGAGCCCTCGTGCGCCATCACCTTGCCGACCGCGCGCGACGCCCGTGAACCGAGCGCGGCAGCGACGTCCCCGTAGGTCATGACGTGCCCGGCGGGGATGAGGCGGACGACCTCGGCGACGGCCGCGCCGAAGTCGTCAGGCGCGCCCTCGGTCACACCAGCTTCAGCACCGCGAAGTGGTCGCCGTACTGGGTCTCACGGACGACCTCGAACCCGACCGCGCGGAAGAACGGCTCGGGGCTGTCGTCGCCGCCGGGTTCGTAGACGACCGTGAGGCGCTCGAGGCCACGGCTCCGGGCCTCGTCGGCCAGACCGTGCACGGCGAACCGACCGACACCGCGGCCCTGCGCCGTCGCCGACACGTTCACACGCCAGATGGCACTGCGGAGTTCTTCCTCGGAGTTGTCCTCGTCGAAGGTGCCGATGATCATGCCGACGACCTCGTCGCCGTCGAGCACGACACGGGTCCACGCGGAACTGGGCTTCACGTCGGACTCCGCGACGCCGTACGTCGTCGGCTGCACGAACTGTTCCTGCCCGGGCTTGAGCGTCAGGGAGTTCGCCGCCGCAGCGGTCGACGCGGAGAGTTCTTCGAGGCGGAGGTCCGTCATGCCGCTCAGGCTAACGGTGGTACCCGTGCGGGGGCCAGCGCGGCGTCGAGAACGTCACCGCACCGTTGCCGGAGCCGCCCGCGCGGTATGGTCGCGGAATGGCAGAACATCGGCGCGGGGCGAACCTCCCGTCGATCGGCGGGTTCAACCGCACCGTCGTGCTCGACGCGGTGCGCCGCTCGCCCGACGGACTCAGCCGCGTCGAACTCGCCTCGCGCACGGGACTGAGCGCGCAGACGGTGTCGAACGTCACGCGGTTCCTCATCGAGGCGGGGATGATCGCCGAGTCCGGCACGATCGTGTCCGGACGCGGCAAGCCCCGGACCATCCTGCGGCTCGAGGCAGCCAGTCGGTACGCCGTCGGAGTGCACGTCGACCCGGCCGTCGTGACCTACGTGCTGCTCGACCTCGCCGGGACGGTCGTCGCCTCGACCACGACGTCCACGCCGACCGCGGACGATCCGTCCGAGGTAGTCCGCACCATCGCCACCGCGATCGACGGGCTCGTGCGCGACGCCGAGGTCGACATGGACGCGGTGCTCGGCGTGGGCATCGCCAGCCCGGGCCCGATCGACGTGGACGCCGGCGTGGTGCTCGACCCCCCGTTCCTGCCGCGCTGGCGGGACGTGCCGCTGCGTGACGCGCTGTCCGAGGCGACGGGCTACCCGGTGCTCCTCGAGAAGGACGTGACGGCCGCGGTGGTCGGCGAGATGTTCCTGGCGGGGGAGTCCTCGGCGCGGAACTTCGCCTTCGTGTACTTCGGCACCGGGTTCGGCGTGGGGCTCGCCGTCGACCACGAACCGGTCCGCGGTGTGGGTTCGAACGCCGGTGACGCCGGACACATCATGGTCGACCAGGGCGCCCTCGCCGGCACCCCGGACAGTGCCGGCACCCGGGGTGAGGTCGGCGCGGCCGTCGCCCCGGACCGACTCGTGCAGATCGCCCGGGACCGCGGGCTCCAGCTCGACGCCCCCTCGGACGTCGAGTCCGTGGACCGCGCGTGGGACGGGCTCGCCGCCGCGATCGACGCCGGGGACCCGGTGGCGATCGGCCTGGCGGAGGACGCCGGCACCGTGATGGGCAACGCCGTCGTCCTCATCGTCAACCTGCTCGACATCGACCGCGTGGTCTTCGGCGGACCGTTCTGGTCGCGGGTGGCGAGTGCCGCGCTGCCGGCCGCCCGTGCCGCGATCGTCGAGTCGCCGCTGCTGGTGCCGAAGCACCCGGTGGTCGTCGACGAGAGCGACCGGGGCGCGGACGTCGCCGCCGTCGGGGCTGCCTGCCTCGTGCTCGACGCGGCGTTGTCGCCGCGCGCCAGCGCGCTCCTCATCCGACGCTGATCGACCGGCTCGCGCCGCGGGGTGGTCGCGACCAGGGGCGGACTGGAGGCGCGGGGCGGGCCCGCACCGTGCCTCCAGTCCGTCGTCTGGTTGCGTCCGGTGCCCGCGACACCTGTCGTTCACCTGGTCGCCACCGGGCGGACGCCCGGGTGCTGAACAGTCGTGCAGGTCCGCCCCTGACCTCCCGAGAAGGACCCTGCATGCATCCCCGTGCCCTGCGCTTCGGCGCGTCCGTCGCAGCCGGCCTCGTCGTCGCCGCCGGCGTCCTCACAGCGACGCCCGCCTCCGCTGCCGTCGGTGACGACGACCCGAACGTCGGGCCCGCCGCCGCGAACGGCCTCGTCGTCAACGAGGTCGAGTCGAACGGTGACGACACCGACTGGGTCGAACTGCGGAACACCTCGTCCGCCGCGATCGACCTGTCCGGGTACGCGTTCCTCGACGACGACAGCTCCCACGACGCCTACGTCCTGCCCGCTGGGTCGACGATCGCCGCCGGCGGGTACTTCGTCATCGACCAGCTGTCCGCGACCGCTCCCGGCTTCGACTTCGGCCTCGGCGGAGCGGACACCGCACGCGTGTACGACCCGGCCGGGGACCTCGTGCTGCGGTACTCCTGGACGACCCACGCGGCGGTCACGTACGGCCGCTGCCCGGACGGCACCGGCGCCCTCGTGGACACCACCGCGTCGACCAAGGGCGCGGCGAACGACTGCTCCTCGCCGGTGCGCATCAACGAGGTCGAGTCGGACGGCGGCACCCCGGGTGACTGGGTGGAGCTGACGAACGTCGGCACGAGGACGGTGGACCTCGGCGGCTACGTCCTCAAGGACAGTGAGGACGACCACACGTACCCGATCCCCGCCGGCACGACGGTGGCCCCGGGTGGCTTCACGGTGCTCGACGAGGCCTCCTTCGGCTTCGGGCTCGGCAAGGCGGACTCCGCCCGGGTCTTCGACCCGCAGGGGCAGCTCGTCGACTCGTACTCGTGGACCGCGCACGCCGCGTCGACGTACGGCCGGAACCCCGACGGCACCGGCGCCTTCGCGGACACCGCCGCGCCGACGAAGGGCGCCGCCAACCGGTTCGCCGGTGTCGTCACGGCCGAGCCCTGGCCCGGCGGCCCGGACGAGACCGTGCTCGACGACGAGGACACCTTCACGGGCGACCTGAGCGGCATCGACTGGACGACCTCCCCGACCTCGGCGCAGGGCCAGGTCTGGGCCGTGCAGAACGGCGACGGGCTGCTCTACCACCTCGTGTCGGACGGCAGGGGCGGCTGGGCTCCGTCGAACGCTGTCGGCACGAAGCTCCACTACGCCGACGGTTCCGGGACGCCGGACGCCGAGGGCGTCACCGTGACGTCGGACGACCCCGGCGCGGTGTACGTGTCGACCGAGCGCAACAACGACGTGTCGTCGACGAGCCGCCCGGCGGTCCTGCGGTTCGCGACGACGTCCGGCGGGGAGTCGACGCTGAACGCGACGGACGAGTGGAACCTCGCCGCGGACTTCCCGGGTCTCGGGGCGAACGCCGGCCTCGAGGGCGTCACCTGGATCCCGGACTCCTGGCTCACCGCGCACGGATTCGCGGACGAGCACACCGGCGCCGCCTACGCCCCTGCCACGTACGCGGGGCACGGAGACGGCCTGTTCTTCGTCGGGGTCGAGGGCACCGCGAGCGTCTACGCCTACGCCCTGATGGACGACGGTTCGTTCCAGCGGGTGGCCACGATCGCGACGCCGTTCTCCATCGTCGCGGACGTCCAGTTCGACCCGACGCTCGACGCGCTCTGGGTGGTCTGCGACGACGCGTGCTCCGGCCGCACCGCGCTGTACGAGGTGTCTGACGGTGCGTTCACCGCGTCGACCGTGTACGAGGCACCGTCGGCGGCCGACCGCACCCTGGCCAACGAGGGCTTCGCGATCTCGGGCGTGTGCGCGAGCGGCTCACGAGCCACCTTCTACGCGGACGACAACGACACGGACGGGTTCTCGCTCCGGACGGGGACGTACCCGTGCGACGGGTCGACGCCGGGGGACGGTGGGACGCCTGGTGATGGAGGGACGACCCCGCCCCCGACCCCGACTCCGGGTGGTGGTGGGTCGACGCCCGCCCCGAACCCCGGTTCGGGGCCGGCGGGGACGCCGACGACTCCGGTGGCTCCGTCGGAGTCGTCGCTGACCGAGGCGAACCGTGGTTCGGTGTCGGCGCCGTCGTCGGGTCGTGCGGGGGAGACGATCACGATCACGGTCGGCACGCAGTACGCCGGCGACCGGGTGAACGTGTGGATGTTCTCGACGCCGACGCTGCTGGGGACGGTGACGGTCGCCGCGGACGGCACGGTGCGGGCGACGATCCCGGCGGATGCTCCGGCCGGGACGCACCGGATCGTGGTGACGGCGGCGGACGGGACGGTGCTCGGGTGGACGACGATCCGCATCGACCCGGCGACGGGCGAGTTGGCGTACACCGGCGCCGAGGGGCTCGGTGCCGGCGCGGTGGCGGCGTTCCTGCTCCTCGCGGCCGGCGCGGGCGTCCTGGTGGCCCGTCGTCGTCGCGGAGCGCGCGTGTCGGTGTGATCGAGTGAGCAGCAATGGTCGGGTTCGCGATGCGGACCCGACCATTGCTGCTCACTGAACGCGGCCTGGGCAGCCGACCCCCGAGCGCAGGCCACGCGCTCCCGATCGGCCCGCGAGCGACGTCGGCGCCGGGCAGTACCGTCGAGACCGTGAGCATCGAGATCCTCCGGTACACCGCGTTCGCCTCCGAGCCGGGCGGTGGCAACCCCGCGGGCATCGTGCTGGACGCAGCCGACCTCTCCGACGACGAGATGCAGGCGATCGCCCGCGACGTCGCCTACCCCGAGACCGCCTTCGTCGTCGGGCACACCCCCACCGGCCCGCACGTCCGGTACTTCTCCCCGGGGGCCGAGGTCCCGTTCTGCGGCCACGCCACGATCGCCACCGCGGTGGTCCTGGCGGAGCGCGACGGCCTCGGGCGACGGGTCTTCACGACGGGCGCGGGGGAGATCGCCCTCGACGCGACGGCTGCGCCGGACGGCACCGTGCAGGTCGCGATGACGAGCGTGGAGCCGAGCGTGCGACCGCTCGACCCGACCCTGCGCGACCGGCTGTTCGGGCTGCTCGGCCTGGTGCCGGACGACGTCGCCGAGGGGTTCCCCGTCCTGGAGTCCTTCGCCGGGAACCAGCACCCGGTGGTCGTCCTCGCCGACGAGCAACTGTTCCACCAGTTCCGGTTCGCACCGAGCCCTCTCGCGGAGCTCGCGCACGAGGCCGGGTGGGCTGGGACGGTCACGGTGCTGCACCAGACCGCACCGTTGGAGTACGAGGCCCGCAACCTCTTCCCGGTCGGCCGCATCACCGAGGACCCGGCGACCGGTTCAGCAGCGGCGGCCACTGGTGCGTACCTGCGCGAGGTCGGGGCCGTTGCACCGGATGACCGCGTCGTGATCCGGCAGGGGCGGCACGTCGGCCGACCGAGCGTGCTGCTCGTCGATGTCCCGGCGACCGGCGGCATCACGGTCACGGGCGGTGCCACGCCGATCCGCTGACGGGCGTTCCTTCCCAGGACATCTGCGATGGGAAGTCGAATCGGGCGTACCTGGTCAGAACTTCCGACCAGGTACGCCCGATTCGTGCCGGTACGCCCGGAAGCGCCCGGCGCCCGGCGCGCGGGCCCGCGCCCGGAAGCGCCCGGCGCCCGGAAGCCCCGGCCCCGCTCCGTGACCGCATCGTCACGAAAAACCTCTTGACAGCAATAAGTCAATACGGTGGACTAAGTGTGCGAGCGGGCGATGGAGCCCGCCACCTGTGCAAAGGAGCACCGATGAAACGCACCCGAATCATCGCCGGACTCGCAGCCGTGGCCGTCGCCGCGGTGGGCCTGGCAGGCTGCTCGAGCTCGGGGTCCGCCTCGAGCGACACGATCAAGATCGCGTACCAGAAGTTCGGCGCCTTCCAGCAACTCGACGCCCAGATGAAGGTCGTCAAGAAGGAGTACGAGAAGGACAACCCGGGCAAGAAGGTCGAACTCGTGCCGATCCAGGCGCAGGAGAACGACTACTACACGAAGCTCGCGCTCATGAACAAGGCGCCGGCCACCGCTCCGGACGTCATGTACGAGGACACCTTCCTCATCAAGGCCGACGCGCAGGCCGGGTACCTCCTGCCGCTCGACAAGTACACGGCGAAGTGGAAGGACTGGAGCCAGTTCTACGACAACGCCAAGCAGGCCGGTGAGGGCGTCGACGGCAAGACCTACGGCATCCCGATGGGCACCGACACCCGTGCCCTCTGGTACAACAAGGACATCTTCAAGAAGGTCGGCCTGCCCGTTCCGTGGCAGCCGAAGACCTGGGACGACGTGCTCGCCGCGGCGAAGACGATCAAGGAGAAGGACCCGGGCGTCATCCCGTTCAACGTCTACTCCGGCAAGCCCCAGGGCGAGGCGTCGACGATGCAGGGCTTCGAGATGCTCCTCTACGGGGCGGACGGCTCCGGCAACACGCTCTACAAGGACAAGAAGTGGGTCACGGGCTCGAAGCAGTTCGAGGACTCCCTGAAGTTCATCAAGGACGTCTACCAGGGCGGCCTCGGCCCGACACCGCAGCAGGCGCTCGACAGCCAGGTCGGCACCACGATCGCGCAGACGTGGCTCCCCAAGGGTCAGCTCGCGATCGACCTCGACGGGTCGTGGCAGTCCGGTACGTGGCTGAAGTCCGGCACTGCGCCGTGGCCCGAGTGGTCCGACGTGATGGGCCAGGCGCCGATGCCGACGCAGAACGGTCAGGATCCGGGCTACAACTCGATGTCCGGTGGCTGGACCCTCGCGGTGGGCAAGAACTCGAAGAACCCGCAGGCCGCGTTCGACTTCATCTCGACCTTCCTCAACAAGGAGGGCTCGCTGAAGTACGACATCGAGAACAGCCAGATCGCGGTGCGCAAGGACGTCGCCGAGGATCCGTCGTACGACGCCTCCAACCCGACGTTCAAGTTCTTCTCCGGGCTCGTGGAACACACGAACTTCCGCCCGGCGACGAGTGACTACTCCCAGGTCTCGAACGCCATCCAGGTCGCGATGGAATCGGTCATGACGGGGCAGCAGACACCGAAGCAAGCCGCCGAGGCCTACGACAAGAGCGTCGTCGGCGTGGTCGGCAAGGACAACACCACCTCCGGCTGATCGCTGCGGTGACCACCTGACGGACTGGAGGCGCGGAGCACGCCCGCCCCGCGCCTCCAGTCCGTCCTTCCCCACCTTCGGAACCCCCTCCGCACCCGGAAGGCAACCAACCCGTGTCCAGCACCCCACTCGCGCCGACGCTGTCGGCGCCCGGTGCGCCGAAGCGCACCGATCCGCCGGTCCCGCGCAAGCGGAAGCCGCTGCGGAACGTGGGACGAGCGGTCCCGCTCCTCCCCGCCGTCGTCCTCCTCGTCATCTTCCTGCTCGGCCCGGTCATCTCGTCGTTCTACGGGTCGTTCACCAACTCGGCGCTGACGGGTGTCGGCGCCGCCGACCAGCAGTTCGTCGGCCTGAAGAACTACCTCGAGCTGTTCCAGGACCCGGACTTCCCGAAGTCCGTCATCCTCACGATCGTCTTCCTGCTCGCCTCCGCAGTGGTCGGGCAGAACGTGCTCGGCCTCGGACTCGCGCTCCTCATGCGCAGCGCCCACAAGGCCGTCCGCGCGATCGTCGGCACCTTCGTCGTCGCCGCGTGGGTGCTGCCCGAGATCGTGGCGTCGTTCGCGGCGTACGCGTTCTTCAACGACAAGGGGACGCTCAACGAGTTCCTCGCGTCGATCGGGATCAGCGGGCCGAACTGGCTCTACACGTACCCGATGCTCGCCGTGATCCTGGCGAACATCTGGCGCGGCACGGCGTTCTCGATGCTCGTGTACTCCGCCGCCGTGCAGGAGGTCCCCGAGGAGATCACCGAGTCCGCCGAGGTCGACGGCGCCACCGGCTGGCAGCGACTCGTGTACATCACGCTGCCCGTCATCCGCCGGTCGATCTCGACGAACCTCATGCTCACGACGCTGCAGACCCTGTCGGTCTTCACCCTCATCTACGTGATGACCGCCGGTGGCCCCGGGACGGACTCGTCCACGCTGCCGATCCTCGCCTACCAAGAGGCGTTCAAGTTCTCGCAGCTCGGCTTCGGGACGGCGATCGCCACGATCCTGCTCGTGGTCGGCGCGGTCTTCTCGATCATCTACATCAAGGCACTCAAGCCGGAGGTGGACTGATGGCACTCACCGCCGACCGTCCCGTGTCCAACGCCACCCGTTCGGTGACCGCCCCGGGTGCGCTCCACATGACCTCCCCGCGCGGCCGCACCATGCGCTGGGTGTCGAACATCGTGCTGCTCGTCATCGCGCTGTGCTTCGCGGTGCCGCTGCTGTGGCTCGTGCTCGCCTCGGTCGACCCCGACGCGTCGCTGTCGGTGAAGGTGCCCTCGACGTTCACGCTCGACAACTTCACGAAGGTCCTCACACCGGAGCTGTCGTTCATCCCGCTCGCGAACAGCCTGCTCATCTCCGGCGGCACGGCGCTCGTCACCGTGGTCTTCGCGCTGCTGGCGGCCTACCCGCTGTCCCGCTACAAGATGCGCGTCAACAAGCCGTTCCTGTACGGGATCCTGTTCGGCACCGGCCTGCCGATCACCGCGATGATGGTGCCGGTCTACGCACTGTTCGTGTCGCTCAACCTCATCGACAACGTGTGGGGCTGCATCTTCTTCCTCGCCGCCACCTCGCTGCCGATGGCGATCTGGATGGCGAAGAACTTCATGGACTCCGTGCCGATCTCGCTGGAGGAAGCCGCCTGGACCGACGGCGCCTCGATGATGACCACGCTGACGCGCATCGTCGTGCCGCTCATGCGCCCGGGCATCGCCGTGGTGTTCATCTTCGTGTTCATCCAGGCGTGGGGGAACTTCTTCGTCCCCTTCGTCCTGCTGCTCTCGCCCGACAAGGTGCCCGCCGCGGTGAGCATCTTCAACTTCTTCGGGCAGTACGGGGCGGTGGCGTACGGGCAGCTCGCGGCCTTCTCGATCATCTACTCCGTGCCCGTCATCGCCCTCTACGTGCTCGTGTCCCGGGGCCTCGGCGGCGGCAACGCCCTCGCCGGCGGCATCAAGGGCTGAGCGTCCGTCCCCGCCCTGCTGGAAAGGAACCACCTCCATGCACCACGACGAACCCCTCGTCGAAGCCCGCATCGCCCGGCTCGTCCGGGACCGCATCGACCCCGCGGTCCACCGCCGGTCCGCCCCGGTGGAGATCGCGGCGTGGACCGTGCCGGACGAACCGGTGCCGTTCGACGTCGCGGTGGCGGCCGACTACGAGCCGTTCGCGGTCGGCGGGGCCTGGGGCGGTCGGCCCTGGGGAACCACCTGGTTCCGGATCCGGGGCACCGTGCCCGCGGACTTCGGGACGGCGCCGGGCACCACCGCGGAGCTGCTGGTGGACCTCGGGTTCACGAAGCGGCACCCCGGGTTCCAGGCCGAGGGGCTCGCGTGGCGTCCGGACGGCTCGACCATCAAGGGCGTCGAGCCGAAGAACGACACGGTCCCGCTCGAGGTCGGCCCCGGCGAGTCGTTCGAGCTCTACGTCGAGGCAGCGGCCAACCCGGACATCGGCGGCGACACCTTCCAGGGCGCCACCCCGCTCGGGTCGCGCTCGACCGCCGGCTCGAAGCCGATCTACAAGCTGCGCGCGCTCGAGATCGTCGAGCGGGACGACACCGTGTGGGAGCTCCAGCAGGACTTCTGGGTCCTCCGGGGGCTCATGGCCGAGGTGCCCACCGACGGCACCCGCGGCGCTGACATCCTCCGCGGACTCGAACGGGCCGCCGACGCCCTCGACCCGGACGACGTCGCCGGGACGGCCGCGGCCACCCGGGACGTCCTCGCACCGTTGCTCGCCGTCGGGGCTTCGGGCTCGGCTGGACGGGCCATCGCCGTCGGCCACGCGCACATCGACTCCGCCTGGCTCTGGCCCGTCCGCGAGACGATCCGCAAGTGCGCCCGCACGTTCTCCAACGTGCTCGACCTGATGGACCGCGACCCCGACTTCACGTTCGCCTGCTCGTCGGCGCAGCAGTACGCGTGGATCCGGGACGGCTACCCGTCGATCTGGGCCCGCATCAGGGAACGGGTCGCCGAGGGCCGGTGGATCCCCGTGGGCGGCATGTGGGTCGAGTCGGACACGAACCTTCCAGGTGGTGAGGCCCTCGCCCGGCAGTTCGTCGCCGGCAAGCGGTTCTTCCTGGACGAGTTCGGCATCGACACCCCCGAGGCCTGGCTCCCCGACTCCTTCGGCTACTCGGGTGCCCTGCCCCAGATCGTCCGCGCCGCCGGCTCGAAGTGGTTCGTCACCCAGAAGCCGTCGTGGAACGAGACGAACGTCATCCCGCACACCTCGTTCCACTGGGAGGGCATCGACGGCTCCCGGGTCCTGACCCACCTGCCCCCGGCCGACACCTACAACTCCGACGTCTCGGCCGCCGACCTGCACCGCGGGGAACGGCAGAACAAGGAGCGCGGGGTCGCCAACACCTCGATGCTGCTCTACGGCTTCGGTGACGGCGGTGGCGGCCCCACCCGCGAGATGGTCGCAGCCGCCCGGCGCCAGCACGACCTCGACGGCTCGCCCCGGGTCGACCTCGGCACCCCCGCGCAGGTCTTCGAGGAGCTCGAGGCCGCACTGCCCACGCCCGCCGTGTGGTCGGGGGAGATGTACCTCGAGTTCCACCGCGGGACGTACACGTCGCAGATCCGCACGAAGCAGGGCAACCGCCGCTCCGAGCACCTGCTGCGCGAGGCCGAGCTCTGGGCCGCGACCGCCGCCGTCCGACTCGGGCTCGACTACCCGTACGAGGAGCTCGAGCAGGCCTGGCACACCGTCCTCCTGCAGCAGTTCCACGACATCCTGCCGGGGTCCTCGATCGCCTGGGTCTACGAGAACGCCGAGGAGAACTACCGGCTCGTCGCGGCCACCCTCGAGGGGCTGATCGGCGACGCGACGACCGCGCTCGCGAACGGTGGGGAAGCGGCGCTCGCCGGGGTCGGGGCATCGTCGACGTCCCTCGCCGGTGGCAGCAGCGGCCTGCTCGACGCGCCGTCGTCCGACACCGTCGGTGGCGGGGCCTCCGTCGGGACGGTCGTGCGGTTCAACGCCTCGCCCGTCGCGGCGGACGGGGTGACCGCCCTGGGAGGTTCGCCGACCGACGAACCGCGAGCCGTGCCTCCAGTCCGTTCCGGTGACCACTTCGTCATCGACACCGGCGTCGTCACCGCGACCATCGACGCGGCCGGCCACGTGGTGTCGCTCGTCGACCACTCGACCGGTCGTGACGCCGTCGCGCCGGGTTCGGCCGCCGCGGAGTACACCGTGTTCCGGGACACCCCGAACCAGTGGGAGGCGTGGGACATCGACCGCGCGTACCAGCGCAGCGGGACCGTACTCGCTGCGTCGTCAGTGACGATCGACGGTTCGTCGCTCGTGGTGGAGCGGTCGTTCGGGTCGTCGACGCTCACCACGCGGTACTCGGCGGTGGCCGGGCAACCCGAGCTGACGATCGAGACCGAGGTCGACTGGCACGAGCACCAGAAGCTGCTCAAGCTGGCGTTCCCGCTCGACGTGCGCGCGGCATCGGCCTCGAGCGAGATCCAGTTCGGGCACATCGACCGGCCCACCCACCAGAACACCTCGTGGGACATGGCGCGCTTCGAGACGTCGGCGCACCGCTGGGTGCACGTCGCCGAGCCGGGCTTCGGGGTCGCCGTCGCGAACGACTCCACGTACGGACACGACATCACGCGGAACACCCGGGCCGACGGGGGCACCACCACGCTCGTGCGCGAGTCCCTGCTGCGTGCGCCGACCTTCCCGGACCCGAACGCCGACCAGGGGCACCACGTGTTCCGGACCGTCCTGCGGGTGGGCGCCTCGGTGCTCGACGCGGCCGACTCCGGGTACCGGTTGAACCTGCCGGTGCGGACGGTCGCGGGTTCCGCTCCGGTCGAGCCGCTCGTGACGGTGTCGTCGCCGCAGGTGCTCGTCGAGGCCGTGAAGCTCGCCGAGGATCGCTCCGGGGACGTCGTCGTGCGACTGTACGAGGCGTCGGGAGGGCGTGCCTCGGACGTCGGCGTGGACTTCGGGTTCGACGTCGCTTCGGTGGCGACGGTGGACCTGCTGGAACGCCCGCTGGGGGACTCGTGGGAGTCGGGGGAGCCGGTCGTGCTCACGCTCCGGCCCTTCGAGATCGTGACTCTGCGGGTGCGTCGGGCCTGAGGCAGCGGGCCCGCGCTGGAGACCGCGGCGCCGGACGGGACACGGGTGCGTTCCGTCCGGCGCCGTGTTGCGCGCGCTGGGGTCACTGGTGCCTTGGGTGCCTTGGGGTGCCCTGTTTGGCTTGGTCAGCTTGGTTGCCGTGGGTGCCGTGGTTGCCGAATCGCGCGTAGGAGGCCGTTTCGCGCGTGGGCGCCGAATCGCGAGTAGGAGGCAGGATCTTCTTGCCTCCTACGAGCGATCTGGCTTCTAAGCGCGGTTGCGATGGGAAGGAAGCTCTCCCCTCCACAGGGCGGTCCGCCTGGAGGCCCGTCCACAGTCCGCCTGTCGGCTCGCCGAACGACGGCGTCCGTCCAGGACCGTGGAGACATGGAACAGCCACTCGCGATCTACCGGGCCAGCACCACGCGGGATGCTGGTCGCTCCGGCGCGACGATGCGCAGGCGAGCCGCAGGTGACGGTCCCGGCCGACTCGTGCGCGTCGGTCCGAACGCCTTCGTGCGAGGGGCCGACTGGGACGCCGCTGGGCCACGGCAGCGGTACGTCACCCGCGTGTTCGCGCGGCTCGGGCGGCGGAGTGCCGCCGCTGCTGGTTCGCACGTCTCAGCCGTCGCCGCGCACGGGTTGCCCTGGCTGTACCCGTGGCCGGACACTGTCCACGTCACCGTACCGAAGTCGCAGTACCGGTCCGGGTCGGAGTCGCTCAAGCTCCACACGCGACCGTTCGGCGCAGACGACGTCGTCGAGCACGCCGGTGTGCGGTTCACCTCGGTCGCCCGCACCGTGGCGGACGTCGCGCTCCTCGGCGATGTACGGGCCGCGGTGGTCGTGGCGGATGCTGCCCTACGCCGAGGGCTCACCCGTCAGCAGATCGTCCGAGCGGTCGGGGGGACCGCCCACGACAGAGGACGCGCGACAGCATCGCTGGTCCTCGACCTCGCGGACGGCCGGTCCGGATCACCGGCGGAGTCGTTCACACGTGTGGTCTTCCGTGAGCTCGGTCTCCCAACGCCCGTGCTGCAGCAGGCGTTCGTGGTCGACGGGCACCGCTACGAGGTGGACTTCTGGTTCCCGGAGCACGGCGTGATCGTCGAGGTCGACGGCCGCGCGAAGTACACCCAGGACCGGTACCGGAACGGTCGATCGGCGGCCGAGGTCATCGTCGACGAGAAGCGTCGGCACGAGCGGCTGCTCACCGTGCCCGCCGTGCGCTGGATCATCCGGCTCGAGTGGCGTGACCTGTGGGACCTCGACCAGCTCGCCCGGCGTCTGCGAGCCGCAGGGCTTCCCTGCGCGGTGCGACCCGTGCGGAGCGCCCGCGATCTGGCTGCCTGACCGCGGGCGTCGTCGTCAGTGCGACTTCGGGCGGGAGATCCGGTCGATCCAGGCCAGCGCGACCGCGGAGACGATGAACACCATGTGGATGACGACCTGCCAGAACACGCCCTCTGACGTGTAGCTCTCGCCTGCGATCGATCCGCCACCAGAACGGCCGAGGTCACCGACCGCGATGAACGTCTTGA
Organism: Curtobacterium sp. 1544; assembly: GCF_040544915.1. NCBI lineage: Bacteria > Bacillati > Actinomycetota > Actinomycetes > Micrococcales > Microbacteriaceae > Curtobacterium > Curtobacterium sp. 1544. The sequence continues at coordinate 84,213 of NZ_JBEPKX010000004.1, forward strand.
GCAGGTGGATCGACGAGATGCCGATGATGGCCATCGCGAGCTTCACCTTGAGCACGTTCGCGTTGACGTGGGACAGCCACTCCGGCTGATCGGGGTGTCCTTCGGTGTTCACGCGTGAGACGAAGGTCTCGTACCCGCCGATGATCACCATGATGAGCAGGTTCGCGATCATCACGACGTCGATCAGGCCGAGCACCGAGAGCATCACGGTCGCTTCGTCGATGTGCGTCGGGTCCGCGATGACCGTCTCGGCGAGGTGCCAGAGCTCGATCATGAACACGATCACGTAGACGATCTGCGCCACGATCAGGCCGAGGTACAGCGGTGCCTGCAGCCATCGCGACAGGAAGATGAGCGAGCCGATCGCACGTGGGCCAGATCGGGTGGGGCGCGGCGGACCGGCGGGGTTCGGGGTGGCGGGGGCGACGTCGAGCGTGTCGGTCACGGGAGTCCTTCTCGGTGATCGGCGGGAGCAGGACTCTACCTGAGTGGTCCGACAGGTTCCCTGAGTGCTGGTTCGTCCCATCGCGCGCGCAGTAGGAAGCGGAATCGCGCGTAGGCAGCCGGAAGGAGCGACCTCCTACGCGCGAAACTGCCTCCTACGCGCAGATCGGCCTCCTACGCGCGGAACGGCACCCACACGCCCCCTACGTGCGCAGCGCCTCCACGGCCTTCGCCACCCGCCGTGCACGCGTCTCCGGAGCCTTCGCCGAGACCACCGGGTCGACGAGCGCGCGCTGCCGCGAGTTCGAGAGCGTGTCGAACGCCGCGCGGACCCCTGCCTCGTGCAGCGCCGTCTCGAGGTCGGCGGGCAGGTCGACCACCCGGGGCTGGGTGTCGACCTCGAGCGTCACGGACACGGAGTCGCCGGCGGCCACCCCGGCGGCCGCCCGGTGCTCAGCGGACAGCGGCACGAGGAACTGCTCGTTCATGACCCCGACGGTCGACCGGTAGGTGTAGCCCCCGTTGACCGTGACGACCACGGCGGGACGCTTGCCGGAGCCGAGCGCCTCGATGACGGACGGTGGGACGGGCAATCCGGTAGCCGTCTTCCGTGCTTGCAGGACCGTCGTCGTGAACTGCATCCGTGCCTCCAGGCCGATCCGGACGCGACCACGCGCCCAACGTGAGCAAAACAGCAAGAGCGAGCAAACCGTACAGCCGCACCCGCTGTTCCGCCACCGTTCACCACCGCAGCACGGGCCGGAAACCGGCCGAGTCCACGATCATCCAGGACCCGGACCCCGAGTTCCTCCCGATCACCCGAAAGGCACACCCCGTGCAGCACAAGCGCACCCTCGCCGGCATCGCCCTCGCCGCCGCCGCGATCGTCACCCTCGCCGGATGCTCGGCCACGAGCTCCGCCAGCACGTCCGGCACCACCGACACCGACTGGAAGACCGCCACCAGCGCCGAGTCCGCCGGCGGGATGGACGCCCTCGTGAAGGCCGCCAAGTCGGAGGGACAGCTCAACGTCATCGCGCTGCCGCCGTCGTGGGCCAACTACGGCAAGATCATCGACGGCTTCACCAAGAAGTACGGCATCAAGATCAACTCCGCGAACCCGAACGGCTCGAGCGCCGACGAGGTCGCCGCGGTGAAGTCGCAGAAGGGCCAGTCCACCGCGCCCGACGTGCTCGACCTCGGCAACGCGGTGCTGCAGCAGAACCTCGACCTGCTGACCGACTACAAGGTCGCGAACTGGAGCGACATCCCGGAGAACCTGAAGGAGAAGGACGGTGCCTGGACCCGTGACTACACGGGCCTGATGTCGATCGGCTACGACTCCTCGAAGGTGAAGTCCGCGCCGAAGGACCTGGACGACCTGCTCGGCTCCGAGTACAAGGGCAAGGTCTCGATCTCGGGCGACCCGACGCAGGCGAACCAGGCCGCGAGCGCGGTCTACCTCGCAGCGCTGGAGAACGGCGGCTCGGCGGACGACATCACGAAGGGCGTCGAGTACTTCGGCAAGCTCAAGCAGGCCGGCAACTTCCAGAACGTGCTGCCGACGCAGGCGACGGTCGCCTCGGGTGAGACCCCGGTCGTCATCCAGTGGTCCTACAACAACCTCGCGTGGGGTCCGGCCGCCGGAGCGAGCGGGAACAAGAACTGGAAGACGGTCGTCCCCGAGGGCCAGGCCCTCGCCTCGTACTACTCGCAGGCGATCAACAAGGACGCCCCGCACCCCGCGGCCGCGCGCCTCTGGCAGGAGTACATCGCCAGCCCCGACGTGCAGAACCTGTACCTGCAGGCCGGCGCCTTCCCGTCCACGCTCGCCGCGCTCGAGAAGTCGGGCAAGGTCGACCAGGACGCCCTCGACGCCGCCGGCGGCGCGCCGAAGGACTCCGTCGAGCTGACCGACGAGCAGGCCACGGCCGCGGCCAAGGTGCTGTCCGCCGAGTGGGCCTCGACGATGGGCTCCTGACCAGCATGACCACCGCATCGGCAGGCGCGAAGAGCGCCGCAGCGCCGGCCCTCGGCGCGACGCTCGTCACGAGCGAGCAGCCGGCCGATGCCACCGCCCGCCGCGTCGCCGGACCCCGTGTCCGGCGACGCGGCGGCGTCGCGTGGCTCGGCCTCACCCCGTTCGCCGCGTACGTCCTGCTCTTCCTCGCCGTCCCCGCGGTGATCGCGATCGGCAGTGGCTTCTTCGACGCCTCCGGTCGGCCGACGGTCGTCAACCTCGCCGCCTTCGCGGACCCGTCGGTGCTCCGCGCCTTCGGTGGCTCGTTCGCGCTGTCCGCCGCCTCTGCCGTGATCGGTGCCGTCATCGGGGCTGTCGTCTGCTGGGCGCTCGCCGCACTCCGGCCCGACGGACTCGTCCGGTCGATGATCGACTCGGCCGCGAGCGTCCTCGCCCAGTTCGGCGGCGTCATGCTCGCCTTCGCGTTCATCGCGACGATCGGCGTGCAGGGGCTCGTCACCACGTGGCTGGTGTCCGCGTTCAACGTCGACCGCAACGCGAGCGGCGGGTTCCTGTACACGGTCCCCGGGCTCGTCATCCCCTACGTCTACTTCCAGGTACCGCTGATGGTGCTGACGTTCATGCCCGCACTGGAGGGCGTCAAGTCCCAGTGGGGCGAGGCCGCCGCCACGCTCGGCGCCTCCCGCGCGACGTACTGGCGCCGCATCGGACTGCCCGTGCTCGCCCCCGCCTTCTGGGGTTCGCTGCTGCTCCTGTTCGCGAACGGGTTCTCGTCGTTCGCCACCGCCGCGGCACTCATCTCGCAGGGCGGGATCGTGCCGCTCACGATCCGCGCGCAGCTCACGAGCGAGACGATCATCGGGCTGCAGAACGTGGCCGGGGTGCTCGCCTTCGGCATGGTCGTCGTCATGGCCGTCGTGATGGGCGGCTACTCGCTGCTGCAGCGTCGGGCAGCGAGGTGGCAGCGATGAACCGGCCTGGAGGCACGACTCGCGTTCCCCGCTTCGGCGCGGCTCCGTCGCGGGTCACCGCCGCGATCGTGCTGGTCGTGATCGGCCTCGTGTTCGCCGTCCCGCTCGTCGCCCTCGCCCAGTTCACCTTCCGTCAGGGGACGGAGGGGAGCCTGACGCTCGCGCACTACACGGCGATCGCGGACCCGCTCAACGCGGCGACCTACCAGCCGGTGTTCGACGGCCTCGGCGCCTCGCTCCTCATCGCCGTCATCGCGGTGGCGATCGTCCTGCTGGTGCTCCTGCCCGCGCAGGTCATCACCGCCCTCCGGTACCCTCGCCTCCGCCGCGTCCTGGAGTTCGTCTGCATCGTGCCGATCACCGTCCCGGTCGTCGTGCTGGTGGTCGGGTTCATCCCCGTGTACCAGGTCGTCGCGCAGGTCTTCGGGTCGGACGCGTGGACGCTGTCCTTCGCGATCGGCATCATCGCGCTGCCGTTCGCGTTCCGCCCGATCGCCGCCGCCATCACCGCGATGGACATGGCCGTGCTGTCCGAGGCCGCCCGGTCCCTCGGCGCCTCGTGGTGGACGGTCACGTGGCGGGTGCTCCTGCCGAACCTCCGCCGCGGCATCACGGCCGCGTGCTTCCTGACCATCACGGTCGTCCTCGGCGAGTACACCCTCGCCTCGTTCCTGTCCCGCACGACGTTCCAGACGGCGCTCGTGCTCGTGCAGCAGACCGACCCGTACGTCGCCGCGATCTTCTCGCTCGGCGCACTCGTGTTCGGGTTCGTGCTGCTCGTCGTCATCGGCCGGATCGGCGCGCGGCGCACCGGCGAGAAGGAGTCCGCATGACCGTCACCGCCCCCGCCGCCCCGACGTCGCTGTCCTCCACGGGCGCGACCGTCGAGCTCGAGGCCGTCGAGAAGCACTACGGTGCCCACCGCGCTCTGGCCGGCCTGTCCCTCCGCGTCGAACCGGGTGAGTTCGTCTCGCTGCTCGGCCCGTCCGGGTGCGGGAAGACCACGGCCCTCCGCGCGCTCGCCGGCCTCGAGGCCATCGACGCCGGCTCGATCCGCATCGACGGCGCCGACGTCGCGAGCACCCCGGTGAACAAGCGCGACATCGGCATGGTGTTCCAGCAGTACTCGCTGTTCCCGCACATGACGGTGCGGCAGAACGTCGCCTTCGGCCTGGAGATGCGCCGGGTCCCGGCGGCAGCGCGCCGCGAGCGGGTGATCGACGCGCTCGACATGGTGCACCTGGCGGACTTCGCGGACCGGTACCCGCACCAGCTGTCGGGAGGGCAGCAGCAACGCGTCGCCCTCGCCCGCGCGCTCGTCACCCGACCCCGGGTCCTGCTGCTCGACGAACCGCTGTCCGCCCTCGACGCCAAGGTGCGGGTGTCCCTCCGCGACGAGATTCGCCGCATCCAGAGCGACCTCGGCATCACCACGGTGTTCGTCACCCACGACCAAGAGGAGGCGCTCGCCGTCTCCGACCGCATCGCCGTGATGAACGCCGGGGACATCGAGCAGATCGGCACGCCCGAGGAGCTCTACCGCTCCCCGTCGTCGGCGTTCACCGCGGACTTCGTCGGGCAGTCGAACCGACTCCGAGGCGACCTGCGCGGCGGCGACGTGTTCGTGTACGGGTTCCGCGTCCCCGCGCTCGACGCCGCGGCGGCCGACGGCCCGGTCATCGCCTTCGTCCGTCCCGAGGACGTCGCCTTCGCGGCAGAGGGCGTCACCGGAACCGTCGTCGCGTCGAGCTTCCTCGGCTCGATCCGGCGCACCACGGTCCGGCTCGACGACGACACCGTCGTGACCGTCCAGCACGAGGTCGGCGACCGTCGCGTGGCTGGCGACGCCGTCGCCGTGCGCCTGCTCGGCGCGCCCGTGGCGGTGGCCCCGCTCACCTGATCGCGAGGGCGACAGTGCTCGCCGGCCCCTCCGGTCGGACCCGCCGGAGCGACAGATGTCCGCAGAACGTTCGCGGGAATCTGTCGCTTCGGCGGGTGGTGGAGCCGGCCGATGACGGACTGGAGGCGCGGGGCGGGGCCGCACCGTGCCTCCAGTCCGGTGGGATCAGCGCTGGAAGCGTGCGGCCGGATCGTCGGAGAGGGCCGCGTCGATCCGAGCCCGCATGCTCGCCGACATGTCCGGCAGCGCGTCGAGCCGGGCCCAGAACGCCTCGGTGTTCTCGCCGTCGGCGGGGAAGGGCTCACCGGACACGTACCGGCACGCGAACACCAGGTCGAGGTACTGCGCCCGGTCACCGTTCGTGTACGTCATCTCCGGCAGCACCTGCACCCACGCCAGGCGCTCGGCGACCGCGACGACGGCGGCCTCCTCGAGGACCTCGCGCTCGGCGGCGACCGCGGGTTCCTCGCCGGGGTCGACGATGCCCGTCACCGGCGTCACGGCGTGGTTGTCTGCCCGGCGCACGACGAGGAGCTCGCGATCAGGACCCTCGCCGCGCGTCACGACGGCGGTGACCCCGGTGAGCCAGAGCGGGTCGTTCCCGATCTTCGCGCGGAGGGACAGGACGAAGTCAGGCGTGGGCATGTCGCCACGCTACCGACACCGCCCTGTCGCGGACTGGTCATGACCAGTAGGCTGTGACCGTGGAGATCATCATCCTGCCCACGCCGGCTGAGGTCGGTCGCGTCGCCGCGGCCAAGATCGCTTCCGTCGTCGCCAAGAAGCCGTCCGCCGTCATCGGTGTCGCCACGGGGTCCAGCCCCCAGGGCATCTACGCCGACCTCAAGCGTCGTGTCGACGCGGGGGAGATCTCGTTCGCCGAGGCCCGCGCGTTCGCCCTCGACGAGTACGTCGGGATCCCGCTCGAGCACCCGGAGTCGTACGCCTCGGTGATCCAGCGTGACGTCATCGAACCGCTCGGGTTCGAGCCCTCCCGCGTGCGGGTGCCGGACGGCCGCGCGTCCGACCTGGAGTTCGCCGCGAAGGAGTACGACGCCGCGATCCGCGCCGCCGGCGGGGTCGACGTGCAGATCCTCGGCATCGGCGCGAACGGGCACATCGGGTTCAACGAGCCGACGTCGTCGTTCGCGTCCCGCACGCGCATCAAGACCCTCGCGCCGTCCACGCGCGAGGCCAACGCCCGGTTCTTCGACAACCTCGACCAGGTCCCGACGCACTGCATGACGCAGGGGCTCGGCACCATCCTCGACGCCCGTGAGCTCGTCCTCGTGGCGCAGGGCTCGTCGAAGGCCGACGCGGTGGCAGCCGCGGTCGAGGGTCCGCTGTCGTCGTTCGTCCCCGGGTCCGCGCTGCAGCTGCACGAGCACGCGACCGTCGTCGTCGACGAGGAAGCCGCCGCAGGCCTCAAGCTCGCCGACTACTACACGTACACGTACGCGAACAAGCCGGCCTGGCAGCTGTTCGAGTAGTCCGTCCGCGCTCGACCGATCAGCCGTCTGCCCGCCGCGACCACGCGGTGTGCAGGCGGCTGAGTCCTTCGTCGAGGGTCTCCGCCGAGCACCCGAAGTTCAGCCGGGCGAAGCCGACCCCCTGGCGCCCGAAGTCCGGTCCGCTGCCGAGCGCGACCTTCGCCTCGTCGACGAGCAGGGCCGCGGGATCGTCGCCCCACGGGAGCGCCCGCAGGTCGAGCCACGCGAGGTACGACGCCTGCGGCTGCCGGTACCCGGCGCCGGGCAGCACGTCGCCGAGTCGTTCGGCGAGGGTGCGCCGGTTCGCCGCGAGCTCGGTGAGCAGCGACGCGAGCCACGGGCCGCCCTCGCTGAACGCCGCCACACTCGCCGTGTAGCCGAGGATCCCGGTGCGCTCGACGACCTCGCGTGGCATGCCGTCGAACCACTCGCGGGCGCGGTCCGAGGCGCCGATCATCAGCGCGCACTTCGTCCCGGCGAGGTTCCACGCCTTGCTCGCGCTCGTCAGTGCCACGCCGAGACCGGCGGCCTCTGGGCACGAGTCGAGGAACGGCGTGAACGTCGTGTCGGCGTGCACGAGCGGGGCGTGGATCTCGTCGGAGACCACCACGGCACCCCACTCCGCGGCCAGGCGGGCCAGTGCGGCGAGGTCGTCTCGCGAGTGCACCAGGCCGAGGGGGTTGTGCGGGTTGCAGAGCAGGACCGTCCGGGCGCCGTCCGCGAAGGCCCGGGCGATCCCGTCGAGGTCCATCCGCCACCCGGCCGTCGTGTCGAACGGGTCGGCAGGGCCCTCCGGTGCGACAAGCGGGACCTCGGTCACGGAGCCACCGGCCTCGGCGACGTACTCCCAGAACGGCGGGTACACGGGCGGCATGATGACGACCTGGTCACCGGGCTCGATCACCCGGCGGAGCGTCTCCACCGCCGCGACCGAGACGTCCGTGGTGGTACGGACGAGGTCGGGGTCGACACGCCAGCCCCACCGGGCCTCCGCGAAGTCCGCGAAGGCCTCGGGCAGAGCACGGCCGTGCCCGACGTACCCGGTGTCGCCGTTGGTGACCGCGGCCACGAGGGCCTCCCGCACGGGCTCGGCGAGCATGCTGTCCATCTCGGCGACGAACATCGGCAGCACCTCCGGCGGGTAGGCCGTGTACTTCTCGCTGGTGCGGGTGCGGTTCGCATCGAAGAGGGAGACCATGACGCTCATGGGGCCATCCTCGCAGTCGTTGCCCCGAGCAGGTGGAGATGGGGCCGGCCGCGGGATGTGGATCTCCGGTCCCCGAACGCTTCCGAGCCCGGACGACCGGCTCCGGTCCGCGCCTGCCCCGTGAACAGGGGACTGGGCTGCTCGTGAGATGCATCGCAGACTGACGCAGTTCTCGACCCGAAGGAGCACTGTTGTCCGTCCCGCCATCCTCCCCGCCCAGTACCCGAACGCGGCGGCGGATTCCCGTCGGCACGTGGATCGGGTTCATCGCGACAGCCCTCCTCGTGCTCGTCGGGCTCGCGTCCAACGGTTTCTGGGGGACGGTGATGCTCGTCTCACTGGTCGTTCTCGTCACGGCCGTCTACGGCGTCGTGTTCCGGCGGACGACGTGGCTCCGGCTGCCCCGGAAGCGGTCCGCGGCAGCGATCGGCGCCGGCGTCGCGCTCGTCGTGATGATCGGCTCCGGCTCGGCGTTCGGCGCGACGCATCCGACGCCGTCCGAGCCCGTCGTCGCAGCCGCCCACACGTCGACGAGCCGGCCTCACGCCTTCGTCGCCGAACGGACGCCGACCGCGACGCCGTCCCGGACCCCGAGGCCGACACCGACGCCGACGCCGGTCGTCGTGACGAAGACGGTGACCGAGACGATCTCGGTCCCCTTCGCGTCGCAGACGGTCCAGGACGCCTCGCGCGCGCAAGGGACGTCGGTCGTCACGACGCCTGGGCGAGCCGGCGTCCAGACGAAGACGTGGCGCATCACCACGACGGACGGTGTGGAGACCGGGCGCACGCTCGTGAGCGACACGGTCACGACGCCACCGACCGCTCAAGTGACGTCCGTCGGCACGTACGTCGCGCCACCGCCCCCTCCTGCGCAGTCGACGTGCACGAACGGCACGTACGTCAACAGCGCTGGCACCACCGTCTGTCGGCCCGAGGTGGCGAACAGTGCTCCGAGCGGCGCGACCGCCAAGTGCGGCGACGGCACCTACAGCTTCAGCCAGTCGCGCAGCGGGACGTGCTCACGGCATGGCGGGGTGGCTGCCTGGCTCTGAGAGGAGAGAGGGCGACCGCGGGCGAGTATCGACTGCGCCGGACGTGAACAGCGACGGACCGGTCCTCAGGCGGGCACGAGGTGCCGGACGGCCGCCGCGGTGACGTGCGGTGGCATCGTGTGCCCGCCGGGGAACAGCTCGGCCGTCACGACGTCCGGACGGAAGGCATCGAGGACGTGGTGCACGCCGTCGAGCGGGAACAGCGCGTCGTCCGTCCCCGAAGCCACGAGGAGCGGTCGGTCGACGGCGGCGGCGATCAGGGCGACGTCACCAGCCGCGGTGAGGCCCGGGACGAACCACGCAGGGTTGTGACGGATGCGAGCGGCCTCGAACGACGCCAGCGTGCCGAGCCCGCAGCTCACGACGCCCGACGTCAACCGGGAGTCGAGGGCGAGCGCGAACAGTGCGACCTGCCCGCCGAGGGAGTGCCCGATGATGCCGGGTCCGGCCTCGGTCGGGTTCGTCTCGGTCATCCAGGAGGTCACCGTGGCGATGTCGGACGTGTGCTTCGCCTGGAGGCTGCTCCCGTTCGCGACGCGGAACAGCGCGTCGAGTCGTTCGTCGGCGGCCGGTTCGTCGGTCCACGCACGTCGGCGTTCCTCGAACCCGAGCAGGTCGGGCATGATCACGCGGGCACCGGCGGCCGCGAGCGTCGCACCGTAGGCGAGACTCGGGTCTCCCGCTCGCCCGGCGGGTTCGCGCTTCCCGACGGCGAAGTCGCCCGCGTGCTGGTGGACGGCGATCACGTCGGCACGATGACGACCGTGCGGTGTGAGGAGCAGACACGGGATGGTGTCGCCGTCTGCAGTGTCGAGCTCGACACGCGACGACTCCACGGCCTCGTCGCTTCCGAGGGGTTCGACGCGGACCGCGGTCGGACGGAGCGAGTCGAGGGACGGCAACCCGAGGAGCTCGAGGACGCGTGCCCGGGCCGGGTCGACCCTCGACGCCGCACCCGGCAGCCGTGCGGTCACGAGTCGCGGCCCTGAGCCCGCGCACGGCGCACCACGACGAGACCGATCGTCGCTGCGGTCGCCGGGATGGCGAACGAGAGGAAGGCGCCCGTCGCGATGACGTTTCCCCGCGCCGTCCGCTCCGGATCCTCGCCGGGGAGTCGCCCGATGAGCACCAGGACGGTCGTCGCGAGGACGATGGCGACGGTCCACAGCGTGATGGTGAGCACGGTCATCCCGATCACCAACCGTCGTCGCCGGTCCCGCTGGGCTTCGTCCACGCCGATCAGCCGAGCTGTCGCCCGGCACCCCAGACCCGCTGCACCTCGAGCGACGGCGACAGCGCCACGAGGTCCGCCGCGAACCCCGGCGCGATCCGCCCCAGCCGGTCGCCGAGCCCCAGCGCCGCAGCCGGCACGCTCGTCAACGCCGCCACGGCCTCGGGCAACGGCAGTCCCGCGCGCATGACCGCGTTCCGCAGCGCGACGTCCTGCGTCAGCGTCGAGCCGGCGATCGTGTCCGTCCCGGCGACGTGCGCGACGCCGTCCGTCACGGTCACGGCGAGGGACCCGAGCGTGTAGGAACCGTCGGCGGCGCCGGCAGCGCCCATGGCGTCGGTGATGAGGGCGACGCGGCCCGGAGCGGCACGGAGCAGCATCGATGCCACGGACGGGTGCACGTGCACCCCGTCGAGGATGAGTTCGAGCGTCACCCGGTCGTCGGCCACGGCGGCGGCGATCGGCCCCGGGGCGCGGTGGTGGATGCCCGGCATGGCGTTGAACGCGTGCGTGAGCAGGGTCGCACCGGCGTCGAACGCGGCACGCGCCTGGTCGTACGTGCCGACGGTGTGGCCCACGGCGACGGCCACGTCGGCCGCGACGAACTGCTCCGTCGCGGACAGGGCGCCGGGGAGTTCCGGGGCGATGGTGACCTGCCGGATGACGCCGTCACCGGCCTGCAGCAGGTCCGCCACCGGATCAGGCGACGGGTCGATCAGGAACGACTCGTTGTGCGCGCCCTTGTTGTGCGGGGAGAGGAACGGCCCCTCGAGGTGCACGCCGAGCACGAGCGGGTCGTCCGCCATCACCGCACGCACCCGGTCCAGTGACGAGGTGAGCGTCGGAACCGGGTTCGCGACGAGGGACAGCACCGACCGGGTCGTGCCGTGCGCCCGGTGCACCGCGAGGGCGTCCGCGAAGGACTCGTCCTCGTACGCGGCGCCCGCACCGCCGTGCCCGTGCAGGTCGATGAATCCGGGGGTCAGGACGGCGTCGCCGAGGTCGACGACCTCGTCGACCGAGGACGCCGCAGGCGCCTCGGGACCAGCCCCGACTGCGTGGATCGTGTCACCGACGACGAGGACCCAGCCGTCCGCGGTGGAGCCGGCCGCGTCGACGACGTGGGCCGACCGGACCAGGGTGCGCCGCGCCTCCAGGCCGACCGACGGAACCGACGCACCGACGCTCATCGCGTCTCCTTCCGGAACTGCACCACGCCCGACAGGGCGGCGACCACGATGAAGACCAACCCGACCACCGGGTACCCGATCGAGATCCAGCAGCCGCCAGCGGCGACGATCAGCGCCACCTCGACGATCGTCTTGCCGACCACGTCCGTCTCGATCGGCGACGCCGACGAGCGGAAGAAGTACCAGACCACGGCCGCGAACACCGGCGCACCGATCATGAACAGGATCGCGGGCATCGGGAACGGCCACGCGAAGTAGCCCCACGTCGCCAGCGAGAGCAGCCCGAAGGCGCAGACCACGATGCGGAGCACACCCCAGGCATCGACCCGGCGGCGACGGATCGCGTGCGGGTCCGGGGTGTCTCCCCAGTCGACGGGGGACTGCGGTGCTGACATGCGTGGACCTACTTGAAGATGATCGTGCGGGCGCCGTCGAGCAGGACTCGGTCCTCCGCGATCCAGCGCACCGCCTGGGTGAGAGTGCGGGACTCCTCGTCCTGCCCGATCGACACGAGCTCGGTGGGGTCCTTCGTGTGGTCGACCCGGACGACGTTCTGCTCGATGATCGGGCCCTCGTCGAGGTCGCTCGTCACGAAGTGCGCCGTCGCACCGATGAGCTTCACACCGCGGGCGTGCGCCTGTCGGTAGGGGTTCGCGCCCTTGAATCCCGGGAGGAACGAGTGGTGGATGTTCACCGCACGGCCCTCGAGCGCCGCGCACAGCTCCGGCGACAGGATCTGCATGTAGCGCGCGAGGACGACGAGTTCGATGTCGTGCTCCTCGACGGCCTGCAGGATCCTCCGCTCCATCTCCGTCTTGCTCGCGGCGTCCGTCACCGGCCGGTGCTCGAACGGCACGGAGTAGAACGACGCCAGCTCGGCGAGGTCCGCGTGGTTCGACAGCACGAGGGGGACCTCGATCGGCAGCTGTCCGCCGCGCTGCCGGTAGAGCAGGTCGTTGAGGCAGTGGCCCGCCTTCGACACGAGGACGAGCGTGCGCATCGGCCGGCCGACGACGTCGAGCTGCACGCGGGCGTCGTAGCGCTCGGCGACGGGGGCGAGTGCTGCCTCGAACGTGGCACGGTCGACCGGCGCCATGACCTGCAGGCGCATGAAGAACGTGTTCGTGTCGACGCTCGAGAACTGCTGCGACTCGGTGATGTTGCCGTTCGCCGCGACGACCGCTCCGGAGACGGCGTGAACGATCCCGGGCTGGTCGTCGCAGACCAGGGTGAGGGTCCAGTGCGTGGGGCTCGCGGTGCTCGCGGCGGTCGGGTCGGTCACCGGATCAGGGTACCGGGATCGGGGGCTCCGCCCGGCCTGGAGGCACGGTGCGGCCCCGCCGATCGGGTCGCGTCAGCGGGGGAGCGGCTTGGCGAGTGCGCGGTCGGCGATCGTCAGGACGCTGACGAGCACCGCGACGCCGACGATCACCCATGCGAGCACGTGCAGGTCCGGCGTGGTCGGGGCCTGGCCGAACACCCCGCCGATGAGCGAGGACGCTGCGATCGCGCCGATGTAGACGCTCGTGCGGGAGAGGCCGGCGGCGGTGCCGATGTACTCCGCCGGTACGACCCGGTACAGGGCGGCCTGGTTCGACACGGACGCCAGGGCCTGCGGGACGCCGAACAGCGCCGGTGCGAGCACGAGCAGCCACCACGGCGACCCGACGCCGAGGAACAGCAGGAGTGCGCCGCCGACGATCGGCACGACCGCGGCCACGATCAGCGGCCCGCGCACGGCGGTCTTCCGCGCCACGAGGAACGACGCCACCCCGGCCACGACCGCGGCGGGGAGCTGCATGTACCCGGCGACGTCGCTCGGGTAACCGGCGACGTCCTGCACCCACTGCGAGAACCCGTACGTCATCGTGTAGGCCATCAGGTACGTCAGGAACAGCCGGACGTAGGTGCGCGACAGTGCGCCGTTGCGGGCGAGCAGCCGGACGTCCACGAAGGGCTTCACCGCGCGCAGCTCCCACAGCACGAGCGCCACGAGCAGGACGATCGCGACGCCCAGCAGCCACCAGAGGCCGGCCGAGACGTCGAGCAGGAACACGAGCAGCGCCGAGACGAAGCCGGTCATGAGGAGCATGCCGAACGGGTCGAGCGCCGTGAGGACGGGCAGGTCCTCGTCGCTCCGCGGGCGGAGCCTGTCGGACGGCAGCCAGAGCGCCGACACGATGATGCCGAACACGGCGAGGGGCACGTTGACGAGGAAGATCGCGTGCCACCCGAACGCCGCGATGAGCGCGCCACCGAGCGGCGGACCGGCAGCTGCGGACACGAGCGACGTGATCGACAGCGCACCGAGCACGAGCGACGGGGTCGGCTTCCCGATCCTGGTGGAGTGCTGGCGCAGGGTGGTGAGCGCCGCGGGGTACGCCGCCGACGTCCCGATGCCGATGAGCACGCGGGCGAACACCGCGCCGCCGAAGCCGGTCAGGACCTCGGGCACGACGCCGGCGACGCCGACGATGACGAGCCCCGTCAGGAACACCTTCTTCGGCCCGAACCGGTCGGCGAGCTTCCCCATCGTCGGCTGCGCGATCGCACTGGCCAGGTAGAGCGCGGCGACGAGCCAGATCGCCTGCGCGGAACCGATCCCGAGGTCACGGGAGATCGGGGCGAGGGCGACCGACACCATCGTGGTGTTGATCGGGTTGAGCAGCGGTCCGACGAGGACGGGGACGAGGAGCTTCGGACCGAAGCCGCTGCCCTTCGGGTCGGTCGCCGGGGTGACGGGTGTGGAGGCGGTTGCGGTGGACGTGGCGGTCAGTCCTTCAGGGTTCGACGACGGGGCCGAGGATGGCGATCGAGCGCGCGACGGTGGCGCGGTCGTCGGGGTCGAGTGCTGCCAGCCGTTCGGCGAGCAGGCGGGTGCGGGAGCGGTGCGAGTCCTCGCGGGCGGCGTGGCCGGCGTCGGTCGCGCTGACGATGGTGCGGCGGCCGTCCTCGGGATCGGGGTCGCGGGTCGCCAGGCCGAGATCGACGAGGGCCTGCACGGTCGCCCCCATCGACTGCGGGCGGACGCCCTCGGCGCGGGCCAGCTCGGCGGTCGTCGTCGCGCCGTCGCGGATCAGGCGGCCGAGCGCTGCCGACTGCGAGGCGGTGACGTCGTCGACCTTGCCGGCGAGGGTCGTGCGTCGGATCTGGCCGTAGAGCGTGAGCAGCTCACCGGCGAGTTCGTCCGACGCGCGTGATTCCATACCGCCACGGTACTACTTCGGCAGGTGAACTTGCAAGGCAACCTGTCGATCATCGTGGCCGACGGAACGGAGGCGAGCCGTGCCTCCAGTCCGACGGTCCGTCAGCGCGTCAGCGTCTCGACCAGGTGCTCCTGCACGTACCCGAGCCAGTCGTAGACGTCCCGCAGGCCGACGCCCGCGTCGGCCGTGTACGACTGCTCCTCCGAGGCGGAGTCGACGATCCCGAGCCGGTCCGCGATCGTCAGCCGCAGATCCGTCAGGCAGCGCAGCCAGGCCTGCTCGTCCGCCGGCTCGAACGCGCCCTCGCGCGCTCCGGTCGACCACGCGTGCACCGTCGAGGCGTTCGTCGTCTTCTGCGCGACCAGGTCCGCCTCGGTCCAGCGTCGGAACTCCGCACTCGCGTCGACGTCGTCCGGGTAGGCGTCCGGGAACATCCGCGCCGCGACCGGGTCCGACGACAGGTCCCCGCCGAGCACCTGCTGCAGCTGCTCCGTCAGCGACGTGAGGACGGAGCGCTCGCCGGAGGACATGCCGAGGTGCACGCCGTCGGCCCGGCGGACGAACGGGATCACGGGGTGGGGGCCTTGTCCACCGACGCCTGCAGGCCGTAGCCGTGCATCGCCTCGACGTGGGCCTCCATCGCCTCGCGTGGGCCGGTCGCCACGACGGCCCGGCCCTCGTCGTTCACCTGCCGCATCAACCGCTCGGCCTTCGCCCGTGGGAACCCGAAGTACTGCTGGAAGACGTAGGTCACGTACGACATCAGGTTCACCGGGTCGTCCCACACGACGGCGACCCACGGGGAGTCCGGGCGCACGCTCGTGCGGGCGTCGGTGCGCTCGTCGACGTCGGGCGTCAGCAGGGTCATGCACCCAGGGTGACACGAACCGGCTCGCTCGGTACGATCGTCAGGTCGCGACTGGCGTTGGATGGGTCACCATCGGGAAGCGACACCTGACACGGTGCGCGGCCGTACGCCTGGGCCGCGCCCCACCGTCCACCTCGTCGCGCACGCGCGGCGGAACGACAACGAGGAGTCCCGTGTCCATCACCGATCTGCCCCCCGCAGCCACCAACACCGCCTTCAACGCCCCGCTGAGCGAGGTCGACCCCGAGATCGCACGCGTCCTCGAGCAGGAGCTCGGCCGCCAGCGCGACACCCTCGAGATGATCGCATCCGAGAACTTCGTGCCGCGGGCCGTCCTCGAGTCGCAGGGCTCCGTGCTCACCAACAAGTACGCCGAGGGCTACCCGGGCAAGCGCTACTACGGCGGTTGCGAGTACGTCGACGTCGCCGAGCAGCTCGCCATCGACCGTGCGAAGGCGCTCTTCGGTGCTTCCTACGCCAATGTGCAGCCGCACTCCGGCGCCAGCGCGAACGCCGCCGTCCTGCACGCCATCGCCTCGGCCGGCGACACCATCCTCGGCCTCGAGCTCGCCCACGGTGGGCACCTCACCCACGGCATGAAGCTCAACTTCTCCGGCCGCATCTACAACGCCGTCGCGTACGGCGTCGACCCGGAGACCTTCGAGGTCGACTACGACGACATCCGCGCGAAGGCCATCGAACACCAGCCGAAGGTCCTCATCGCCGGGTGGTCCGCCTACCCCCGCCAGCTCGACTTCGCGAAGTTCCGCGAGATCGCCGACGAGGTCGGTGCGACGCTCTGGGTGGACATGGCGCACTTCGCCGGTCTCGTCGCCGCCGGCCTGCACCCGTCGCCCCTCCCGCACGCCCACGTCGTGTCGTCGACGGTGCACAAGACCCTCGCCGGTCCGCGCTCCGGCATCATCCTGTCCAACGACGAGTCGCTCTTCAAGAAGCTCAACTCGGCCGTGTTCCCGGGGCAGCAGGGCGGCCCGCTCATGCACGTGATCGCCGCCAAGGCCACCGCGTTCCTGCTCGCCGCGACCCCGGAGTTCAAGGACCGGCAGGAGCGCACGCTCCGGGGCGCCCGCATCCTCGCGGAGCGCCTCACGCAGCCCGATGCGCGCGCGGCCGGTATCGACGTGCTCACCGGCGGCACCGACGTGCACCTGGTGCTCGTCGACCTCCGCGAGTCCGAGGTCGACGGCAAGCAGGCCGAAGACCTGCTGCACGAGGTCGGCATCACCGTGAACCGCAACAGCGTGCCGTTCGACCCGCGCCCGCCGATGGTCACCTCGGGTGTCCGCATCGGTACCCCGGCGCTCGCGACGCGCGGCTTCGGGGACGCCGAGTTCACCGAGGTCGCCGACATCATCGCGCTGACGCTCATGCCGAACCCGGACACCGACGCGCTCTCGGCACGGGTGAAGGCCCTGACCGACGCGTTCCCGCTGTACGCGTGAGCGGCGTCGTGGCTGATCTGCCGCGGGCGCTCTGGGCAGGTGAGGGCTCTGCCGTCCGCATCGACGGCACCGCACTCGCCGCCCGCACGCTCGACGACCTGAAGGTCCGCATCGATCGCCTGCACGACCACGGGTTCCGGCCCGGGCTCGGCACGATCATGGTGGGGGAGAACCCGGGCTCGGTGTCCTACGTCGCGGGCAAGCACCGTGACTCCGCGCAGATCGGGCTCGACTCGGTCCGCATCGACCTGCCGTCGTCGGCGAGTGCAGCGGACATCCGCGCGGCGATCCTGCAGATGAACGACGACCCCCGGGTCACCGCGTTCATCGTGCAGCTCCCGCTGCCGCAGGGGATCGACCCGATCCCGATGCTCGAGCTGATGAACCCGGCGAAGGACGCCGACGGCCTGCACCCGACCAACCTCGGCGAGCTCGTGCTCGCCGTCCCCGGTGGTGCCGGCACGATCGACGCGCCCCTGCCGTGCACCCCGCGCGGCATCGTCGCGATGCTCGAGGCGTACGGCGTCCCGATCCGGGGCCAGCACGTCACGATCATCGGCCAGGGCCTGACGGTCGGGCGCCCGCTCGGTCTGCTCCTCACCCGGCTCGAGGCGACGGCGACCCTCACCCACTCCCTGACCGAGGACGTCGCAGCCGAGTGCCGCCGAGCGGACATCATCGTCGCCGCGGCCGGTGTCGCCGGACTCGTGCAGCCGGACTGGGTGAAGCCCGGCGCCGCGGTCATCGACGTCGGCATCAGTCGGGTTGTGTCCGAGGAGACCGGCAAGGCTCGCCTGCGGGGCGACGTCGACCCCGCCGTGGCATCGGTCGCGGGCTTCCTGTCGCCGACGCCCGGCGGCGTCGGCCCGATGACCCGCGCGATGCTGATGAAGAACGTGGTCGAGGCCGCGGAGCGCCACCTGAAGTAGCGCGCGCGGGCGCGCGTGAGTCGCGCGTGCCGCAAGCGTTCGTGTGAGCAGAAATCGTCGGGTTCCGTCGCGGGACCCGACGATTTCTGCTCACCAGACGCGGCCTGGAGGCCCGGCTCGGCCCCGCCCCGTCGGTCCGGCCGCGCACGTGGCCGGTTCGGGGCCGCCCCTCGGACGGGCGCTTCCGGTGCGGGTCGACGCCGCGCTACGGTTCGAGCATGACCACGACCGCCGCGGAGCCCACGGCACGGGAGTCGCTCTTCACGAGGGACGCCCGAAAGCTCGTCTGGATCACGCTGTTGTGCCTGTTCCTGCAGGTCCTCGCGCAGAACTGGTCCGCCGCCCCGCCGCTGCCCGGCAGCACCGACGTCCGCCAGCTCGGCTTCGTGCAGTTCGAGGCGCGGCCGTGGATCGGGTGGGTGCTCCTGACGATCGGTTTCGCAGTAGCTGGCTTCGTCGTCGGGGTCGCACGTCGCGGTGCTGCGCGGTGGGACCAGGACCGGGTGCTCGCGCTCGGTCTCGCCGGGGTCATCGGCGTGACCGTCCTGGTGTGGATCGTGTACTTCGTGCAGTGGCTGTGGGTGTTCTGGGCCGTGGCGCACGGCAACCTGCACCCGATCACGATCGGCGACGTCTCGTGGTCGATCGAGCGGCTCGGGGACGCGCCGTGAGCGTGATGGCGCCGACCGGCCGGAAGCTCCGGCCGCGCGCCTGGGGCCTCGCGCTCATCGGCATCGTCGCGATCGTGCTCGCCCCGACGTTCACCACGTGGAGCGCGTCGGCCGACTACGGCGGGGTCGATGCAGACGGCCACTGGATCGACAACGCCGGCAACCCGGTGACGAGCGCGCCGCCGACCGTGCAGGTCGAGGGGCACCTGGCGCCCGTGATGCTCGTGGCGCTGCTCGTCGTGGTCGTCGTCGGGGTGTTCCTGCCTCCGACGCTCGAACGGTACGGCCAGCGGACCCTCGGCGACATCGTCCGGTACTCGGCGTACCTGGCCGTCCCGGTCGTCGTCGTGGTCGGGGTGCTCGTCTACACCGTGTGGCAGGGCCACGTCGTGATGGCGCAGATCGATCACCAGGTCCTGCACCCGCACGGCTTCCCGGGCGGCGGCGTCACCGTCACCACGGGCCACATGACCCGCTGACGCGCAGGGCCTCAGTCGCGCCGAGCGCCCTGCGCGGCGTGCACGGTGAAGACGTTCGGCTCGCGGTACCCGGCCGCGGCGAAGGCGGCGGTGACGGCGTCCGCGATCGCGCCACGTGCCTCCCGGTCGACCAGCGCGATCGCTGCACCACCGAACCCGCCACCGGTCATCCGTGCACCCACCGCACCGTGCTCCATCGCGGTGGCGGCCGCGAGGTCGAGCTCCGGCACGGAGATCTCGAAGTCGTCGCGCATCGACTCGTGCGAGGCGACGAGCAGCGACCCGATGGCCCGCGGCCCGTGCTCGCGCAGGGTGCGGACGGTGTCGAGGACGCGCTGGTCCTCGGTCACGACGTGGCGGACACGACGGAAGGTCTCGTCGTCGAGGAGCTCCTGCGCGCGGGGCAGGTCGTCGACCGACAGGTCACGCAGCGCCTCGACGCCCATCGCCGCAGCTCCCCGTTCGCACGAGTCGCGCCGGGCCTTGTACCCGCCGGTCGCGTGGGCGTGCTCGACGCGGGTGTCCACGACGAGGACCTCGAGACCGTTCGCCTCGAGTGCGAGGTCGACGACGGCGGTGTCGAGCGTGCGGCAGTCGAGGAACACGACCGCGTCCTGCTCGCCGAGGAGCGATGCGGACTGGTCCATGATCCCGGTGGGAGCGCCGACGGCGTGGTTCTCGGAGTACTGGCCGACACGGGCGAGGGCCTTCCGGCTGAGCCCCAGGTCCCACAGGTCGTTGAACGCGAGCGCGACGCCGCACTCGATCGCGGCGCTGGAGGACAGTCCGGCGCCGACGGGCACGTCGGACTCGATGAACACGTCGAAGCCGGTCTTGTCGGACAGGTCCGCCCCGGCGTGCTCGGTGAGCGCCCACGCGATGCCGAGCACGTACGCTGACCAACCCTGCATGCGTGACGGGTCGAGGTCGTCGAGCGACAGCGACACGACGCCGCCGGCCTCGTCGAAGGCGGACGCCACCTGCAGCAGGCGGTCCGTGCGTGGGGCGATCGACGCAGTCGTCCGACGGTCGATGGCGAAGGGCAGAACGTACCCGTCGTTGTAGTCGGTGTGCTCGCCGATCAGGTTGACGCGACCGGGCGCGGAGTACCGCACGGCGGGCTCGTACCCGTAGACCTGCTGGAACGTCATGCGCGCTCGATCCCTCCTCGGATGAACTCGGCCGCCTTCTCGGGCACGAGGTCCCCGATCCAGGCGCCCATGGCGGCTTCGCTGCCGGCCAGGAACTTCAACTTGTCCGCCGCACGACGCGGCGACGTGATCTGCAGCATCAGCCGCACGGTGTCGCGGCCGGTGTGCACCGGTGCCTGGTGCCACGCGGCGATGTACGGCGTCGGGTCGCCGTAGAGCTCGTCGATGCCGCGGGTGAGCCGCAGGTGCATGTGCGCGAGCTCGTCCTTCTCGGCGTCGGTGAGGCCTGCGAAGTCCGGCACGTGCCGGTGCGGCAGCATGTGGATCTCGATGGGCCACCGTGCGGCGAACGGCACGAAGGCGGTGAAGTGCTCGCCGGCGAGGACGACCCGCTCCGACGCGCGTTCGTTAACGAGGTGCTGCTCGAACAGGTCCGGCCCGAAGCGGTCGATGCTCGCGAGCAGTCGCTGGGTGCGCGGCGTGACGTACGGGTACGAGTAGATCTGCCCGTGCGGGTGGTGCAGCGTGACGCCGATCGCCTCGCCCCGGTTCTCGAACGGGAACACCTGCTGGATGCCGGGCATCGCGGACAGCGCGGCGGTGCGGTCCGCCCAGGCCTCGACCACGGTGCGGGCCCGCGACTCGGAGATCGACGCGAACGAGCCGGAGGTCTCGGGGGAGAAGCAGACGACCTCGCACCGGCCGATGGAGCGGAACTCGCGGTTCAGACCCACGTCGGACAGCGACTCGAGTGACGCTGGTGCGTCCTCGGCTTCGAGCAGGGGACCGAACGACGGCGAGCGGTTCTCGAACACGGCGACGTCGTACCGGCTCGGGATCTCGGATGGGTTCTCGGCGGTCTGCGGCGCGAGCGGGTCCTGGTCGGCCGGCGGCAGGAACACCCGGTTCTGTCGGCTCGCGGCGATGGAGACCCACTCGCCCGTCAGGACGTCCTGCCGCATGCGGGCCGTCTCCGGCCGCGGGTCGAGCACACGCTGGTCGATGCTGCGCTCGGCGGGCAGCGTCGAGTCGGCGTCGTCGAAGTAGATGAGGTCGCGTCCGTCCGCGAGCTTCGTCACGCGCTTGGTGATCACCGCACCACCCTAGCGGCCGTCCGAAGGATTGCGAAAGACTCCGGAAGCAAGCGAAACTGAGCACATGACGGATGACGACCTCTCCTTCCTCGCCGGCGCGCTCCCCGCGCCGCTGCGTCAGGACCGCATCGTCTCCATCGTCGAGGGCGCGCCCGGCATGGTCCGGACGGCCGCCCTGGCAGCGGCCCTCGGAACCAGCGAGGTGACCGTCCGGCAGGACCTCGCCTCCCTCGATCTGGAGGCGCGGCTCAGGCGGGTGCGCGGCGGTGCCGTCCGCCTCGGGGTCGGTTCCGGCGAGCGTGCGTTCGAGGAGACCGTCGTGGAACACCAGGTCGCGAAGGCCGCGATCGGCCGTGCGGCCGCCGCGCTCGTGCGTTCCGGGCAGTGCGTCCTGCTCGACGTCGGCACGACCCCCGCCGCCGTGGCGTCCGCGCTGGTCGCCCGAGAGGACCTCGTCGACGTCACCGTGGTCACGAACTCGTTGACGACCGCACTCGCGCTCGAGGCCGCGGTGCCGCGCTTCACCGTCGTGGTCACCGGCGGCACGCTGCGACCGCTCCAGCACTCCCTCGTCGCCCCGTTCAACAACACGCTGCTGCCGATGCTCGCCGCCGACGTCGTCTTCCTCGGCGGGACCGGACTCGACGTCGCGCACGGCCTGACGAACGTGAACCTGCCCGAGACCGAGGCGAAGCGCATGCTGGCGGCGGCGGCCCGGCGTACCGTCGTCGTCGCGGACGGGTCGAAGTTCGGCCGGGCCCACATCGGGGTCGTCCGCGCGCTCGAGGACATCGACGTCGTCGTCACCGCCGAGACCACGTCCGACGCCGTCGCCCCGATCCGGGCGGCCGGGGTCGAGGTCGTCGTCGCGGACGGCAGCGAGGACTCCGCCGGGGTCGACCCGGCACCGAACGGAAGGAACGAGACCGCATGACCGCAGCACCCACCGGGGGCCAGTACCACCTCCGCCACGCCGGACCCGACGGGGTCGTCGAGGCGGTCGTCACCGAGGTCGCCGCCGGCATCCGGGAGCTCAGTGTCGCCGGCTTCGACCTCACCGAGCCGTTCCCCGTGTCGGAGCAGCCGCCCGGGGCGAACGGCATCGTCCTCGCACCGTGGCCGAACCGCGTCGCCGGCGGGGTCTGGGAGCTCGACGGCAAGCGCCAGCAGCTCGACGTCTCCGAGCCGAAGTACGGCAACGCCTCGCACGGGCTGCTCCGCTTCTCGCCGTACCGGGTGGTGTCCCAGACGGAGTCGTCGGCCCTGCAGGAGGCCACGATCCACCCGCAGCACGGGTGGCCGTTCACCCTCGAGACCCGCGTGCACCACGAGCTCGTCGACGACGGCATCCGCATCACGCACGAGGTCGTGAACCGTTCCGGTGTCCGGGCGCCGTTCGCGATCGGCGCGCACCCCTACCTGCGTGCCGGCGACACCCCCGCCGAGGACCTCGTCGTGACGCTGGACGCCGCGACCGCCTTCACCGTCGACGAGCGGAAGGTGCCGAACGGCTCGGTACCGGTGTCGGGGACGCCCTTCGACCTCCGCGCCGGCCGACGTGCTGGAGACTCGGACCTCGACACCGCCTACACGGACATCACCCCGGATGCCGAAGGGATCCGGCGGACGACGATGCACGGTCCCGAGGGCGACGGTGTCGAACTCTGGCAGGACGCGTCGTTCCCGTACGTGCAGGTCTTCACCTCCCGCGAGTTCCCCCGTGGTGACGGCACCGGGCTGGCCGTGGCGGTCGAACCGATGACCGCGCCAGCGAACGCGTTGAACTCGGGGGAGGGCCTGCGCTGGCTCGAGCCCGACGAGTCCTGGACGGGTACCTGGGGCATCCGCCGCGTCTGGTCCTGACGACAGAGGGCCGAGCCCCCGCTACTGCGAGCGCTACCGCGAGCGCCCACGTCGCGCGTCGAAGTCGCGCGATCTGCCGTTCGGCTCGCCCCGAAGCGGCCGAACGTGCGACCTCAGAGGATGACCGACGGCGCGTCGTGCGATCTCGGGAGTGATGCCGCGCGGGACGCGGCCTCGCGTGGCGCCGGCTCGGCCTGCCGAAGGGCCAGCATGAAGAAGGCCCCGCCGGTGTGTCCAGCGGGGCCTTCGTGGTCGTCCGTGTCGTCAGGCGCGGCGCATGCGCAGCGCCTCGACCGCGAGGGACTCGCTGGCGTAGCGGCCCACCTCCTGCGCCCATGCCGGGTCGTCCCCGCGGAGGGCGATGAAGTCCTTGCGCTGGCGGCACACGTACCCGAGCACCGCGGTGCCGGTCGCGACCTCGACGAAGTCCTTGCGGATGTGCCGGGTCGTGACCTGCGCGTTGCGGCGGAGCGTGTCGAGCAGGAGCTCGTTGCTCATCGTCGTGTTGGTCGCTGCTGCGAGCTCGACGATGCGGCGCGCGTCCCCGGTGCTGCTGGTCTGCGTGGCTTCGATTGGCTCGATCACGGTGTACCCCGTTCGTTCCTGGTGATGCGGTTCTGCGGGATCCGTCGATCGGATCCGGGAACGACACTATCGGCGTCAGGCCAACAGTCTGCTGAACGCGGACTGAACTGTGGACTGGAATCGTCATGAGTCCGCTGTGGAGGGCTTGTACCCCGATCAGGCGCTCAGAGGCACTGCGGTTCGTCGGACGGCGCGGCGAGGTCATCCAGGGCGTCCGCGACCTTGTCCGCCAGGTACTGGTACCCGACGTCGTTGAGGTGCTGACCGTCCGACGCCGCGAACCCCGGGCTGTTCATGGTCGTGAACCACTGCCGCTCGAGCGGGTCGATGTAGGTCACGCCCGCGGCCTTCGCCCCCGCTGCGACCGCCGAGGAGATCCCCCCGGTGACCTCGGCGCGCGGCTGCGGGGCCGACGGGCCGATGGCGACGATGACGGCATCCGGCCACTGGCGCTCGGCTTCGCGCAGCGTCGACTCGACGGTCGTCCGGAGCTGGTCGGTGCCGACGAGCCAGTCGTTCTGGCTGCCCTGCACGAGCACGAGCTCGGGGTCGAGGTCGCGATGCGCCGCGATCCGCGCGGAGAACGTCACGCGGGACGAGCCGTAGGTGCCGGTGTTGACGTACCCGGTGCCGCCCAGGCCGTCGATCGTGGCGTCCCAGCCGAGGTCCGTGACGATGTCCTGCGCCCAACCGTGTTCGCTCCGGGTCGACCCGCTGCCCTTCGTGTACGAGTCGCCGACGATGAGGACGTCCGATCCCGGAGCGATTGCGTCCCGCACGCGATCGGCGGGGACCAGGGCGGTGTCCGGTGCCACCTGGCAGGCGTTCGACACGGCGGGCAGCATCACGAGGAGGCCGGCGGTGCCGACGGCCATCGCACCGAGCGCCACCATGGGGAGGGTGCGTCGGTTGCGGAAGCGTCTGGTGGGGAAGGACCGAGGAACGTCGGGCCGTCCGCCGTCGGTTCGTCGAGCCACGCCTGGATTGTACGGCAGTACATCGGAGTGGCCTGTCAGTGAGTGCGCGACGCGACCGGGATCAGGTGGGCCCCGTGGGGCTCGAACCCACGACCCTCGGATGAAAAGCCGGTGTTCAGGAACGGTGGGCCCCGTGGGGCTCGAACCCACGACCCTCGGATTAAAAGTCCGGTGCTCTACCAACTGAGCTAGAGGCCCTCACCCGCAAGGCTAGCGGGTGAGGGCCTCCAGTACGTCCGGTGTGGGACGAGGTCAGCTGCGACGACCCGTCAGGGTCCGCAGCAGCCACACGATCACCGCGATGACGAGCAGCACGATCCCGACCCACAGCAGGAACTTCAGGCTCGCGGTGAAACCACCGACGAACAGCAGGATGACCGCGATCACGGCCAGGATGATGAGCAGGGCGTTCATGGAGTGTCCTCTTCTTCACGTCCGGGAGGGGTGCCTCCCTGGCGGAGCACGGTACCCGTTCCGAGCCGGTTGCGTTCTCGGCGAACGGGGGACGGGAGTGTCATCGGACGCGCCTACACTGTCGCGGTGCCTCGCGATCACCACCGTCCAGTCCACTTCACCGACCAGGAGTTCGCCGCGATCCAGGGCGGCGAGGACCCCGCGCTCGTGAACCGTGTCGCGCACGAGACCGCGAACGCCCTGCTGCACCGTGTGCGCGAGGACCCGGACCCGGCGGTCGTCGAGCGCCTGGTGACCTACACGGACGTGCACGGCATCGATGCGATCGCAGAGCTGTGGGCGCGTGTGGGGGCGCACACGCTGCCGGGTGCACTCTGGCGGATCTACCTCGTCCGGGTCGTGATCCGGCAGAACCCGGAGGAGATCGCGTACTTCTTCGAGCGCGGCACGGAGCGCATCGGCACGATCGACGAGGCCGTCGCGGGTGCCGAGCAGCCGACGGGGCCAGCGGAGATCCTCACCCTCGCGGACCGCATCCTGCACGGCCTGTACACGGGCGACCTGGCGGTGGCGCTCGATCGCGGAGCCGCGTTCTGCAGGCTGACCGCGGCCGGCGCGACGGCGGTGGCGGATGAGTCCGACCTCACGGCGGACGACCGCGCCGCCGAGCTGACGACGCGTGCCCTGCGCCTGACGGAACTGGCGGCCGACCTGACCGAAGCGGCGGCGCTGTGGCGTCGCGACAGCCTGGACTGAGCGACCGGCGGGGCGGACCCGCACCGTGCCTCCAGGCCGGAACGACAGGCCGAACACACGACAGGCCGAAACCGGGCACAGAAAAACCGGGCCGCAGAAGCGCCTCTCGGCGCGAGGCCGCTCGAAGCGGCGAATTTTGGAGCCCGGGGCTTGCTGCGGCCCGGCGACACCGAGTCTACGAGACGTCTGCCGTGCGCACGACCGTGTTCACTCTCGGTGGACAGACCAGGTCCCGGGCGTGTGACCCGAACAGGGATGAGAACCGCTCCAATCCGACGGGGCGAGGGTGCCGAATCATCACCGTGACGGGCGAACCGCTCGTCACGAAGCGAGGGTCCCGCGCGACCCGGTCCGCTCCCTGGCGGTCAATTCCCTGCGGGTCACGCGGGCCCTCGTCCTGCTCCGACACGGGTGAACCGAACCTGTGCGTCAGGCCACAACGCAACCGAGAGGAGGGAAACCTGCAATGCTTGCCATCGTGGAACGCGACACCGAGGCCTGGAGCTCGACCGAGCCCGCTCCGGCGTCGCCTGATGACCTCCTCGCCCGGGTGGCGACCGGCGATCAGGCGGCCTTCTCCGATCTGTACGACGTCCTGTCCGGCCGGGTGCTCGGCCTCGTGACGCGCCTCCTGCGGGATCGAGCGCAGTCGGAAGAGGTCGCACAAGAGGTCTTCCTCGAGGTCTGGCAACAGGCCGCACGGTTCGACCGGCAGCGCGGGACCGCTTCCAGCTGGGTCCTCACCATGGCCCACCGCCGAGCGGTCGACCGGGTGCGGGCATCGCAGTCCTCGCACGACCGGGACACGAAGATCGGCATCCGCGACTTCGAGGCGGGCGTCGACGACGTCTCCGAGTCCGTCGAGATCCGGATCGAACACGAACGTGTCAGCCGGGCCCTCGCGAAACTCACCGAGTTCCAGCGACAGGCCGTGCAGCTCGCCTACTACGGCGGCTACTCGCACAGCGAGATGGCCGCACACCTCGGTGTCCCGATCGGCACCGTCAAGACCCGTCTCCGTGACGGGATGATCAGACTCCGCGACGAGATGGGGGTGACGTCATGACCGAACGCCACGACGACCCTGCCCTGCTCACCGGGTCCCACGCTCTCGATGCCCTGTCGGACGACGAGCGCGAGCTGCTCGAGGCCACCTTCTCCGACTCTCCCGAGCTCCGGGCTGAGGCGGACTCGCTGCGCGAGACCGCGCTGCAGCTGGCCTACGCGGTGGACCCGATCGAGCCTCCTGCTTCGATGAAGGCGTCGCTCATGGCGCAGATCGCGTCGACGCCGCAGGCGGCGCCGCTGGCTGCTTCGGGTTCCGCTCCTGCTGCTTCCGTTCCTTCGGCTTCCGTTCCTTCGGCTTCCGTTCCGGACGCCGACGGTGATGCCGGCCAGGAGGCACGGTTCACCCCCGCCACGCGCCGCACCCGTGCAGGTGGCAGCGCCACTGCCGCCGCCCAGCGTCGGTGGTTCCAGCGTCCGGCAGCCGTCCTGTCCACCGCAGCCGCGGTCGCCGTGGTGTTCCTCGGTGTCGGTCTCGGCGTGGGCACGGCGTTCACGCCCTCGAACCAGCCGGGTCCGGGCACGACGCAGGCGAGCAGTGGACTCGACCGGATCTACGCTGCGTCGGACTTCAAGCGGAGCACCGCGAAGGTCTCCGGTGGCGGGACGGCCACCGTCGTGTGGTCGAACTCGCTCGGCAAGTCCGCCGTGATCCTCGACGGTGTCGCCGCAGCACCGAAGGGCAAGACGTATGAACTCTGGTACATCGGCTCGGAGGGCACGGGCGGCAAGATCAGCTCGGCAGGCCTGATGGACGGTGTCGCGGACGGCGTGCACTCGGCGGTGCTCACGGGCACGCGGTCGCACGGTGTGACGATCGGCATGACCGTGGAGCCCGAGGGCGGTTCGGAGCAGCCGACGACGACGCCGATCATGGCGGTCCCCACCGCCTGACGCGGTTCACGTCTCCCCGCTCGCGTGGCACGGTCCGCGGGCGGGGAGTTCGTCGTGCCGCGGGGCGTGCTTGGCGGGTGGCGGTGCGTGCTGCCCCGCGCGGACTCGGAACGACAACTCCGCTGTCGTACGACGTCGGTCTTGTCGTTCCGGGTCAGCGGACGGAGCGTGCGCCGATCACCCGAAGCGGCCCGAGACGTAGTCCTCGGTGGCCTGCACCGACGGATTCGAGAACATCGTCGCCGTGTCGTCGTACTCGATGAGCTTGCCCGGAGCGCCGGTGCCCGCGATGTTGAAGAACGCCGTCTTGTCGCTCACGCGCGAGGCCTGCTGCATGTTGTGGGTCACGATCACGATCGTGAACTCCTTCTTGAGCTCCTCGATGAGGTCCTCGATCGCGAGGGTCGAGATCGGGTCCAGCGCCGAGCAGGGCTCGTCCATGAGGAGCACGTCCGGCTGCACCGCGATCGCACGCGCGATGCAGAGACGCTGCTGCTGGCCACCGGACAGGCCCATGCCGGGCTTGTCGAGGCGGTCCTTGACCTCGTTCCAGAGGTTCGCACCCTGCAGGGAGCGCTCGACGATGTCGTCGGCCTCGGAGCGGGACACGCGCTTGTTGTTGAGCTTCACACCGGCCAGCACGTTGTCCTTGATGGACATCGTCGGGAACGGGTTCGGCCGCTGGAAGACCATGCCGACCTGGCGGCGGACGATGACCGGGTCGACGCCGGCGCCGTACAGGTCGTCGCCGTCGATCTTGACCGAGCCCTCGACGTAGGCGCCGGGGATGACCTCGTGCATGCGGTTCAGCGTGCGGAGGAAGGTCGACTTGCCGCAGCCGGACGGGCCGATGAACGCGGTGACGGTGCGGGGCTCGATCGTCATGTCGACGCCCTCGACCGCCTTGAACTTCGAGTAGTAGACGTTGAGGCCGTCGACCTCGATGCGCTTGGACACTGTGTTCCTTCGGGGTGGGTGGTGACGCTGGTCGCGGGTGGCGGCGCTAGCGGCTGAGCTTGGGGGCGAAGAGGCGGGTGATGAACCGGGCGAGCAGGTTGAGCAGCATCACGATGAGGATGAGCAACAGTGCCGCGGTCCAGGCCCGGTCGACGAACGGCACCGGGTTGGCGCCCTGCTGCGAGTACTGCGTGTACGCGAACACCGGCAGCGTCATCATCGGGTTCTTGAACAGGTCGTAGTTCATGCTCGCGGTGAACCCGGCCGTGACGAGCAGCGGTGCGGTCTCGCCGATGACGCGGGCGATGGAGAGCATCACGCCGGTGGTGATGCCGGCGAGGCTCGTCGGCAGGACGACCTTGAGGATGGTGAGGTACTTCGGCACGCCGAGGGCGTACGAGGCCTCGCGGAGCTCCATCGGGACGATCTTCAGGACCTCCTCGGTGGAGCGGACGACGATCGGGATCATCAGGACGCTCAGCGCGACCGAGCCGACGAGACCGAAGCGGGCACCCGGGCCGAGGAACAGCGCGAACAGCGAGTAGGCGAAGAGACCGGCGACGATCGACGGGATGCCCGTCATGACGTCCACGAAGAACGTGATGCCCTTCGCGAGCGCGCCCTTGCCGTACTCGACGAGGTAGATGGACGTCAGCAGCCCGATCGGCACCGAGATGAGCGCCGCGAACAGCGTGATCTCGAGCGTGCCGATCAGGGCGTGCAGTGCGCCACCGCCCTCGGAGATGACCCCGCGCATCGAGTACGAGAAGAACTCGGCGTCGAAGCGGGCCAGGCCGTCGGCGAGGACCGTGTACAGCAGCGAGACGAGCGGTAGGACGGCGATGACGAACGCGGTGATCACCAGGGAGGTGATGAGGCGGTCGACGGCCTTGCGGCCACCCTCGACGATGCGGGAGATCACGACGATGAGGACGTCGAACAGGACCGTGCCGAGGAAGAGCGCGGCGACGACGTTGAAGTCCTTGACCGCGCCGCCGGCGTTGAGCAGGGCGAAGACCAGGATCAGCGCGACCCAGGAGCCGACGAGGAGCAGCCACGGCACGGACTTGTGCAGCTTGCCGTTGGCGTAGACGTTGCCGGCGACGCCGGACTGACGGAGGGCGAGGGACATCGGGTCGTACCTCTCAGCTCACTCGCTTGCGGACGATGTACCGCGCGAGCATGTTGATGACCAGGGTGATGACGAAGAGGATCAGACCCGACGCGATCAGCGCGTTCAGGGCGGTGCCGGACGCCTCGGCGAACTGCAGGGCGATGTTCGCCGCGATCGTCGAGGGGTTCAGCGAGGTGAGCATCTGGAAGGTGACGTTCGTCGACACCGACAGCACCAGCGCGATCGCCATCGTCTCGCCGAGCGCGCGACCGAGGCCGAGCATGATCGCCGACACGATGCCGGACTTCGCGAACGGCAGGACCGACAGCCGGATCATCTCCCAGCGGGTCGCGCCGAGGGCCAGGGCGGCTTCCTCGTTGAGGCGCGGCGCCTGCAGGAAGATCTCGCGCATGACCGCGGTCATGATCGGGATCGCCATCACGGCGAGGACGATCGACGCGGTCAGGATCGTGCGGCCCGTGCCGGAGACCTGTCCGGAGAACAGCGGGAACCAACCGAGGTAGGTGTTGAGGAAGACGTAGAACGGCTTCACGAACGGCGCCAGCACGACGATGCCCCAGAGGCCGTAGACGACCGACGGCACCGCTGCCAGCAGGTCGATGACGTAGCCGAGGAGCGGGGCGATCCGCCGCGGCGCGTAGTGCGAGATGAAGAGCGCGATGCCGAGCGACAGCGGCACGGCGATCACGAGCGCGATGAGCGCGGACCAGACGGTGCCGAAGACGAGGGGGCCGACGTAGTCCCAGAAGTTCGCGGCCTGGTTCGGCAGGTCACCGACCTTCGCGCTGAACGCCGGGATGCTCTGCCAGACCAGGAAGGCCGCGACGAGCACGAGCACGAAGAGGATGAGCCCGCCGGCGATGACGGAGGCGGCGGAGAAGACCCGGTCGCCGATCCGGACGACGGGCTTCGGCTTGGGGGTGACGGGGGCCACTGGCTGGGCCGGTGCGGTCGTCATGGGACTCCTGTCGGAGGAACGCCGGGGGAGGCGTCGGGTGGGGGTGTCCGGTGGTGCTGCGTCCGCTCCAGCAGGCGAGCAGGACGGGCCGGTCGGCTGGTACGGCCCCGGCCGCCGGGACGGGCGAGGGCCCGGACGCCGGTCGATTGGGTGGGACCGGCGTCCGGGCGCTCAGGGTGCCTTACTTGATGGAGGCGACGGCCTTCGCGGCCTTCTCGGCGAGGTCGGTCGAGAGGGCGGCCGACTTGGCCTCCTTCGCGGCGGCGTCCTGCGCGTCCTTCGAGACGACGTAGTCGAGGTAGCCCTTCACGAGCTCACCCTTGTCGGCGTCCTTGTACTCCTGGCACGCGATGGCGTAGGAGACGAGCACGAGCGGCCATGCGCCGTCGGCGGTGTCCTCGCGGTTGATGTCGATCGCGAGGTCGTTGTCCTCACGGCCGGAGACCGTCTCGGAGTCCGCGACGACCTTGGCAGCACCCTCGGCGGAGATCTCGGTGGCCTTGTCGCCGACCATGAGCTTCGCCTTGTCGAGGTCACCGGCGCCGGAGTCGTCGATGTAGGTGATCGCGTTCGAGGCGCTGGCCATGGCCGAGGCCACGCCCGAGGTGCCCTTGGCGCTGTCGCCGACCTGGTACGGGAAGGTCTGGCTGGGGGCCTCGGTCCAGACGTCCTTGGCGTTCGCCGAGACGTACTCCGAGAAGTTCTGCGTGGTGCCCGAGTCGTCCGAGCGGTGCACGACCGTGATGTTCGAGTCCGGCAGGGTCGCGTCCTTGTTCAGGTCGGCGATCTGCGAGTCGTTCCACTTGGTGATCTTGCCGGAGAAGATGCCCGCGATGGTCTTCGCGTCGAGCGTGAGGTCCTTGACGCCGTCGACCTTGTAGGCGATCGCGATCGGGGAGATGTAGACCGGGATGTCGATGGCCTTCGAGTCCGCGGCGCACAGGCCGAAGGTGCCCGAGAGCTCCTCGTCCGACAGCGCTGCGTCGGAGCCGGCGAAGTCCGCGGCACCCGAGATGAAGTTCTTGCGGCCGGCGCCCGAACCGTCGGGCGAGTAGTTGACCGTCACGCCGGAGGCGACGTTCTGGAAGCCGGCGGCCCAGGTGGCCTCGGCGGTCTGCTGGGCGGACGAACCCGAACCGGTGAGCGTGCCGGAGAGCTTCGAGTAGTCGGTGCCCGAGCTGGAGGAGGAGGTCGCGGTGCTGCCCGCGTCCTCGTTCGCCGCGCACGAGGAGAGCACGACTGCGCCGGCGATCGCGATTGCCGCGACCGTGCCGATTCGCTTGATGTTCACAGGGGTCCCTTCGGGAATGTCAGTGCAGGTGGGACCGCTGCTGGTCCCGTGGGTCGGTGCCGACCCGGGAGCGACTGTAGGGACGCGAAGTGACGGGGATCACGCTCATCGGTGAACGGGAGGTGAACGAGGGGTTGTGTCCGACGGGGCGCCGTGCGCGGGCGCGCGGACGGGAGCAGGATCGGGAACGTCGTGCGCTGCGCAGACGCATGCATGCGCATGCGTTCACCCGGCCTGGAGGCGCGGCTCGCCCCCGGCGGTCGGCCTACGCCGAGACGGTGTTGCGGTGCGTCTCCACGGCGACGAGTCGACCGTCGGCGATGTGCATCACGGCGAAGTCCCCGACCGAGAGCATCGCGGCACGGCGGAGGTCGAACCGCCCGCGGTCGTCGGCCGTCGCGGTGGCGATCCGGGCGATGATGTCCGGCAGCACGGGGCCGTGCGAGCACAGGACGGTCGACTTCGCCTTCTCGAGGCGCTTCTGCACGACGCCCTTGACGTTGGCGGCACCGCGGTCGTGGGCGTCCTGGCTGATGTCCGGGGTGCTGGAGACCCCGAGGTGCGTGCGGTCGGACAGCGGCTCGACGGTCGCGAGGCACCGAGCCGCCGTGCTGCTGACGATCTTCTTCGGGCCGAAGGCGGCGACGGGCGACGCGACGGCCTTGGCCTGCGTGCGGCCGACCGGCAGGAGCGGACGGGTGGCGTCCGGGCCGTTCCAGTCCGAACCGGGCACCGTCTTGGCGTGCCGGAGCGCGATGAGGGCGAACGTGCGGTGCTCCCCGGCGGCGACGCGTTCGGCGAACCGGTCGAGGATCGCGACGTCGCGGTCGTACGTCAGCCGGTGTCGGGCGTCGTCGAGGGTGACCCACTCGACCGAGGCGACCTCGTCGTTCGGGCGGAACTTGCCCGCGCGCTCGTACTCCTTCGAGGGCACCCGGGCGGACCAGTAGTGCACCACCTTGTCGCGGCCGCTCGGCAGGACGTACTCCGCGGTGCCGAGCGGAGCGCCGAGGTGCACGCGGTAGCCGGTCTCCTCGTCGATCTCGCGCACGGCCGCCGTCGGGACGCCCTCGCCCGGGTCGACCTTGCCCTTCGGGAACGAGACGTCCTTGTGGTGGTCGCGGTGGATCAGCAGCACGAGCGGCACGCCGTCCCGTTCACGCCAGACGACGGCACCTGCTGCGACGACGGGTCCTGAGGAGCCGCCGCTCACCGAGTGGAGCGCTTCCGAGCCGAGATCTTCCGCATGAGGACATTCTGCACGTCGTCGAGGGGTCGTCCGTCGTCATCGGTCGAACGACGCGTCCACTCGCCGTCCGACTCGAGGTGCCACGAGCTCGTCGTGTCGGCCATCGCGAGGTCGAACATGTCCTGGACCTCGTTCACGTGGGCCGGGTCGGACAGCCGCACGAGCGCCTCGACGCGGCGGTCGAGGTTGCGGTGCATCATGTCCGCCGAGCCGATGAACACGGCCGGGTCGCCGTCGTTGTGGAACGCGAACGCACGCGAGTGCTCGAGGTACCGGCCGACGACGCTGCGCACGCGGATGGTGTCGCTGACGCCCTCCATGCCGGGCTTGAGGGAGCAGATGCCGCGCACCCAGACGTCCACCGGCACGCCGGCCTGACTCGCCAGGTAGAGCGCGTCGATGATCTGCTCGTCCACCATCGAGTTGACCTTGATGCGGATGCCCGAGGGCTTGCCGGCGCGGGCGTTGTCCGCCTCGGTCTGGATCCGCTTGAGCAGGCCCTTCCGCAGGTGCAGCGGCGCCACGAGCAGTCGCTTGAACTTCTTCTCGATCGCGTACCCGGACAGCTCGTTGAACAGACGCGTGAGGTCCTTGCCCACGGTGTCGTCCGACGTGAACAGGCCCATGTCCTCGTAGATGCGCGAGGTCTTCGGGTTGTAGTTGCCCGTGCCGATGTGGCTGTAGTGCTTGAGCGTGCCGCCCTCCTGCCGGATCACGAGCACCAGCTTCGAGTGCGTCTTCAGGCCCACCAGGCCGTAGACCACGTGCACGCCGGCCTTCTCGAGCTTGCGGGCCCACGTGATGTTGTTCTGCTCGTCGAAGCGCGCCTTGATCTCCACGAGCGCCAGGACCTGCTTGCCGGCGGCCGCGGCGTCGATCAGGGCCTCGACGATGGGGCTGTCACCGGAGGTGCGGTACAGGGTCTGCTTGATCGCGAGGACGTTCGGGTCGGCCGCGGCCTGCTCGAGGAACGCCTGGACGCTCGTCGCGAAGGACTCGTACGGGTGGTGCACGAGGACGTCCTTCGACGCGATCGCGCGGAAGAGGTCGGGCTTGGTGTTCGGCTCGCCCGGCTGGAACTGCACGGGGGTCGTCGGGACGTGCTTCGGGTAGTGCAGGTCGGGGCGGTTGATCTTCGCGATCTCGAACAGGCCGCCGAGGTCGAGCGGCGACGGCAGCCGGAAGACCTCCTGCTCGGTGATGTCGAGCTCGCGCACGAGCAGGTCGAGCGTCACCGGGTCCATGTCCTCGGTGATCTCGAGGCGGATCGGCGGACCGAACCGACGACGGAGCAGCTCGCGCTCGAGGGCCTGGATGAGGTTCTCGGCCTCGTCCTCCTCGATCTCGACGTCCTCGTTGCGGGTGACCCGGAACACGTGGTGCTCGAGGACCTCCATCCCCGGGAACAGGTCGTCGAGGTGGTTCGCGATGAGGTCTTCGAGCGGGATGAACCGCAGGCGCCCGGAGTTGTCGTCCGGCAGCTTGATGAACCGCGAGAAGTTCTGCGGCACCTTGAGGCGTGCGAACTCCTGCCGCTGCGACTTCGGGTTCCGGACACGCACCGCGAGGTTGAGCGACAGCCCGGAGATGTACGGGAACGGGTGCGCCGGGTCCACCGCGAGCGGCATGAGCACCGGGAAGATCTGCTCGTTGAAGTACTCACGCATCCGGAGCCGGTCGGCCTCGTCCAGGTCGGACCAGTGCTCGACGTGGATGCCGGCGGCGTCGAGGTCCGGCTTCAGCGACTCGATGAAGGCCTGCGCGTGGCGGTCCTGCAGCTCGTGCGCCTTCTTCGCGATGTCCCGCAGGACGTCGAGCGGCGCGCGGCCGACGTTCGTGGGAACGGCGATCCCGGTGTCGATGCGACGCTTCAGCCCGGCGACCCGGACCATGAAGAACTCGTCGAGGTTGGAAGCGAAGATCGCCAGGAAGTTCGCACGCTCGAGCAGGGGCTGCGTGCGGTCCTCACCGAGTTCGAGGACGCGCTGGTTGAACCGGAGCCAGCTGAGCTCACGGTCGAAGTAGCGGTCGGTGGGCAGCGACTCGTGCTCGATCTCGACGACCTCGTCGAAGTCGTCCAGGTCCGGTGCGACGGATTCGCCGTCGAGCTGCGGTTCGGTGTCCATGCCCACATCCTGCCACCCGGTCCCTGCGCCCGGAGGGCCCCACGTGGACGCTGTGGAAACGCGCGGTGAACGACCTGCTGTGGAGGAAGCGCCGTCGACCCGGATCAGGGCGCGGCGTACTGCACGTCGATCGCGTACTGCTCGAACCCGGACCGCCGGTACAGCGCGAGCGCGGGCTCGTTGTCGCCCTCGACGTACAGTGCCGCGGCGGTGAGTCCACGGCCGGTCAGCCGTGCGGTCCCCGCACGCATGAGCACGCCGCCGAGCCGTTGCCCCTGCAGGTCCGGGCGCACGGCCACGGCGTAGAACTCGCCGATCCCGTCCTCGACCTTGAGCCAGCACGACCCCGCGAGCTGTCCGTCGGGGTCGCGCAACAGGAGCAGGTCGTCGCCGGAGAACCAGTCGTCGGCCTCGCGGGCGCGGAGGTCCTCGAGGGTCATCCGGCCCTGCTCCGGGTGGTGCGCGAACGCCGCCGCGTTGAGGGCGAGCCAGTCGGCCTCGTCGCGCTCGTCGCCGGAGCGGAACGCCGACAGGGAGTACTCGTCCGGCACCGCCGGGTCCGGGGCGGCAGCGGCGATCGGTGCGCGGAGCTGCAGGAGCGTGCGGACGGCCGTCCAGCCGAACCGTGCCGCGAGCGCCCGCGCAGCGGGGTGGTCCCCGTGCGCCCACGCGAGTCGAGGAGCCGCGCCGACCACGGGGGCGGCCCCGCCGCCCGTGCCGAGCACCTGCGTGGCGAGGGTCGTGCCGAGGCCGCGGCCCCGTTCCTCCAGGCCGACCGCGAGTTCGACCTCACCGTCGCGCACCACGGCGACCCCGCGCTCGTCCCCGACGACGGTGGCGCGCCCAGCGCGCACGTCGATCAGCGTCTGGTCCGAGAACGGCGGCGCCTCGCCGGGGACGGCGAAGCGCGACAGGTCGACGGCCACTACTGCGCCGAGAGCCGGTCGGCCTCGTCGTCGTAGACGTTGAAGCGGTACCCGACGTTGCGGACGGTGCCGATGAGGGACTCGAGGTCGCCGAGCTTGGCGCGCAGGCGTCGCACGTGCACGTCGACCGTGCGGGTGCC
Source organism: Curtobacterium sp. 1544 (assembly GCF_040544915.1). Classification (NCBI taxonomy): domain Bacteria; kingdom Bacillati; phylum Actinomycetota; class Actinomycetes; order Micrococcales; family Microbacteriaceae; genus Curtobacterium; species Curtobacterium sp. 1544. The sequence goes on from NZ_JBEPKX010000004.1 coordinate 120,879, forward strand.
GCCGAAGTAGTCGTAGCCCCAGACCTCGCTGAGGAGCTGCTCGCGGGTGAAGACCCGCGACGGGTGCGTGGCGAAGAAGCGGAGGAGCTCGAACTCCTTGAAGGTGAGGTCGAGCGGCCGGCCGCGGACCTTCGCCGAGTAGCTCGCCTCGTCGATGACCACACCGGACGCCTGGATCTTCGACCCGGTCTGGTTCTTCACCGCGCGTCCGGCGGTCAGGCGGATGCGGGCGTCGACCTCGGCGGGGCCGGCGGTCTCGAGCACGACGTCCTCGACGTTCCACTCGCTGTTCACCGCGGTGAGGCCACCCTCGGTGACGACCAGGATGATCGGCGTCGTCGACCCGCTCGTCGCGAGGATCTTGCAGAGGGCCTTGGCGCTCGCCAGGTCCGTACGGGCGTCCACGAACATCAGGTCGCTCTGCGGTGCGTTGACCAGCTGCGCTGCCTCGGCGGGCACGTGGCGGATCCGGTGGCTCAGCAGTCCGAGGCTCGGCAGGACGTCGCCGGGCGCGGCTGAGGTGAGTACCAGGAGCTGGGCCACAGGACCTCCAGTGGTGGGGGAGTCGTGCACACATCCTAGTGATGCTCGGGAAGTGTCCCTCCCGACCGGACGGTCGGGGCCACGCCCGCACCGGGCCCCTCTGTCATGATGGGGCGCGTGACCGAGCCCGTGCCGCCCACCGATCAACGTCGCCTCCGACTGACGTCCGTGCTGCCGGTGTGGCTGCTCGCGATCGTCGGTGCCGTGCTCGTCCTCACCCTGACGGAGAAGGACTCGTACGCCTGGCTCCTGCTCGTCTTCGTGCTCTGCGTGCTCGTCAGCTTCGTGCTGCAGCTCATCACGGCGACGAAGGACGGACTCGTCGAGCGGATCAGCATCGCGTCGTCCGGGGCGTTCGTCGTCGTGCTCGTCACCGCGGTGGTGCTCCTGGCGCGGTGACGCGCCGCCACTCGCCTGGCGCGGTGACGCGCCGCCACTCGCCTGGCGCGGTGACGCGCCGCCACTCGCCTGGTGCGGTGACGCGCCGCCACTCGCCTGGCGCCGTCAGGCGTGCCGCGTAGACTCGCACCATGGATTCGCTGCTTGCGCTCGAGCTCTTCTACGTCGGCCTCCTCGGCCTGGCGTCGCTCGCGATCGCGTTCGTCTCGGTGACCGTCGTCGTGAAGCTGTTCAAGGGTCAGCGTTGATCGAACTGCCCGAGGGCCTCGCCCCCGAACTCGTCCCCCTGTCCTGGCTCGTCGGCGTCTGGGAGGGCACCGGCGTGGTCGAGTACCCCGTGGGCGACGAAGAGGAACCCCGGAACTACGAGTTCGGCCAGCGCGTGAGCTTCAGCCACGACGGCCTGCCCTACCTGAACTACTCGTCCACGACGTGGCTGCTCGACGACGAGCACACCCCGCTCGCGGCCGAGATGGGGTACTGGCGGATCGATCGTCCGTCCGAGCCCGGTGACCGCGGTCCGGCGATGCTCCTCGGCGAGGGGCCGACACCGTTCAGCACGGTCGAGAGCGTCGAGGCACTGCGCAACACCACGGACGGCTTCGACGTCGAAGCGGCGATCATCCACCCGACGGGCGTCAACGAGCTCTACGTGGGTCGGGTCCGCAAGGGCCGGATCGACCTCGCGACGGACGCCGTGATGCGCTCGCCGAACGCGAAGGACTACTCCGCGGCGACCCGGCTGTACGGCTTGGTCGAGGGCAAGCTCTTCTGGGCGTGGGACATCGCAGCGCTCGGCAAGGAGCTCACCTCGCACGCCTCGGGGCAGCTCGCGAAGGTCGACTGATGTCGGCGTTCGCCGGCCGTGACGGCTTCGTCGGGACCGATGCCGGTCCCGCCGCCCACTTCGGGAACCCGCTCGGCGAACAGCGCCTGCTCGCACGCGGCCGCGCCGTCGTCGAGCTCGGCCTGGGCGTCGTCACGGTGTCGGGGCCGGACCGCCTGTCGTGGCTGAACTCGATCACGTCGCAGCTGCTGCTCGGCCTCGGCACGGGTGTGAGCACCGAGACGCTCGTGCTCGACCAGTCGGGTCGCGTCGAGCACGCCGCCCGCGTCGTCGACGACGGTTCGGTCGCGTGGCTCCTGACCGAGCCCGCTGACGCGGCACCGCTCGCGGCCTGGCTCGACTCGATGCGCTTCATGCTGCGGGTCGAGGTCGCCGACCGGTCGGCGGACTTCGCGACGATCGGTCGCTTCGGCTCGGCGGTACTCGCCGACGACACGGTCGTCGAGTGGGTCGACCCGTGGGCGTCCGTCACGCCCGGCGGATGGGGCTACGCCGACCTGGAGGCCCACCCCGGCTCCGACTGGACCCTCCGCATCGCCGTGGTCACCCCCGGCACCGCGGCAGCGATCGCCGCGTCGGACGTGCCCGCCGCGGGACTCCTCGCCTACGAGGCACTCCGGATCGCCGCCTGGCGTCCGTCGCTCTCCGACGTCGACGAGCGCACGATCCCGCACGAACTCGACTGGCTCCGCTCCGCCGTGCACCTGACGAAGGGCTGCTACCGGGGGCAGGAGACCGTCGCCAAGGTCCACAACCTCGGGCACCCGCCGCGCCGCGTCGTGCTGCTGCACCTGGACGGGTCGGACGGTGTGCTCCCGGCACCGGGGACGCCCGTCGTGCTCGACGACAAGGAAGTGGGACGGCTCTCGGCGTCGGGGCTGCACCACGAGCTCGGGCCGATCGGCCTCGCGGTCGTGAAGCGCTCCCTCGACCCGACGGCCACGCTGACCCTGACCGCCGACGACGTGGTCGTGGCCGCGACGCAGGAGGTCATCGTGCCGCCCGGCGCCGGGGCGACCGCGAACGTGCCGCGCCTGCCACGGCTCGGGGCCGTCCGCCGCTCGTAGCGCAGCTGAGCCGGGCGCGGCCGACCCGCCGGTCGATCGCGCCCCGCAACGGACATTGCGCCCCGTTGCAACGGGGCGCAATGTCCGTCAGAGGGCGCGATGCGTCATGCGCCGGCCCGGCTCAACGGGCCCCGCGTGCTCGTGAGCCGTGAGGCGGCCGCCGGTCAGGCCGGGGCGACCGCGGCCCACGGGACGCTGAGCTCGCCGAGGCGCCACCGTGTCACCCCGTGCAGCACCGGCCAGCCCCGGTCGCGCATGCCCCGGACCGCCGCGATCCACCGCTGCCGCGGTCCGTACGTGCCGAGCGGCGCCGCGACCGCCCACGCCAGGTCGAGGTCGCGCAGGAACGCGTGCACCCGCTCGCCGGGGACGTTCCGGTGGATGAGGGCCTTGGGCAGTCGTTCCGCGACGATCGACGGCAGGTCGAGCCCGGCGAGCCGCAGCGACACCGTGAAGATCTGCGGCGCCCGGTCGTCGAGCGTGATCCAGGACGCCACCCGCCCGACCTCGTTGCAGGTCCCCTCGACGAGCGCACCGCCGGGCTGCAGTCGGTCCTGCATGATCCGCCAGGCGCCCTCGACCTCGGACTCGTCGTACTGCCGCAGCACGTTGAACGCCCGGATGACGACCGGCCGGCGGTTCCCGGGCGTCGGGGTCTCGAAGCCGCCGAGCCGGAACGTCACCCCGTCGCGGGTGCCGGCGTTCGCGAGCGCCACCCGGGCCGGTTCGATCTCGATCCCGGTGACCTCGACGTCCGCCCGCACCCGAGCCAGCCGGTCCCGGAGCTCGAGTGTCGTCGTCGGTGAGGCCCCGTAGCCGACGTCGGCCACGAGCGGGTCCTCGGTCCGGCGGAGCACCGGGAGCGTGGCGATCCACCGGTCGACACGGCGGAGCCGGTTGTACCCGGTGGTCCCGCGCGTGACGTTCCCGATGGGCATGCAGACCAGGCTACGGCGTGGAGCACGCTCGGTAGACTCGGGGCATGACCTCCACGCTCGTCCTGCTCCGTCACGGCAACAGTGACTGGAACCAGAAGAACCTGTTCACCGGTTGGGTCGACGTCCGACTCAGCGAGCTGGGCGAGAAGGAGGCGAAGCGCGCCGGCGAGCTCATCAGCGAGTCGGGCATCGTCCCGGACGTCCTGTACACGTCGCTGCTCACCCGCGCGATCCAGACGGCCGACATCGCCCTGCTCGAGGCGGACCTCGCCTGGCTGCCGGTGAAGCGCGACTGGCGTCTCAACGAGCGCCACTACGGCGACCTGCAGGGCAAGGACAAGGCCCAGACGCTCGAGCAGTACGGCGAGCAGCAGTTCATGGAGTGGCGTCGTTCGTTCGACGTGCCGCCGCCCCCCATCGCCGACGACGCCGAGTGGTCGCAGTTCGGGGACCGCCGCTACGCAGACCTCGGCGACCAGCTGCCCCGCACGGAGTCGCTCAAGCTCGTGATCGACCGTCTGCTGCCGTACTGGGAGTCGGACATCACGAAGGACCTCGGCGCGGGCAAGACCGTCCTCGTCACGGCGCACGGCAACTCGCTGCGGGCGCTCGTGAAGCACCTCGACGGGATCTCCGACGACGACATCGCCGGCCTGAACATCCCGACGGGCATCCCGCTGGTGTACGAGCTCGACGACGAGTTCCGCCCGACGAAGCCCTCGTACTACCTCGACCCCGAAGCTGCCGCTGCCGGTGCCGCCGCCGTGGCCGCGCAGGGCGCCAAGAAGTAGGCCCGAACCGACGAACGCCCCGCCTGGTCACCAGGCGGGGCGTTCGTGCGTCGGGCCGGGGTTCGCGAGGGCGACAGTCTGCCGCGAGCGTTCCGTCGACTCCTGTCGCTCTGCCGGGAGGAACGGATCACCGCATCGACGAAGTGTCGCTTCGGCGCGGTGGTCGGCTTCTCGAGCCGCGGTGCGTCACACGAAGTGCGAAGCGATCTCCTGCACCAGGGCGCCGACGTCGTACGGCTTCGTGGTGTCCACCCGCACGACTGCGGTCCCGGGCAGGCCGATCGGTTCCGCGGTCGCCCCGTGCTCGTCCCAGAACGACAGGATGTCGGCGAGGTCCCCGTGCACCTCGTGCCGCACCGGCAGCGTGCCCGGCTCGTACCGATCGCGCAGCCGCTCCTCGGCGGTGGCCCGGTCGACGTGGCACCACACCTCGACGACGCGCGGCGACCCTGCGGAGGCGAGCCCTGCCTCCAGGAGGTCACGGTCGCGCGACGGCAGCCAGACGGCGTCGAGGACGACCCCGTTCTCCACGGCCCGCGCCATCGACCACATCGTCTCCATCGCGATGCCGCCGAGCGGACGCGAGGCGATCATCGGTCCGACGATGTCGGCGAGGGGCTCCTTGATCCGGTCCTTCGACAGGAACGGGCAGCCGAGCACCTCGGCGAGGGCCGCACCGATCGTGCTCTTGCCGGAACCGGGCATGCCGTTGACGATGATCGCGACCTGGGCCATGCCACGATCCTCCCAGACGGGAACCGACCGAGCGGCTCGAGCCGGGTCAGACCGCCGCGGTCGTGGTGGACGCGCCCGTCCAGTCGCCCGTCGCCAGGTACTCGACCTTCTTGGCGATCGACACCGCGTGGTCCGCGAAGCGCTCGTGGTACCGGGAGGCCAGGGTCGCGTCGACGGTGTCGATCGGGTTGCCCTTCCACGTCTCGCCGAGCACGAAGTCGAAGACGCTGGCGTGCAGCTCGTCGACGGCGTCGTCCTCGTCGCGGATCTCGGCCGAGAGCGTGATGTCCTCGGTGGCGAGCAGGCGGGTGAGCTTCTGCGCCATCGCGACGTCGTGCGCACCCATCTTCTTGAAGGTGCCGCGCAGGCCCTTCGGCACGACCTTCTCGGGGAAGCGCTGGCGGGCGAGCTGCGCGATGTGCTCGGCCATGTCGCCCATGCGCTCGAGCGAGGAGCTGACACGGAGTGCGGTGACGACGACGCGGAGGTCGCGGGCAACCGGCGCCTGGCGGGCCAGGATGTCGATGGCGATCTCGTCGAGGCTGTTCGCCGCCTCGTCGATCTTGGCGTCGTCGGCGATCACCTCCTCGGCGAGGGCGACGTCGGAGTCGCTGAAGGCCTGCGTGGCCCGGGTGATGGCGGACTCGACGAGCCCGGCGATCTCGGTCAGTCGCTCCTGGACGTCCTGGAGTTCCTGCTGGAAGACTTCGCGCATGGGGGAGTACCTCTCTCTGCGTACCGGTCGAGTGTCGTCAGGTCAGGTGAACGAACGGTGACGTGCGGTTGAACGCTTCGCGATCCTCCGGCGGGATCGCCCCGGACGGGGGTGAACGGGGTCCGAACCCCGCGTGACCATCCCTACACTGACGGCATGGACAACGCGTGGCTCGTGCCACTGTCGATGCTCCTCGGCGGGGTCTTCGGCGCGGGCGTCGTGGTGCTGATCATCACCGCCGAGCGCACGGCTCGTGCAGCAGACGTCGCCGAGCGCACCCTGCCGGACGGCGTCGCCGCGGTCATCGCCACGATGCACAACCCGGCCGTGGTGGTCGACCCGTCGAACACCGTCGTGGCCGCGTCCCCGCAGGCACTGACGGTGGGGCTCGTGGTGCGGCGGAAGCTCGTGCACCGGGAGCTCGCCGACCTCGTCGACCGGGTGCGCAAGAGCGGTGAGATGGGGGCGGAGGACCTCGAGCTGCCCCGCGGTCGGGGTAGTGACCAGATCGGCTACCTGAGCTTCCGGGCCGCGCAGCTCGGCAACCGGTACGTCCTCGTCACCGCGGACGACCTCACCGAGAGCAAGCGCATCGACGAGGTCCGACGGGACTTCGTCGCGAACATCTCGCACGAGCTGAAGACCCCGATCGGCGCCATCGGCCTGTTGTCCGAGACCCTCGTCGCCGCGGCGGACGAACCCCAGCACGTGCGGAAGTTCGCGGCGCAGCTCGTCACCGAGTCCGAGCGGCTGGCGGCGCTGACGAAGGACATCATCGAGCTCTCCCGCCTGCAGTCCGTCGACGCGCTCGAGAACAGCGAGGAGACGTCGATCGACCGCATCGTGCAGGCCGCGGTCGACGCGAACGAGATCGTCGCCCGGGCACGGGACATCGAGCTGGTGCGGGCGAAGAAGTCGAAGCTCCGCGTGATGGGTGACCCCGGGCTGCTGCAGATCGCGGTGTCGAACCTCATCGCGAACGCGGTGAAGTACTCCCCGGACGGCACCCGCGTCGGCGTGGGCGTCCGGTCCGCCAAGGGCTTCGTCGAGATCGCCGTCACCGACCAGGGCGTCGGCATCCCCGAGGCCGACCTCGACCGGGTGTTCGAACGCTTCTACCGCGTCGACCCCGCCCGCTCCCGTGCCACCGGCGGCACCGGGCTGGGCCTCGCGATCGTCAAGCACGTGGTGGGCAACCACGGCGGCGACGTCCGCGTGTGGTCGCAACCCGGCAAGGGCTCGACCTTCACCATCCGTCTCCCCGAGGCGGACACCGAACTGACCACAGCACTCGAAGAGCAACTGGAAGAGCAGCAATCGTGACCAAGATCCTCATCGTCGACGACGAGCCGGCCCTGAGTGAGCCCCTGGAGTTCCTGCTGCAGCGCGAGGGGTACGACACCTCCGTCGCTGCGGACGGCGTGACCGCGCTGTCGAAGTTCGACGCGGAGAACCCCGACCTGGTGCTGCTCGACCTGATGCTGCCGGGGCTGTCCGGCACAGAGGTCTGCCGGCAGATCCGGACCCGCTCGAACATCCCGATCATCATGCTGACGGCGAAGGACTCCGAGGTGGACATCGTCGTCGGGCTGGAGCTCGGCGCCGACGACTACGTGACGAAGCCGTACTCGACCCGCGAGCTCCTGGCGCGCATCCGTGCCGTGCTCCGGCGTCGCACCGAGGACGACCCGGCGGACAGCGGGATCCTGCAGGTCGGAGGCATCCGGATGGACGTCGAGCGGCACACCGTGCAGGTGGACGGCTCCGAGACGCCGATGCCGCTCAAGGAGTTCGAGCTCCTCGAGCTGCTCCTCCGGAACGCCGGGCGCGTGCTCACCCGCGGGCAGCTCATCGACCGGGTCTGGGGGTCGGACTACTTCGGTGACACGAAGACGCTCGACGTGCACATCAAGCGCATCCGGTCGAAGATCGAGCGCGTCCCGAGCGCTCCGGAGATCCTCGTGACCGTCCGGGGGCTCGGCTACCGCATCGAGGGCTGACGCGCCGGGCCGCGGCCTGCGGGTCGCGCCGTGCACACGCGTCGCGCCCCGCGCGCAGCGCAACCGACTGGAGGCCCGGTGCGAGTCCATGGGACTCGCACCGGGCCTCCAGTCGGAAGCGGCTGGTACCTACGGGTTGATCGGGACGTCCGTCGGCGACTCGGCCGGGAGGGTGACCTCCGACGTCGGCGTCGCGGTGGGCGCGAGCGTCGCGTACTCCTCCTGCGAGCTGGTGAGCACCGGCACGCTGGCGGAGACGCCCTCGGCGCCCGAGTACGAGAAGTAGACCTTGACGAGCGCGCCGGGCTTGGCGTCCGCACCGTCGAAGTCGAGCGTGTCGTGCTTCGCGTCGTTGGCGAGGTCGACGTGGCCGCTGGCCGGGACCTCGACGGTCTCGGTGTCGCCGCCGATCTCGACGGACACGGTGATGTCGTCCGACTCGTCGTTGTTCACGAGCGTGCCGATGAAGCGGGCGCCCTCGCCGTCGTCGGAGATGAGCAGCGCGTTGCGGACGTCGATCTTGCCCGTCGACACGTTCACACCGTCGGTGATCTGCTTGATCTCCGTGGTCTGTGCGGGCGACATGAACTCGCAGCCGGTGGCGCCGAGCGCGATGGTTGCCGCAACGGCGACGGACACGAGTACCCGAGCTCGCAAGAGATTCCTCCGGAAGATCACGATGTGGACCGGACGGTCCGACGACCATCCTACCGATCGGCGGGCGTGCCAGGTGTTAGGTGCCCCTTACCCGAAAACTGCTTGTGGTAAACTGGGTGTCTCGGAACGGAGCCTGATACATGCAATTCGAGGTCGGCGAGACCGTGGTCTACCCCCATCACGGGGCGGCAACCATCTCTGAAGTGAAGACGCGCGTCATCAAGGGCGAGGAAAAGGTCTACCTGAAGCTGCGGGTCACCCAGGGTGACCTGACGATCGAGGTGCCGGCGGACAACGTCGACCTGGTCGGTGTCCGCGACGTGATCGGCAAGGAGGGACTCGACAAGGTGTTCGAGGTCCTGCGTGCTCCGTTCACCGAGGAGCCCACGAACTGGTCCCGCCGGTACAAGGCGAACCTCGAGAAGCTCGCGTCGGGTGACGTCATCAAGGTGTCCGAGGTCGTCCGCGACCTCTGGCGTCGCGACCAGGACCGCGGGCTCTCCGCGGGGGAGAAGCGGATGCTCGCCAAGGCGCGGCAGATCCTCATCTCCGAGCTGGCGCTGGCTGAGAAGACCGACGAGGACAAGGCATCGACCGTCCTCGACGAGGTCCTCGCCTCCTGAGCGCACCGAACCACTGAACACGACCTCGACCGTTCTGTTCCCCGAAGGGGTGGACAGGGCGGTCGTCGTCGTTGCGGCCGGGTCCGGCACGCGACTGGGCATCGGCACGGCGAAGGCGTTCGTCCCCGTGGCCGGCACGCTCATGCTCGCGCGGGCGCTCGAGCCGCTGTTCGCCCTGGCGTCGCCGACGCTCGTCGTCGTGGTCGCGCCCGCTGCGTTGCTCGACGACTGTCGACAGGTGGTCGCCTCGGTCGCCGGGGCTGCGGTCGCGTACACGGCGGTGGTGCCGGGAGGCACGGATCGCCACGGCTCGGTCGAGGCCGGCCTGGCAGCCCTGCCGGACTCCGTCACCTCGGTCCTGGTGCACGACGCCGCTCGGTGCCTGACGCCGACGGTGCAGTTCGACCGGGTCTTCGATGCGGTCGCCGCGTCGCTCGCCGACGGGTCGCCTGCTGGGTTCGTCCCGGCGTTGCCCGTCACGGACACGGTCAAGCGCGTCGACGGGGACGTCGTCGTCGAGACCGTCGACCGTGCGGCACTCGTCGGGGTGCAGACGCCCCAGGGGTTCCCGCTCGCCGCGCTCCGGCAGGCGTACGCGGTGTCGTCGCAGTCCGAGACCGACGACGCGGGGGTGTTCCAGGCGGCGGGCGGCACGGTGCACTCCGTCCCGGGCGACGCCGACGCCTTCAAGATCACCACCCCGTGGGACCTGGGACGGGCGGAGTCGATCGTCCGCGCGCGGTCCGGTTCCTCCGCTCCGCCGGACACGCGGGTCGGCCTCGGCGTCGACGTGCACGCCTTCGACGAGGCCGCTCCGTGCCGGGTCGGGCTGCTCGACTTCCCGGGCGAGGCCGGTCTCTCCGGCCACAGCGACGGGGACGCCGTCGCGCACGCGGTGTGCGACGCCCTGCTCTCGGCGGGTGGCCTCGGCGACATCGGCGGGACGTTCGGTACGTCGGACCCCGCGTACGCCGGTGCGGCTGGCGATGTCTTCGTCCGGGGCGCGGTCGGTCTCCTCGCTGAAGCGGGCATGGTCCCGGTGTCCGTCACCGTGCAGGTGATCGGCAACCGCCCGCGGATCGGTGCCCGCCGGACCGAGATGCAGGACGCCCTCGCGGCCGTCGTGGGTGCTCCCGTCGCCGTCTCCGGCACGACGACCGACGGCCTCGGCTTCACCGGCCGCGGTGAAGGGCTCGCCGCGATCGCAACAGCCGTCGTCCGGGCGTCCTGACGTCCTAGGCTTGGGGGCGTGACCGTTCGCCTCTACGACTCCCGCGCCGCAGCCGTCGTCGACCTCGTCCCGCTGGTCGACGGACACGTGAGCATGTACGTCTGCGGGCCGACGGTGCAGTCGTCGCCGCACATCGGTCACCTCCGCTCCGCGCTCGTCTACGACGTCTGGCGCCGCTGGCTGAGCCACCGCGGGTACCGGGTCACGCTCGTGCGGAACGTCACCGACATCGACGACAAGGTGCTCGACCTGGCCGCCGGCACCGACGAGGAGTGGTTCGCGCGCGCGTACCGCGTCGAGCTCGAGTTCACCGCGGCGTACACCGCGCTCGGCATCCTGCCCCCGACCTACGAGCCGCGTGCGACCGCCAGCGTGCCGCAGATGCACGACATCATCGAGCGGCTCATCGAGCGGGGCCACGCCTACGCTGCGGCCGACGGCTCCGGCGACGTCTACTTCGACACCGGCAGCTGGGACTCGTACGGCGCGTTGACCCACCAGCGGCGTGAGGACATGGTCGAGGCTGCCGACGCCGACCCCCGCGGCAAGCGCGACCCCCGCGACTTCGCGCTCTGGAAGGGCGCCAAGCCCGGTGAGCCGTCGACCGCGAACTGGGACTCGCCCTGGGGCCCCGGCCGTCCGGGCTGGCACATCGAGTGCTCGGCGATGTCCCGGCGCTACCTCGGCCCGGCGTTCGACATCCACGGCGGCGGACTCGACCTCCGCTTCCCGCACCACGAGAACGAGCTCGCGCAGTCGACCGCCGCCGGGGACCCGTTCGCCTCGTACTGGCTGCACAACGGCCTGGTCTCGGTCGACGGGCAGAAGATGTCGAAGTCGCTCGGCAACTCGGTCTTCGCCGCGGACATGCTCGGCTCCGCCCGCCCGATCGTCGTCCGGTACGCGCTCGGCGCCGCCCACTACCGCTCCACGATCGACCACCACGACGGCTCCCTCGCCGAGGCCGAGGCGGCGCTCGACCGGATCGCCGGCTTCCTCGCACGTGCCCAGACCCGGCTCGAAGGGGTCTCGCTGACCGACGCCCCGGGGGTGCCCGACGCGTTCGCGGCGGCCATGGACGACGACCTCTCGGTGCCCCAGGCGCTCGCCGTGCTGCACGAGACCGTCCGCGCGGGGAACGCCGCCCTGGACACCGACGATGCGGAAGCGGTCGGAACCGCGTACCATCAGGTGGCCGCGATGGTCGAGGTGCTCGGCATCGACCCGCGGGCCGACCACTGGTCCGGCGGTGGCCACGACGCATCGGCCGCACCACTCGCAGCCCTCGTCGAACGCCTCGTGCAGGAGCGTTCCGACGCCAGGGCGGCACGCGACTTCGCCACGGCCGACCGTGTGCGCGACGATCTCGCATCCGCGGGCATCACCATCGAAGACACCGCAGCTGGTACACGCTGGAGCATCGCCTGACAACGGCAGTGCCGGACAGGAGAGAGCAATGAAGAACGTCTCGGGGAGCAAGAAGGGCCGGCCCGGCGCCGTCCGCTCCGGCCGCAAGGGCAACAAGCAGGTCGGCTCCGGCGGTCAGGGCGCCCAGGCGCTCGAGGGTCGCAAGCCGACCCCGAAGGCCGAGGACCGCCCGTACCACCCGGCCGGCAAGCGCAAGGCCGCCAAGGAGCGCTACGAGAACGCTCGTGGCCGTCACGGTGCGTCGAGCTCGCCGCAGCAGCGCACCGGCCGTCCGCCGCAGCGGAAGACGGACGACTCCGAGCTGGTCACCGGCCGCAACTCGGTGCTCGAGGCCCTGCGCACGAAGACCCCCTCCACGACGCTGTACGTCGCCGCCCGCATCGAGGTCGACGACCGCGTCAAGGAGATCCTGGCGCTCGCCAACCACCGCGGCGTGCCGATCATGGAGATCATGCGTCCGGAGCTCGACCGCATCACGGGGCACGACAGCGTGCACCAGGGTGTCGCGCTCAAGGTGCCGGCGTACGAGTACGCCGTGGCCGAGGACCTCGTCGAGCGTGCCTTCGCGAAGGACGAGGTGCCGCTGGTCGTCGCCCTCGACGGGATCACCGACCCGCGCAACCTCGGTGCGATCATCCGCTCCACGGCGGCCTTCGGCGGGCACGGTGTCATCGTGCCGCAGCGTCGTTCCGTCGGCGTGACGGCGTCCGCGTGGAAGACCAGTGCCGGCGCCGCTGCCCGCACCCCGGTCGCGATGGCCCCGAACCTGACCCAGACCCTGAAGTCCCTCAAGTCGATGGGGCTCTTCGTGCTCGGCCTCGACGGCGACGGCGACGTGGAGCTCGACGGCCTCGAGCTCGCCGACCGTCCGATCGTGATCGTCGTCGGTTCGGAGGGCAAGGGCCTGTCGCGCCTCGTCACCGAGACCTGCGACGCCATCGTGTCGATCCCGATCTCGAGCGCGACGGAGTCCCTCAACGCGGGCATCGCCGCGAGCGTCACCCTCTGGGAGGTCGCCCGGCGCCGTCGCGCCGAGTAGCCCGCACACTCCGCCTGGTCGAATCGGGCGTACCTGGTCGTTCGTCCCGACCAGGTACGCCCGTTTCCACGTTCCATCGCGGTCGTTCTGGGAAGGAACGGACGCGATCGAGAGCCGCGCGCCTCAGACGGTGGCGCGCCAGTCCTCGACGTCGTCGGGTGACGCCGGCGCAGCGTCGTCGACGACGGGGATCGGCAGCGTCATCGACGACGTCGGCGGGTTGATCAGCAGCCGCTCGTCGCGACGGTGTCGCAGCACGTCGTTGATGTACGCCGTCGTGGCCTCGGGGAGCGACACCGAGCGCTCTTCCTCCTGGGACATGAACCAGCGGTGCTCGAGCAGCTCGTGGAAGACCTCTGCGGGTTCGAGCCGGCCCCGGAGGTCCCGCGGGATCGACCGGATGACCGGTTCGAACACGCGTGAGACCCACTCGTGCGCCACCATCTCCTCGTCGAGCTGGTCGCGGCCGTTGCGCGCTCGGTACGAGTCGAGGTCGTTGAGCAGTCGCCGCGCCTGGTTCTCGCCGGCGTCGAGGCCGGTCAGCCGCAGCAGACGGCGCTGGTGGTGGCCCGCGTCGACGACCTTCGGCTGGATCCGCACCTGCGAGCCACCCTCGGTCGTGTGGATCGAGAGCTCCTCGATGTCGAAGCCGAGCGCGTTGAGTCGTTCGACGCGGTCGTTGATCCGCCAGCGCTCCTTGATGTCGAACTGCTCGGTGCCCGTCAGTTCCTTCCAGAGCGTCCGGTACTGCGCGACGATCCGGTTCGAGACGTCCACGGCGTCGGCGTTCTCGTCGAGTCGCCCACCGGCCTCGAGGTCGAGGAGCTCCCCGGCGATGTTCACGCGGGCGACCTCGAGGTCGTTCTCCCGCTGCCCGTTCGAGAGACCGCCCGGGTAGAGCTTGCCGGTCTCCGCGTCGACGAGGTACGCCGCGAACGAGCCCGCGTCGCGCCGGAACAGGGTGTTCGACAGCGAGACGTCACCCCAGTAGAAGCCGATCACGTGCAGACGGACCAGCAGCAGTGCGAGGGCGTCGACGAGGCGCGTCGCGGTCTCCGGACGGAGCGTCTGCGAGTACAGCGCGCGGTACGGCAGCGAGAACCGCAGGTGCCGCGTGACGAGGACGGGGTGCAGCGGCTCGCCGTCCGCACTGACCCGGCCGGTGATGACGGCGACGGGGTCGACGCACGGGACGTCCATGCGCTGCAGCGTGCGGAGCATCTCGTACTCGGACCGCGCGATCTCCTCGCCGGTCTCCTTCACGGCGGCGACGTAGCCGCTGAGGTGCACGAACCGGACGAGGTGCCGCGAGATGCCCTTCGGCAGCGCGACGATCGTGTCGTCCGGCCAGTCGGCGAGCGGCAGGTCCCACGGGAGGTCGAGGAGGCCGGGATCGACCGAGGCTGCGGTGATGGACATCGAGTCGGTCACGATGGGTTCCTCTGGGTGCGTGCGAACGGTGGGACGGACGGGAGGCGCGGGGGGCGCCGGGCCCCCCCCCCCCCGGGGGGGGGGGGGGGGGGGGGGGGGGGCCCCCCCCCCCCCGCCTCCTGTTGGTGGTCTTCCAGCGTTACGCGCTGACCACGGCCTTGTCGTCGAGGCGTTCGCCCGACTCGGTGTCGAAGGCGTGCACGTGACCCTGCTTCGGCGTCACCACGATGGTGTCGCCGATCGAGGGGTGCGAGCGACCGTCGACGCGGGCGACGATGTCGACGCGCGAGCCCTTGACGTCGGCGTGACCGTAGAGGTAGCCGTCGGCGCCGAGTTCCTCGACCACGTCGACCGTGACCGGCAGGCCCTCGCCAGACTGCGCCACGACGACGTCCTCGGGGCGGATGCCGACCGTGATGTTCCCGGAGCGCGCGTTGGAGAGCGTGTCGCGGTCGATCGGGTGGTTCAGCGAACCGAACTTGATGCCGCCCTCGACCACGTCGGCCGGGAGCAGGTTCATCGCCGGCGAGCCGATGAAGCCCGCGACGAAGACGTTGTTCGGCTTCTCGTACAGGTCACGCGGCGAGCCGACCTGCTGCAGGATGCCGTCCTTGAGCACCGCGATGCGGTCACCCATGGTCAGCGCCTCGGTCTGGTCGTGCGTGACGTAGACCGTGGTGACGCCGAGACGACGCTGCAGCGATGCGATCTGGGTACGGGTCTGGACGCGGAGCTTGGCGTCGAGGTTCGACAGCGGCTCGTCCATGAGGAACACCTGTGGCTGACGGACGATCGCACGGCCCATCGCGACGCGCTGACGCTGACCACCCGAGAGGGCCTTCGGCTTGCGGCCGAGGTACTGCTCGAGGTCGAGGAGCTTCGCTGCCTCCTGCACGCGGGTGGCGCGCTCTTCCTTGCCGACGCCGGCGATCTTGAGCGCGAAGCCCATGTTCTCGGCGACGGTCATGTGCGGGTACAGCGCGTAGTTCTGGAACACCATCGCGATGTCGCGGTCCTTCGGCGGGACGTCGGTGACGTCGCGGTCGCCGATGCGGATGGCGCCGGAGTTGACCTCTTCGAGGCCGGCCAGCATGCGCAGCGAGGTGGACTTCCCGCAGCCCGACGGGCCGACGAGGACGAGGAACTCGCCGTCGGCGACGTCCAGGTCGAGGGAGTCGACCGCGGGACGGTTGCCTCCGGGGTAGAGACGGGTTGCCTTGTCATAGGTGACGGACGCCATGAGCGTTCGGTCCTTCCTTCACCGGCAGGTACGTGCCGGACGATCCGAGTGAAGCGGTTGCCCGTGCGGGCCCCGGATGGTCGCCGTCGACCATCGAGGTTCATACAACACGATCTCCGCCGGGTGCGCCAGTGTTCCCACCTGGTTGGGTGGTTCCCATCGGGCCCCGCTACGATCGGCGGGTCCGTCCGCCGAGCGGGGAAGGCCGTGCGGACGACGACCAAGTGAGGACCAGGACGCATGACCAACCGCCCCGAGGGTGACTCCCGCGCCGAGCGGAACGAACGACGCGAAGCAGCGCGGCAGCGTGCCCAGCGAGCCCGCACCCAGCAGAAGCGACGCCAGCGTGGCTTCCGGCTCGGCCTGCAGATCGGCCTCGGCGTCGTGCTGCTGGCCGCCGCGACGATCGTGACGCTCGTCCTCGTCGACTCCGTGAAGCCCGCCGGACCGGGCCCGTCGAACATGTCCCAGGGCGGGATCACGATCGGGCAGGACCTCAAGGCCGTCACCGCGTCGTCCGAGTCGCCGGCACCGACCGCCACCGACGGCTCGGGTGCGGTCCGCATCACCATGTACATCGACTACCTCTGCCCGACGTGCGGCCAGTTCGAGAAGGCCAACGGCGACTACATCGAGAGCCTCGTCGACTCCGGTGCGGCCACGGTGGACATCCACCCCGTCGCGACGCTGTCGAACCGATCGCAGGGCACGAAGTACTCGCTCCGGGCGGCGAACGCCGCCGCCTGCGTCGCCGACCACTCGCCGAACCAGTTCTTCGCGGTGAACGCCGCCCTGTTCGCGAAGCAGCCCGAGCAGGGCACGGCGGGGCTGACCGATGCCCAGCTCACCCGTGTCGTCACCGGTGTCGACGGCCTGCAGCAGCGTTCCGCGATCACGAAGTGCATCGAGGACCAGACGTTCAGCAAGTGGGTCGACGAGCGCACGACTTCGGTCGTGGGTGGCGACGTGCCGGGTTCGTCGTCGGGGGAGTTCCCGGGTGTGCCGCTCGTGCTCGTGAACGGGCAGCGCTACGAGCTCACGTCACCGATCACGAACGACGACTTCCGCACCTTCGTGGTGACGGCGGCGGGGGCGACCGAGTCCACCCCGACGCCGACCCCGAGCGCCACGCCGACCGGGACCCCGACCCCGAGCGCGACGCCCTCCAGCTGATCGGGGTGGCTAGAGGGACGACCCCGGGACGCTGAACGTGTCGCACGAGGTCGCACCCCGCTGGTAGCCGCGCATGAACCAGTTCTGCCGCTGCTCGCTCGACCCGTGCGTGAACGAGTCCGGGTCGACCCGGCCGCTCGACTTCTGCTGGATGCTGTCGTCGCCGACCGCACTCGCGGCGGACAGTGCGTCGTTGATCTCCGAGCGGGTGATCGGCTCGAAGAACGTCTCCCCGTTCGCGTCCTTCGTGTTCGCGGCGTCGCCGACCCACGCGCCGGCGTAGCAGTCCGCCTGCAGCTCCACGCGGACGCTGCCGGACGATGCGCCGGTGCCCGAGCGGTCCGTGCTGGCGAAGGCACCCTGCAGCTGCTGGACGTGGTGGCCCCACTCGTGCGCCACGACGTACATCTGGGCGAGCGGACCGCCGGAGGACCCGTACTTCGACTGCAGGTCGTCGTAGAACGCGGTGTCGAGGTAGATCGCGCGGTCCGGCGGGCAGTAGAACGGACCCGTCGCCGCCGAGGCCTGACCGCACCCGGTGTCGGTCGACCCGCTGAAGAGCACGAACCCGGGCGAGGTGTAGGAGATCCCGAGCTTGCCGGCCTCGGACGTCCAGTACCCGTCGAGCGACTCGGCGGCGCCCTCCATCCGGCACTCCACCTTGAGGTTGGCGTCCCGGCCGGTCCGGCACTCGCTCGCCGCGTCGACGGTCTCGCCCTGCTGCTGGATCTGCGTCGTTCCGCCACCGTCGCCGAGGAGGGCGCCGAGATCGAGGTCGCCGCCCGTGAAGACGTTGAGGAGCAGTACGACGATCGCGCCGACACCGACGACACCGCCGCCCGCGACCGCGGCGGTGCGACCGCGTCGCTTGACCTTCCCGCCCTTGAGCTGCGAGTCCTCGTTGAACGTCATGCCCCGAATGTACGGCTCGGAGGGGTCCCGCGTACCGTCGGGAACGTCGGTGATCCCGACACCTGTCGTACAACCCGGAAGGAACCACACCATGGCCACCCCCATCAGCACCGTGATGAGCCCCGCCCGTTACGTCCAGGGCAAGGACGCGATCACCCGCGTCGGCGAGTTCGTCGCACCGATCGGGAAGCGCCCGCTCATCGTCGCCGACGACGTCGTCTGGGGGATCGTCGAGTCGGCCGTCCGGACGAGCTTCGACGCGGCCGGGCTGCCGGTCGAGCGGGTCGGGTTCGGACGGTTCGCGACGCCGCAGGCCATCGACGACCTCGTGACGAAGATCGGCGAGACCGAGGCGGACGTGATCGTCGGCCTCGGCGGTGGTTCGGCCATCGACGCGGCGAAGGCCTCGGGCCACCTGGCCGGTATCCGGTGGGCGAGCGTCCCGACGGCGGCGAGCACCGACGCCCCGACCTCGGCGCTCGCGGTCGTCTACTCCGAGGAGGGCGAGTTCATCGAGTACCGCTTCTTCCCGCACAACCCGGACCTCGTGCTCATCGACACGAAGCTCGTCGCGAACGCCCCCGTGCAGTTCCTCGTCGCGGGGATCGGCGACGCGCTCGCCACCTGGGTCGAGGCTCGTGCCGCCAAGCGCGCGCACGCGGACACCATGGCCGGCGGACTGCAGACCGAGACCGGTGTCGCGCTCGCCGAGCTGTCCTGGAAGCTGCTGCACGAGAACGCCCTGCAGGCCATCGAGGCGGTCAAGGCGAAGGTCGTCACCCCCGCGCTCGAGAAGGTCGTCGAGGCGAACACGCTGCTCTCCGGCCTCGGGTTCGAGTCGGGTGGTCTCGCCGCCGCGCACGCCATCCACAACGGGCTGACCGCGGCACCGCAGGCGCACGGCCTCGCCCACGGGCAGAAGGTCAACGTCGGGACGATCGCGCAGCTCGTGCTCGAGGGTGCCCCGGCGGAGGAGATCGAGGACTTCGTCGTCTTCACCACCAAGGTCGGCCTGCCGAACACCCTGACCGAGATCGGCCTGACCGTCGATGACACGAAGGAACTGCGCGCCGTGGCCGAGGCCGCGACCGTCGAGGGCGAGACCATCCACAACATGCCCTTCCCGGTCACGCCGGAGCTCGTCGTGGACGCGCTCGTCGCGATCGAGGGCATCTCCCGGAGCATCCGCGCCGAGCACGGTCTGCCCGAGCCGGTGCTCTACCAGCACCACTGATCGGATCGGGGTCAGGTGCGGACGAGCGGCTCCGCCCGCGCCAGGTCCTCGCCGATCCCGACGTCCACCAGCTCGATCCGTCCGGCGAGGGTGGCGGCCGGCCCCATCAGGAGGCCGGCCTTCGCCCCGCCGAAGGTGACCGTGACGTCGGCATGCAGGACGTGGTCGTCGGCGATGCCGCCGGTGTCCACGTCGATGCCGCTCGGGACGTCCACCGCGACGACGAACGGCGCGCGCTGGTCACGAGCGAGTTCGCGGATCGCGTCGACGACCTCGCGTGCGGGGGAGCGGAGGGCCGCGGGGCCGTGCACACCGATCCCGAGGATCCCGTCGAGGACGAGGTCCGCCTCGAGCGCGGCGGCGGTCGTGACGGCCGCCGGCCCGGCAGGGCCGGTGGGGTCGTCCAGGAGGCGCGCCCCGGCGTCCAGCGCCGCTGCCAGGCCCGCCTCGTGGATGCGTGAGCCGACCCGCAGGACCGCCACGTGCCTCCCGGCCGATGCGAGGCGAGCACCCGCGAACAGGGCGTCCCCGCCGTTGTCGCCGCTGCCCACCAGCAGGAGGACCGACCCCGGTCCGTCACCCGGCCGCACGGCCGGGTCGTCGAGCAGGTCGCCGACGATCCGCGCCAGTCCGTCGGCCGCGCGCTGCATGAGGGGCTCGCCCGCGTCGAGGTGCGGCCGTTCCGCCGCCCGGATCTGATCGCCGCCGTAGCCGTCCATGGGACCACAGTGCCCCGGTAGCCTGGAGGGGACATGTCACTCGTCCCCGAAGCGCCCCGTCCCCGTTCCGTGATGTCCCCGGACGGCCTGAAGATCGCCACCTACGACTTCGGCGACCCGGAGGCCCCGGCCGTCGTCGCCGTGCACGGGTTCGCCTCCGGTGCGCTCCTGAACTGGCATGCCTCGGGCTGGACCCGTGACCTCGTCCGCGCCGGCTACCGGGTCGTCGCCCTCGACCAGCGGGGGCACGGCGCCAGCTCGAAGCCGCGCGACCCCGGCGCCTACTCGATGGACCTGCTGGTCGCCGACGTCACCGCCGTCATCGACACCTACCTGCTCGACGACGTCGCCTACCTCGGGTACTCGCTCGGCGCCCGCGTCGGGTGGCACGCCGCAGAGCGGATCCCGGACCGGATCACCCGGGCGGTGTTCGGCGGCATCCCGGACGCCGACCCGATGCGCCGCGTGCGGGTGGACCAGGCGAAGGCGTTCCTCGCCGACGGCACACCGATCGAGGACCGCGTGACGAACGGCTACCTGACGATGGCCGGGAACGTCGAGGGGAACGACCTCGCTGCCCTGGTCGCGATGGTCGAGGGCATGCGGGACAGCATCGAGCCGACGCCGTCGAACGCGCCCGCGCAGCCCGTGCTGATGGCCGCGGGCAGCGAGGACGGCATCAAGGACAGCGCCGTGCGGCTCGCGGCGGCGGCGCCGGACGCCTCGTTCTTCGAGATCCCGGGGCGGAACCACTTCAACGCGCCGACGTCGCGGGCGTTCCGCGAGGCAGCGATCGCGTTCCTGCAGGGCTGATGTCCGACCAGCGCTGACGTATCCGACCAGCGCTGAGGGGTACTCGTGGGTCCCCTCGGCGGGACCGTCCCGCGCGTACCGTCCCGGCCATGGACTACAGACTCCTCGGCAACAGCGGGACATCGGTGTCGACGCTGACCCTCGGCACCATGACGTTCGGCAGCGAAGCCGACGAACCCACCTCCCACACCATCATCGACACGTTCGTCGCCGCCGGTGGCACGCTGATCGACACGGCCGACGTGTACTCCGGCAACGAGTCGGAGCGGATCATCGGCCGCTGGCTCGCCGCGCACCCGACCGAGGCGCAGCAGGTCGTCCTCGCGACGAAGGGGCGCTTCCCCCAGGGCGACGGCCCGAACGACGTGGGGCTGTCCCGTCGGCACCTCCGCGTGGCACTGGACGCGTCCCTCGAGCGTCTCGGCGTCGAGCACATCGACCTGTACCAGATGCACGCGTGGGACGCCCTGACGCCCATCGAGGAGACCCTGCGCTTCCTCGACGACGCCGTGTCCGCCGGGAAGATCGGCTCGTACGGGTTCTCGAACTACCTCGGCCACCAGATCACCAAGGCGGTCTACGAGGCCAAGGCGCACGGTTGGGCACCGCCGGTCACCCTGCAGCCGCAGTACAACCTGCTCGTCCGCGACATCGAGCACGAGATCGTCCCCGCGAGCCTCGACGCCGGGATCGGCCTGCTGCCCTGGTCGCCCCTGGCCGGCGGCTGGCTCTCCGGCAAGTACCAGCGCGACGAGGCCCCGACCGGGAACACCCGCCTCGGCGAGAACCCGCAGCGAGGCATGGAGGCGTGGGAGGCCCGCAACGGCGACGAGCGCACCTGGGCCGTCCTCGACGCGGTGTCCGCGATCGCCGACGCGCACGGGGCCTCGCGGTCGCAGGTCGCCCTCGCGTGGCTGCTCGCCCGGCCCGCGGTGACGAGCGTCATCCTCGGCGCGCGCACGGTGTCGCAGCTCGAGGACAACCTCGGCGCCGCGGACCTCGTGCTCGACCAGGCCGAGCTCGACACCCTCACCGAGGTGAGTGCGCCGCGGATCGACGACTACCCGTACGGCACGGCGGGCGTCGCGCAGCGCGAGCGGAAGATCACCGGCGGCCGCTGAGCGTCGGCTGTCCGGGTTCTGCGGCTTTCCGCGAGCTTCGACCCCGGTGTGGACACCGCGTTCAGTGCGGTGTCACCATCACTGCACGGCCGGCTGGTTACCGCGTCGAGCGCCCGGAACGCCCCCTGATCCGTGTTCCACGCGCCGAAGGCCCCGGGTGTTCCCACCCGGGGCCTTCGCATGCAGTGCTCCCGCACCGCGCAGGGCCGGCAGCGGGACTTGAACCCGCAACCCCCGTATTACAAGTACGGTGCGCTACCAATTGCGCCATGCCGGCTGACGCGCCCCATCCTAGCGGCGGGCGCGCCGGGGGTTCACTCGCCCGCGGGCTTCTCGGAGAAGTTCAGCGAGATCGAGTTCATGCAGTAGCGGTCACCCGTGGGAGTCCCGAAGCCGTCCGGGAACACGTGACCGAGGTGCGAGCCACAGTTCGCGCAGCGGACCTCGGTGCGTGCCATGCCGAGGGAGTTGTCCTCGATCAGCTGCACGGCGTCCGGGTTCACCGACTCGTAGAACGACGGCCAGCCGCAGCCGGAGTCGAACTTCGTGCCGCTCTTGAACAGTTCCGCGCCGCAGGCCGCACACGTGTAGACGCCGGCGCGCTCCTCGTCGAGGAGCTCACCGGTCCAGGGGCGTTCGGTACCGGCCTGACGGAGGACGGCGTACTGGTCCGGGGAGAGTTCCTCGCGCCACTGGGCGTCGGACTTGTCGACGTTGTACGTCATTGTTTCCTCCTGCTTCCGGCCGGGCTCTTCCGGGGTGTTCCCGACCACTTCGGTAAACTCGCCACGATGTCCGAACATTCCGTGCACCACGCCCGTTGGGACCGTCTGACGACGGACGAACTGTACGGCATCGTGGTGCTGCGGAACCGCGTGTTCGCGCTCGAACAACGCGTCACCGCCGAGGACTTCGACGGCCGTGACCGTGAACCGGACACCGAGCACTGGTGGTTCGGCACGGACGCCGATGCGGTTGGGTACCTCCGGCTGATCCGCCCGGCTCCCGACGAGGTCCACCCCGAGGGTGCGGAGCCGCCCGCGTGGGTGATCGGTCGGGTCGCCACCGATCCGCGGCACCGGGGTGAGGGGATCGCGGGTCGGCTGGTCGCCGCGGTGCTCGAGACGCACGGGCACGAGGCGTTCGTGCTGCACGCCCAGGAGTACGTCGCGGGCCTCTACGAGCGGCACGGCTTCACACGGTTCGGGACCCCGTACGACGAGGCCGGCATCCGCCACGTCGGCATGTACCGTCCCGGTCGCTGATGGACACGCGAGTCCGGTACGCCGCGTACGCGGAGCGCATCGCGGACGCCTCGCCGTCCTACGCGGCGTGGGCCGGCTCGCTCGACGACGCCCTGGTGGCGCTCCTGGACGAGGTCCCGGAGTCGAAGCGGCAGCCCGAGTTGGTCTTCGCGGTCGCGCGGCGGCTGGGTGCGGATCCGTCGGACCCCGGTGCGCTGCGCGCGCTCGGCCTGGAGGCACGACTCGCCCTGGTCACGGCCCTCGCCTCCGCCACGGTCCAGGCCAACGACCCGCGGCGGCTCGCCCCGGTCGTCCCGTTGTTCGCGGCGCTCGCCGAGCGGGTGGGTCGGCCGCTCGGCCTGGTCGACGCGGGTGCTGCTGCGGGGCTCTGCTCGATCCCGGACCGGGTGACGCTCGACCACCGGAGCGGGGACGACGTCGTCCGGATCCGTACGGCGCCGAGCGGGCCGTCGGTGCACCTCACCGCGGACGTCTCGGGCGTCACGGTCCCGCCGACGACCACGCCGATCGACATCGCGGCGCGGATCGCCCTCGACCCGAACCCGATCGACCTCACCGAGCCGCACGCGTTCGACCGGCTGGTCGAGGCCGTCCCGCCCGAGGCGACGGACCGCACCGCCCTGATGCGCGAGGCGGCGCGCGCGACGCTCGCCGCGCCTCCAGTCCGTCTCCGGGGCACGCTGCCCGGCGACCTCGACCGCGCACTGGAGGCCCTGCCGGACGACGCCGTCCCGGTCGTCCTGACGACCGGCACGCTCGTCTACGTGCCCGGGGCGGACCGCCAGCGGTTCGTCGACCGGGTGCGCGACCGCGGTGTGCACTGGATCGCGCTCGAGCGGACGGGCATCCTCAGCGGCGTCGCGGCGACCCTGCCGGACGACGTCGACCCCGCTGATCCGGATGCGTTCGCGACCGCCTCGCTCGACGGGACGGCGATGGCCGTCTCCGACCCGTTCGGCGTCCGGGTGCGGTGGCTCCGCGATCCGAACCTGTGACCGGTCTTCGCGACAGTCCAGCGGCGTGCCAGGGTCCGGATGATCTCCACCCCTACGATGTGCGAGACCCGTTACCTCACCGTGATCGGAACCGCAGTGACCGCCACCCCTGTCGAGCTCGACGAGCTCGCCAAGCACGTGCTCGCCTTCGAGCACGACCGGGCACGGCACGACCGCACGAAGGAAGCGGAGATCCGGGTCGAGTTCGACATGTCGCCGGCGCGGTACTACCAGGTGCTGAACCGTGTGATCGACTCGCCCGCGGCGCTCGCGTACGACCCGCAGCTGGTCTCCCGGCTGCAGCGGCTCCGGCACGCGCGCACCAGTGCCCGGGCGGCGCGCAGCTTCGTCGCCCTCGGCGCAGCCCCCGAAGGACGTGAAGAGGAACGATGACGACGAGATACCCCCGAGACCGGTTCGACGACGTCGCCGACGGCCCGCGGGTCGGAGCGCACCGGGGTGCACAGCGCCGGGGCCGCGGCTGGATCGCGTTCGCCTGGGCGGCACTCGCCACGGGTGTCATCGTCGGGATCAGCGTCCTGGGGCTCGCGCTGCTGAACGGCAGTTACTCCTTCACCGGCTCGACCTCACCGTCGGCGTCGTCGTCGGCGTCCGCCACGTCGGAGCCCTCGTCGTCGCCGACCTCGTCCGCACCGGAGGCCCCCGCGGCCGGGACTCCCGCCGACCAGGGCACGACCAGCGTCGTCGTCCTGAACGGCACCACGACGACCGGGCTCGCGGCGAAGGCCAGCGCCACGCTGACCTCGGCCGGGTGGAAGGTCACGTCGACCGGGGACGCCGGCACCACGGGCACGACCGCGACGATCGTGTACTACCAGCAGACGGCGCAGGCCTCGGTCGCGCAGGGGATCGCGAAGTCCCTCGGCGTCACCGCGGTGCAGCAGTCGGCGGCGTTCCCGAATGCCGACATCTCTGTCGTGCTCGGCGCCGACTACGCCGGTTGATGCATTTGTGACGAGCGTGTTTCGGGCACGTTGATTCTTGTCGGAATCATCGTGAAAGAACGTCACACCCCTTGCCCTGTCGGCATTGTTCGGTAAGAGTCGTGCCAAGACGGCGACTGCGCCGTCCGGAACAGCACCACCGCAGGGAGCAAGAGATCATGGCCAACGGAACCGTGAAGTGGTTCAACGCCGAGAAGGGCTTCGGCTTCATCACCGTCGATGGAGGGGGCCAGGACGTGTTCGTGCACTACTCGGCAATCGACATGTCGGGCTACAAGGTCCTCGAGGAGGGCCAGGCAGTGACGTTCGACGTCGGCACCGGGTCGAAGGGGCCGCAGGCCGAATCGGTCCGTCCCGCCTGACCCGGCAACCACCTCGCGAACGCGCCGTCCCTTCCGGGGCGGCGCGTTCGTCCGTGTCGGCACGGCGGTCCCGGTGCGTGTCCTGGGAAGTCGACCCTTGCCTCCCGTCGGTGTTGCACTCGACCCCTGCGAGTGCCAGAATCGGCGTTGGCACTCGCTCACGCTGAGTGCCAGCACGACCCCCATGACGACGTCCGGGAGGGACGAGAAACTCACATGGCAAAGATCATTGCTTTCGACGAAGAGGCCCGTCGCGGCCTCGAGCGCGGCCTCAACATCCTGGCCGACGCCGTGAAGGTGACGCTCGGCCCGCGCGGCCGCAACGTCGTCCTCGAGAAGAAGTGGGGCGCCCCCACGATCACGAACGACGGTGTCTCCATCGCCAAGGAGATCGAGCTCGACGACCCGTACGAGAAGATCGGTGCGGAGCTCGTCAAGGAGGTCGCCAAGAAGACCGACGACGTCGCCGGTGACGGTACGACCACCGCGACCGTCCTCGCCCAGGCACTCGTCCGCGAGGGTCTCCGCAACGTCGCCGCCGGTGCCGACCCCGTGTCGCTCAAGCGCGGCATCGAGAAGGCCGTCGCCGCCGTCTCCGACCAGCTCCTCGTCAACGCCAAGGACATCGAGACCAAGGACCAGATCGCCGCCACCGCGTCGATCTCCGCCGCGGACCCGACGATCGGCGCGCTCATCGCCGAGGCCATCGACAAGGTCGGCAAGGAAGGCGTCGTCACCGTCGAGGAGTCGAACACCTTCGGCACCGAGCTCGAGCTCACCGAGGGCATGCGCTTCGACAAGGGCTACCTGTCGCAGTACTTCGTCACCGACCCCGAGCGTCAGGAAGCCGTCTTCGAGGACGCCTACATCCTGATCGTCAACTCGAAGATCTCGAACATCAAGGACCTCCTGCCGGTCGTCGACAAGGTGATCCAGGCGGGCAAGCAGCTCCTGATCATCGCCGAGGACGTCGACGGCGAGGCCCTGGCCACGCTCGTCGTGAACAAGATCCGCGGCATCTTCAAGTCCGTCGCCGTCAAGGCCCCGGGCTTCGGCGACCGTCGCAAGGCCATGCTGCAGGACATCGCGATCCTCACCGGCGGCCAGGTCATCTCGGAAGAGGTCGGCCTCAAGCTCGAGAACGCCACGCTCGACCTGCTCGGCAAGGCACGCAAGGTCATCATCACCAAGGACGAGACGACCATCGTCGAGGGTGCTGGCGACGAGGAGCAGATCGCGGGCCGCGTCCGTCAGATCCGCTCCGAGATCGAGGCGACCGACTCCGACTACGACCGCGAGAAGCTCCAGGAGCGCCTCGCGAAGCTCGCCGGTGGCGTGGCCGTCATCAAGGCCGGTGCCGCGACCGAGGTCGAGCTCAAGGAGCGCAAGCACCGCATCGAGGACGCCGTCCGCAACGCGAAGGCTGCTGTCGAAGAGGGCATCGTCGCCGGTGGTGGCGTCGCGCTCATCCAGGCGTCCATCGTGCTCGACTCCCTCGAGCTCGAGGGCGACGAGGCGACCGGTGCGAACATCGTCCGCGTCGCGATCGACGCGCCGCTCAAGCAGATCGCGCTGAACGCCGGTCTCGAGCCGGGCGTCGTCGCCGCCAAGGTCCGCGAGCTCGAGTCGGGTCACGGCCTCAACGCCGCGACCGGTGAGTACGTCGACCTGGTCGCCGCGGGCATCATCGACCCGGCCAAGGTCACGCGCTCGGCGCTGCAGAACGCTGCGTCGATCGCCGGTCTGTTCCTCACGACCGAGGCCGTCGTCGCCGACAAGCCGGAGCGCACCCCTGCTGCTCCGGCCGGCGACCCGACGGGTGGCATGGACTTCTAAGCAGTCCTGACGGAAGGGCCCCGCACGCTGCGCGTGCGGGGCCCTTCCGCGTGCGTGGGGTGGGGCGGGCCGCCGAGTGGGCAAAATACGTCACGCTCGCGCGCCTCGGACGGCGTGTCATGACCGCTCGCGGTCTATCGCATGGCGGGTTCTGCCCGATCGGTGGCTCCAGTACCTCTGCACAGGAGGCGCGCGGCATCTCGCTCTCCACAGAAGGTGTCAGAGATGGTCGCGTCCACTTCGCTGCACAGCACGATCTCGGTCATGACGCGATCTACTCCACCGCTCGGCCCCGGTCCATTCCGCGTTCGAGAGGCGGTCAGCCAAGGCGTGCCGCGACACCGGTTGCGGCGGAGCGATCTGTCGACCCCGATCCACGGTGTCCGGACGCCGTCGTCACTCCAGCCGACACTGGTGGAAGCGGTCGCCGTGTTGCTCCAACATGACCAGTGGTTCAGTCACACCACTGCGGCACGGATCTGGGGCGGCCCGTTGCCGCGGAGCCTGCCGGAGGACGTCGTGCACGTCTCGACTGCGGCCGACCGGAGTATGCGTCGCGCGCACGTCGTCGGCCACCGATGCGTTCGACCTGCTGTCCATGAGCACACCATCGGCAGGGTGAGCGCACCAGCTCGGACGTGGTTCGAGTGCGCCGCGATGCTCGGCGAGCTGGAGCTCATCGCCCTCGGGGACTACTTCGTCGGCAGATCCGGGCTGGCGACCATCGACGACCTCGCTGCCGAAGTGCACTCGGGTATGCGCGGTGCACGTCGTGCGCGGGCAGCGCTCGAGCGGATCCGAGTCGGCGCGGAGTCGGCGATGGAGACGTACGTCCGCCTCGCCGTCGTCGACGCTGGGTTCCCGGAACCGGAGCTCAACCTCGATGTCCACGACGAGCAGGGGATCTTCCTCGGCCGGGTGGACTTTGCCTGGCCCGACCAGAAGATCGCGCTCGAGTACGACGGGGACCACCACCGCGATCGCGAGCAGTACCGTCGCGATCAACGTCGGGGCAACGGCTTCACTGCGGGCGGGTGGCTCGTCATCCACGCGACGGCTGCGGACGCAGGGCGTCCGGCTGTCTTGTTCGAGCGGCTCCGCCAGGCCTTCGCCGCACGATCGGGTAGAACGCGCCGCGTGATAGGCACCGAGCGGGCGGATTCGCCCGGTTCGGGGCGGTGAGCGTGACGAATAGCTCCCGCTCGGCCGGAGCCAGCGGCGTCAGGCGCCGGCGGGGGCGGCGGGGGCCGGGGCGGCGTAGTCGCGGGGGAGCAGGGGGAGCCAGACGCGGAAGGTGGCGCCGCCGCCCTCGGTGTCGAAGACCTCGACCGACCCGTGGTGCGCCGCGACGATGCCCGAGACGATGGCGAGCCCGAGGCCCGAGCCGCCGGTGTCCCGTGCGCGCGAGGTGTCGGCACGCCAGAAGCGCTGGAAGATCTTGTCGCGGAGCTGCGGCGGGATGCCCTCACCGTGGTCGATCACGTCGATGTGCGCCATGCCGCGCTCGTCGTCCACGCCGATGCCGATCTCGATCGGGTCGTCGTGCTCCGTGAACCGCATGGCGTTGCCCATGAGGTTCGTCACGATCTGGCGGATCTTGTTCTCCTCCGCCAGGACGATCGGCGGGCGCTTGGGCAGTACGACCGTGGGCAGCGGGGTCGTCTCGTCGCTCGGGGCGAGTTCGCCGTCGACGCCCATCGCGCGGGTGCGGCGGGCACGCAGGCGCGCGATCGTCTGGCGCGAGAACGCGATCGGCCCGGTGGTGTTCGCCGACGTGGGCGAAACCGGCGGGGAGTCGCTCGAGTCGGAGCCGGGTGCCGACGCCGGCCGGACGGCGTGCGGGACGCTCTCGCCCGTCACCGAGTCCTCGACGAGCACCTGGATCTCGCGGTCGGGGTTCGACGCCATCGTGTCGAGCGCGGAGTCGCGGGCGATGGCGACGAGGTCGACCGGCCCGAGCTCGAGCGGCTTCGACTCGTCGATCCGGGCGAGCTGCAGGAGGTCCTGCACCAGGAGCCCCATTCGCTTCGCTTCCTTCTCGATGCGCTCCATCGCCTGCGCGACGTCCTCTTCCTTGCGGAGGGCACCCATCCGGTACAACTCGGCGTAGCCCCGCAGGGACACGAGGGGTGTGCGGAGCTCGTGGGAGGCATCCCCGACGAAGCGGCGCATCTGGTCGATGGTGCGCTGGCGGTCCTCGAACGCGGTGTCGATCCGCTCGAGCATCGAGTTCAGGGAGCGGTTCAGGCGTCCGACCTCGGTGTTCGGGGTGTCGGACTCGAGTCGCTGGTTGAAGTCACCGGCGGCGAAGCGCGCAGCGGTGTCCTCGACGTCGCGCAACGGGTCGAAGGTCGCGGTCACGAGGAGTCTGGTGAGCATCGCACCGAGCAGGATGACCGAGATGCCGAACCCGAGGAAGATCACGGTGAAGCGGGCGATCGTCTGGTCGGTGTCGGCGCTCGAGACCGCGACGAGCACGTAGCCCGTCTCGGTGGCGCCGTTCGACTGGTCCTGCAACGAGGCCGGGATGACCTGGGCGCGCCACTCGTGGTTGTGCTGGCTGTCGTAGAGCGAGAAGCGGACGCCGCTCTGGGCGGCGGCAGCGAAGTCGAGCTGCCGGATGTCGGGGCGGCTGGACGCCTTCGTCTGGCAGATCCGGTCGCTGTCCGAGTTGTACGCGGCGACGTAGGCGCTCTGCGACAGGACGACGGACAGCTTGCAGTACTGCTCACCGTCGCTGATGTTCTGACCCTCGAGCTGCTCGGTCGTGTTCTTCACGCTGGTGTCGAGCTGTGACATGAGGTAGGTCGAGAGCACGGTCATGGTGCCGAGACCGGCGACGAGCAGCCCGAGCGCCACCAACAGGACCGTGATCCCGGTGATCTTGGTGCGCAGGGAGATCCCGTCCCACCAGCGGCTCATTCGCGTGTGCATGCTTCCCCAACGATAGACGGCGGCCGCGGGTCGAAACCCGACGGCCGCCGTGAAGACGGACCCAGAAGTCCGAGAGGCCTACGAGGCCTTCGACGCCTTGAGCATGTAGCCGAAGCCGCGCTTCGTCTGGATGATCGGCTCGGCCGAGTACTGGTCGAGCTTCCGACGCAGGTACGAGATGTACGACTCGACGATGCCGGCGTCGCCGTTGAAGTCGTACTCCCACACGTGGTCGAGGATCTGCGCCTTGGACAGCACGCGGTTCGGGTTGAGCATGAGGTAGCGGAGCAGCTTGAACTCGGTGGGGGAGAGCTCGATCTGCGCGTCGCCGATGGTGACCTCGTGCGTGTCCTGGTCCATCGTGAGCTCACCGGCGCGGATGATCGCGTCCTCTTCGTCGTTCATGGTGCGACGGAGGATGGCCTTGATGCGGGCGACGATCTCGTCGAGGGAGAACGGCTTGGTGACGTAGTCGTCACCACCGACGGTGAGGCCGGTGATCTTGTCCTCGGTGTCGTCCTTCGCGGTGAGGAAGAGGATCGGCGAGGTGTAGCCCGACGAGCGGAGGCGCTTCGTGACGCCGAACCCGTTCATGTCGGGGAGCATCACGTCGAGGATGATCAGGTCCGGCTCTTCTTCCAGCACGGCGGAGATCGCCTGAGCGCCGTTGCCCACTGCGCGCACGGCGAAGCCGGCGAAGCGCAGCGAGGTCGTCAGGAGGTCGCGGATGTTCGGCTCGTCGTCGACGATCAGGATCTTGGGGCCATCGCTCATGGTCCTATCTTCTGACCGTTCCCTAATGGTTTCCTGGGAGCGGTGCGTGCGTCAGCCCACGGGCGCCTGGACCTGGTCGGCGTCGAGGATCGTGTACGAGTACCCCTGCTCGGCCAGGAAGCGCTGACGGTTCTGCGCGAAGTCCTGGTCGACGGTGTCGCGGGTCACGAGCGTGTAGAACGACGCGGGCAGTCCGTCCTTGTTCGGGCGCAGGAGTCGGCCGAGTCGCTGGGCCTCTTCTTGCCGTGAGCCGAACGACCCGGAGACCTGGATCGCCACGGTCGCGTCCGGCAGGTCGACGGAGAAGTTCGCGACCTTCGAGACGACGAGGACGTCGATGGTGCCGTCGCGGAACGCCTGGTACAGCCGCTCCCGCTCGTCGACGGGTGTCGAGCCGGTGATCTCCGCCGCGTCCAGGGACTCGGCGAGCGAGTCGAGCTGGTCGATGTACTGCCCGATCACGAGGATCTGCTCCCCGCGGTGCTTCTCGATGAGCTCCCGGACCACCGGGGTCTTCGCGGGTGAGGTCGCCGCAAGCCGGTACCGTTCGTCGTCGCTCGACGCCGCGTACTCGAGGCGGTCCTGGTGCGGGAGGTCGATGCGGACCTCGAAGCACTCGGCGGGCGAGATGTACCCCTGCGCCTCGATCTCCTTCCACGGGGCGTCGTAGCGCTTCGGACCGATGAGGGAGAACACGTCGCCCTCGCGCCCGTCCTCGCGCACGAGGGTCGCGGTGAGACCGAGTCGACGGCGGGCCTGCAGGTCAGCGGTCAGCTTGAACACCGGCGCGGGCAGGAGGTGCACCTCGTCGTACACGATGAGGCCCCAGTCGAGGGCGTCGAGCAGCGACAGGTGCGTGTACTCGCCCTTCCGACGGGCGGTGAGGATCTGGTACGTCGCGATCGTGACCGGTCGGATCTCCTTGACGCTGCCGGAGTACTCGCCGATCTCGTCCTCGGTCAGGGTGGTCCGGCGCAGCAGCTCGGACCGCCACTGCCGGGCGGAGACGGTGTTCGTGACGAGGATGAGTGTCGTCGCCTTCACGGTCGCCATCGCGCCGGCGCCGACGAGCGTCTTGCCCGCACCACACGGCAGCACGACGACGCCCGATCCCTGCGCGAAGAAGGTGTCGACGGCCTGTTCCTGGTACGGGCGGAGACTCCACTCTGACGTGTCGAGGTCGATCGGGTGGGGCTGTCCAGGGGTGTAACCGGCGAGGTCCTCGGCCGGCCAGCCGAGCTTCACGAGCTCCTGCTTGATCTGTCCGCGGGCCCACGGGAGCAGCTCGACCTCTTCCGGGGAACGCATGTTGCCCAGCAGCGGTTTGATGCGCTTCGACCGGATGACCTCGGCCAGCACCGACGGCTCCGTCGCGGTGAGGAGCAGGACCGGTTGGAGCTCGAGTTCCTCGGCCGGGGAGTTCGCGATCACCGGGGCGTCCGGGCGCTCTTCACGCCGGATGACGAGCCGGCCGTACCGTGCCACGGTGTCCCGGATGTCGACGGTCACGCTCTGCGGCACGGCGAACTTGGCGAAACGCTCGAGCGTCCCGATCATCGAATCGGCGTCGTGCCCGGCTGCCCGGGCGTTCCACAGCCCGAGCCGCGTGATGCGGTAGGTGTGCACGTGCTCGGGGGCGCGTTCGAGCTCGGCGAAGACCGCGAGGTCGTGGCGTGCGTCCTCGGCGTCGGGGTGTGCGACCTCGAGGAGCACGGTGCGGTCGCTCTGCACGATCAGCGGTCCGTTCATGACGGATCAGCCTAGGCCGCTTGCCTGCGAACCGGCGCGGTCCGGCTCACCTGTGGATCACGCGTCGCTCTCCACAGCCACCACGAGGGAGAGCGGCAGGGTGCGTTCGACGTCGACGGCGGTGTCACGCCCCCGGACGCGTCCGGCGGCCACCGAGGTGGGGATGATCGAGAACGGGCGCTCCGTGCCGTCCGGCATCCGCACCGTCAGCCGGATCGGGGTGCGTCCGCGGACCGCGAGGTCGATCTGCCGCCCGAGCCACTCCTGCTCCGGTTCGGCGTCACCCCGTTCGGTGGTGACGCGGAGCCGTTCCACGAGTGCGTGCGCCGCCTGCTCCGGGTTGCGTCCGCCACCGCGTCGTCGGCCTGGAGGCACGGATCCCGTCGCGGGGCGGGCTGCGGCCGTCAGGACGGCCGGGTAGCGCTGGTCCTCCAGCGCCGTGTGGACGACGTGCGGCGGGTAGCGGGTCAGCAGGGTCGTGAGGTCGTCGCGCTCCCACGCCAGCTGGCGCAGCTCGGCGTCGACCCCGATGAGGTCGAGCTGGTCGGCGGTGCCGTGCACGCGGGTCCCGACGCCGTCCGCGCCGAGGTCGACGACGATGCTGCCGTCGCGGGAGGCCACCTGGTCGACCAGGTACGCGAGCGGCTGCGGGAGGCCGGTCGAGGACAGTCGCTCGAGGAGCGCCACGACCTCGTCGCGGGTGAGCCCGGCCCGGAACGCCCGGCGGAGCGAGTCCTCGGAGATCCGGTACCGCGCCGCGAGTCCCGGGGCCTCGAGCACGGCGACGCTCCGGAGCGCGGCGTCGTCGACGGGGGCGAGCGGGCCCGGCGCGATCACGGTGAGGTCGTGCTGGAGGTACACGCCGTCGACCGTGCGCGGGAGGTCCTCGGCTGCCGGAGCCGCGTCGCCGTCGAGGAGCGCTCGGCCGGTGCTCGTGACGAGGCCGTCCACGGTGAGGCCGAGGGCGTTCGCCGTGCCGGCGACCTCGAGCAGCACGGCGTCGAGCCACCGGGCACCCGCCGGGTACGCCCAGCGCCCGACGGAGACGAGGTCGCGGAGGTCGTCCCCAGCGGTGTCGAGGACGTCGTGGAGTGCGGGGTCGAGGGCGTCCCGCCACGCGGACACGAGCGTCGACCAGCGGTCCGGCCAGCTCGCCACGAGCCAGGTCTCGCCGGCGTCGGTCGTCGTCCACGTGCCGTCGCTCGGGTCGGCGAAGCCGGTCCGTTCGAGCAGCGCCAGGCGGTCCGGCACGACCTGGGCGTCGGCGCCGGCGCGCTCGCCGAGCGTCTTCGCGAGCGGGGTCCCGATGCCGCCCTTCACGAGTTCGCGGACGGCTCCATCGGACACGGCGCGCAGGAGCTCGGCGAGCACGGTCATCGTCGCGAAGGCGTGCTCCGCGCCGGTCGTGCGGGCGCGTGCCTCGTCGAGGGTCTCGGGTGGCGGACCGGCGTGGTCGAGGTGATCCGTGCCTCCGGTCAGTCCGGCGATGTCCGGGTGCGCGGCCAGACGGGCCGCGACCGCGTCGTCGACGCCGCCCTCCTCGTCGGCGAGGCCGAGCGTCACCGCCGGGGCGAGGTCGTCAGCCGACCCGGTTCGGTCACGGAGCGCGAGGAGCGTCGCACGGGGCAGGTGCTCGATGGCGGCGTCGACCGCGTCGTCGGTGCGGAGTGCCTCGGCGAGGTCGAAGAAGTCCGAGATGCGCAGCGGACCGGCCTCGGCGAGCACCGCCGCGGGGAGCCGCCGGGCCACGACGAGTCGTTCGAGGGCGTCGTCTGGCATCGCCCGGAGCCGGGCGGCGAGGTCTGCGGTGGTCGTCATCGTCCGCCGCGATCGTCCCGCGCGGGCCTCAGCGCGCCGTCCGGTTCGCTCGCGCCCTGCGCGTCCAGGTGATGGCGAGGAGCGTGAAGACCAGCACCATGCCGATCGGGAACCCGATGAGCGGGATCGCCATGATCACGGGCCACGGCATCGATCCCTGCGCGCTCGGGGCGGTCAGCCACATGACGATCATCGCCGCCATGCAGAGGAACGCCGCGATGAAGATCCCACCGACCATGAACGCGAGGGCGCGTTCGGTACGATTGAACGTCACCGGGGGTTCCGCGGAGTCCTGCGTGTTCCCGGTGGACCGGGTCGGGTTGGCCATCGACCCAGGATATCCGACGCACCACGGCCGTTCCACGACCTCGAGGAGTCCCACCAATGCCCACCGGCAAGGTCAAGTTCTACGACGACCAGAAGGGGTTCGGGTTCATCACCGGCGACGACGGCGAACCCGTCTTCCTGCACGCGTCCTCGCTGCCCGACGGCGTCACGTCGGTGAAGGCCGGATCGCGGCTCGAGTACGGCGTCGTCCAGGGGAAGAAGGGGTCGCAGGCGTTGTCCGTGCGGTTCCTCGACCCGCAGCCGTCCCTGGCGAAGATGTCACGGCGATCGGCGGACGACA
Source organism: Curtobacterium sp. 1544 (assembly GCF_040544915.1). Taxonomy (NCBI): domain Bacteria; kingdom Bacillati; phylum Actinomycetota; class Actinomycetes; order Micrococcales; family Microbacteriaceae; genus Curtobacterium; species Curtobacterium sp. 1544. The sequence continues at coordinate 155,861 of NZ_JBEPKX010000004.1, forward strand.
TGGCCGTGATCGTCGAGGACCTCGTGAAGGAGCTCGACCGGATCAGCGGGGACTTCCGGCACGGCCGGTACCCGAAGAACGGCACCCGTATCGCCGCGATCCTGCGGCACGTCGCTGACCAGTTGGACGCGTGATGACCGAGACCTCCCCTACAGCCCCGGCCCCTTCCGAGGACCTCACCGCCCTCGCGCGGAAGGCCCTGCTCGAGGTGACGCCCGAATCCACCGTCGGCGGACCAGCGGGCACCGTCGACGAGGGGGACGGCGTCGTGTCGGTCCTCTTCGCGAACCGCATGCCCGGGTACCCCGGGTGGCGGTGGACCGTCTCCATCGCGCAGGTCGAGGGTGACGAGCCCACCGTGCTCGAGGTCGAGCTCATGCCGGGCGACGGTTCGCTCGTCGCGCCGGACTGGGTGCCGTGGTCCGAGCGGCTCGCCGAGTACCGCGCGGGGCAGCACGAGGACGAGGCGGACGAGGACGACGACGAGGACGCCGAGGACGCGGACTACGACGACGCGGACGACGACGAGTCCGATGACGACGAGTCCGACGACGAGGACGACTTCGACACCGACGAGGACGACCTGGACGAGTCGGACGACGACGACATCGAGGGCGTGGACGTCGACGAGCTCGACGAGGCGGACGAGGACGAGGACGAGTCGGACGACGACGATGACGAGGCCGTCGTGACCCCGCCGCCGTCCCGTGGTGCCCGTCGCCGGTCGAGCCGGGTCCGCCCGATCGACCCTGACGACGACCTCGAGACGGACCGGCTCGACGCCGGCGAGGTCGACCCGGAACGCCACGGCGTCTGACCCGAACCGCACCGACGAGAACGGCCGCAGCCCCACGGATCCCGTGGGGCTGCGGCCGTTCGGCGTGGTGGCTGCTCGGTCAGCGCAGGGCGTCCACCGTGAAGTCGATCGCCTGCACGAGCTTCGCGACGTCGTCCGGGTCGATCGCCGTGAACGTCGCGATGCGCAGCTGGTTGCGCCCGAGCTTCCGGTACGGCTCGGTGTCGACGATGCCGTTCTGGCGGAGGGTGGCGGCGACGGCCTTCGCGTCGATGGAGTCGTCGAGGTCGATCGTCGCGACGACCTGCGAGCGGGCAGCGGGATCGGTCACGAACGGCGTCGCGTAGTCGACCGACTCGGCCCAGTCGTACAGGGTCGACGACGAGGTCTTCGTGCGGGTGTCCGCCCACCCGATCCCGCCGGACTCGTTGATCCAGCGGACCTGGTCCTCGAGCAGGATCAGGGTCGCGAGCGCCGGGGTGTTCAGCGTCTGGTTCAGGCGCGAGTTGTCGACGGCGTTCTTGAGCGACAGGAACTCCGGGATGTACCGGCCGCTCGCGGCGATCCGCTCGACGCGCTCGATCGCGGCGGGGGAGAACAGTGCGAGCCAGAGTCCGCCGTCCGACGCGAAGTTCTTCTGCGGCGCGAAGTAGTAGACGTCGGTGGCGCTGACGTCGAACGCGGCACCACCGGCGGCGCTCGTGGCGTCGACGACGGTGAGGGCGCCGGGGTCACCCGCGGCGCGGACGACCGGCGCCATGACGCCCGTCGAGGTCTCGTTGTGGGGGTAGGCGTAGACGTCCACGCCCTCGACGGCCTCGAGCGCGGCGAGCGATCCACCGGGGGCCTCGACGACGTGCGGCGACTCGAGCCACGGCGCACCGGCGGCCTTGGCGAACTTGGACCCGAACTCGCCGAAGGACAGGTTCTCGGCCCGGCGCTCGATCAGGCCGAACGCGGCGGCGTCCCAGAAGGCGGTCGAGCCACCGTTGCCGAGGACGACCTCGTAGCCCTCGGGGACGTCGAACAGGTCCGCGATGCCCTGACGGACGCTGCCGACCAGGTCCTTCACGGGCTTCTGACGGTGGGAGGTGCCGAGGATCGTCGCCCCGCGGGTCACGAGGGACTCGAGCTGCGCGCCACGGATCTTGGACGGGCCGCAGCCGAAGCGGCCGTCGGTCGGGAGGAGTTCGGCGGGGATGACGATGTCTGCCATGCACCGATCCTAACGAGCGGTATCCCAACGCTCGTGACCGTGTACCGGCCGGACGGGGTGGACCTGCACCGTGCCTCCAGGCCGTGTCCGCCACGGACTTTCTTGCACCTTGCAAGTGTTGGTCATTGCATGTCGCCTCGAACAAGTAGGGTGGGGCGCGCTGGGCCCAGACATGAGAGGCGGACCGTGACCGATCTCGTCGACACCACGGAGATGTACCTTCGCACCATCCTCGACTTGGAGGAAGAGGCGATCGTGCCGCTGCGCGCCCGCATCTCGGAGCGTCTCGGCCACTCGGGCCCGACGGTCTCGCAGACCATCGCCCGCATGGAGCGCGACGGACTCGTCGTCGTCTCCGGCGACCGGCACCTCGAACTCACCGACGAGGGGCGCTCCCGTGCCACCCACGTCATGCGCAAGCACCGCCTCGCGGAGCGCCTGCTGTCCGACGTGATCGGGCTCGACTGGGCGTTCGTCCACGACGAGGCGTGCCGCTGGGAGCACGTCATGAGCGAGCAGGTGGAGGTCCGTCTGCTCGAGATGCTCGGCAACCCGACCGAGTCGCCGTACGGCAACCCGATCCCCGGCCTCGCCGAGATCGGTGGCCCCGCGGCACCCGGGTTCCTCGACGGCGTGCAGAACATCGTCGCCGCGACCGAGGGCACCGACGCCGTCGCGACCGGTGTGATCCGCCGCCTCGGTGAACCCGTGCAGTTCGAACCGGAGCTCCTCCACCAGCTGCGGTCGGCGGGTGTGATGCCCGGACGGCTGGCGAGCGTGCAGCGCGCAGGGGCCTACGTCGCCGTCCGCGTCGACGGCGAGGACGCTGGGATCGAGCTGCCCAGCGAGGTCGCGCAGCACGTCTACATCGAGCGAGCCTGACGCGCTGTCCCCGAAACTGGGGCGGAGTGGTTTTCTGCCCTCTGATCAGGGATTCTTAACCGTTCTGTTACAAACCGGCGTTTTCATCTCGACAAGGTAACGGCGTCCACGTACACTCGTCGAGTCCGCAGGCCACCCACGAGGCCCAGGACCCGTGACAGGACGTCTCGAACCCGTCTCCTGTCTCGATCGGAAACGATGACGAACGGATGGGGTTGCACGGCCGGCGATCACCCCCGCTGGCAGTGATGACGAGACGCCGGAGACATCCCTTGACGCAGACCGGTTCCGCCGCGGACGACCAGACGCCCGCGAACCCGACGAACACCGTGAACGCCACCGACGCCCCGCTCTCCCGCCGGGCCGCTCGCACCGCGGAACCCACCCGCCGCGTGACCCCGGTCCGCGACGCCCCGCTCCCCGGCGGTCGCCGCGCAGCGCAGGCCGCCCGCACCGCCGCCACGGCGAAGGCGAGCTCCTCCGCCCGCAAGCGCCGTTTCCTCGCGCCGGTCGTGCTGACCGTCGCCGCGGGCATGTTCGGCACCGTGGCCGTCGCCCCGGCGTTCGCCGCGACGCAGCAGTCCACCGGCTCGGACGCCGCCGCCGCGCAGCGCCAGATCCGCACGACCGAGGCCCAGAACTTCTCCGTGTCCGACGCGGTCGCCCTCGCCGGCACGAGCCGCGACGGCTACGGCGCCACCGCGCAGTCCACGCTCGACGCCGAGGCCGCGCAGAAGGCCGCTGCCGCAGCCGCCAAGCAGGCCGCCGCCACGCAGGCCGCCCGCGCGCAGACCGCCTCGCAGTACGCCTCGTACACGGGCCCGAGCGCGTCGGACTACGTCGCGACCGCCTCCGCCGCGAACACCCCGTTCTCGCTGCCCGCCGTGGTCGCCACCGCCAAGCAGTACATCGGCACCCCGTACGTCTTCGGAGGCGCCGACCCGTCCGGCTTCGACTGCTCGGGCTACGTCATGTTCGTGTACGCCCAGTACGGCATCAACCTCGCGCACTCGGTGCCGCTGCAGGACCAGGCCGGCACCACGATCCCCGAGTCCGAGGCGCAGCCCGGTGACGTCGTCATCTTCAACAACGAGGCGCACGACGGCTTCTACATGGGCAACGGCATGATCATGGACGCCCCGAAGCCCGGTGGCTCCGTCTCGATCCGCCCGATCTGGACCAGCGACTACCACATCGTCCGCTTCGGCATCTGATCCGACCACGGGACGTCGATCCCGTGAACATCGCCGGAACCGGCCCGCGCACCCTCGTGCCGGGCCGGTTTCTGACGTACCCTGACGCTGCACCGGTCCGAACGGCCCCGAGCAGGGAGACCCCATGTCAGCGTTCCGCACGACCCGCACCATGGGTCGGCGCGCGCACGTCGACATACGGTCGACCACCGCCTGCGTGCACGAGCACGCCCCTGCATGACGAGAGCACTGCCCAGCCGGGTGGTGCTCTTCGTGGTTCAGGGGACGTGTGCGCGAGCGACGGTCACCTGCGCGGAGTCCCGGTCCGATGCACCCGCAGCGCCTGGAAGCCGTCCAGGCACGTCGGAAGGGAAACCATGCGCACTCTCGTCCTCAACGCCGGTTACGAGCCCCTCGCGGTGATCTCGTTCCGACGGGCCCTCGTGCTCGTCATGAACCAGAAGGCCGCCATCGTCGCCGCAGACCTCGAGCACCCGGTCACGGGCTCGACGTCCACCTACGACCGTCCGTCCGTCATCATCCTCACCCGGTACGTCCGCATCCCGCACTCGCGGCTCGTGCCGGTCTCCCGTCGCGGTGTGCTCCGCCGGGACGCCAGTCGGTGCGCCTACTGCGACCGGCACGCGACGACCATCGACCACGTGCAGCCGCGTTCGCGCGGGGGCGAGGACTCGTGGGAGAACCTCGTCGCCTGCTGCCTGGCGTGCAACAACACCAAGGGTGACCGCACCCCGCAGGAGATGGGCTGGCGGCTCCGGTTCCGCCCGAAGGCGCCGCACGGTGCGTCGTGGGTGGTGCGGGGCATCGAGCGTCCGCAGTCCGAGTGGGACGAGTACCTCGTGGCCGCGTAGCGGCCTGTGTGCGTTCGCGCACCGGGTGCGCGGCTGTCGCCGCATCGGACTGGAGGCACGGTGCCAGCTGGCACCGTGCCTCCAGTCCGTCTCCTGGTCGCGTGTCGAGCGCCGCGCGCGTCAGGCGGTGGGGAGCGTTGTGTGCAGCTCGGGTTCGCCGGCCGCTGCGCGGCCGTTCGCGTTCCCGCGGATGACGATCATCGCGATGAGCGCGAAGATCAGGAACACGAACGTGGACAGTCCCGCGAAGGCCAGCAGTGGACTCTGGTTGCTCCCGGCGACGTCGATCCCGCCCGTGGCGAGGATGGTCGAGGGATCGGTCAGGGCGTGCAGGATGATCGGCCAGACGAGGTTCCCGGTCACGCGCAGCGTCAGGTACATCATCATCCCGAACCCGAAGGCGAACCCGACGGTGGCCATGACGGTGAGGAACGGCTGGCCCGAGAGCAGGTTCGTGGTGTGCAGCAGGGCGAAGACGAGCGAGGACAGCACGGCGACGGCCCACTCGCGGTAACCGTGCCGGCGGAGCAGGGTGACGACGATCCCGCGGGTGAGGACCTCCTCCGCGATGCCGACGAAGAGGCCTGCGAGGAACGTCGTCGCGATGACCCCTCCGGTGTACGAGGCCCAGTCGATGCCGAACAGGCGGAGGACGAACGTGATCACCACGAGCACGGGTGCGATCCACATCCACCACCGGCCCGTGACCGGCTGGCGTCCGAACAGCGGACGGGGGAGCCAGCGGACGGACGCCGCGAAGGCGAACAGGACGATCGAGCCGATGACCAGCGGCAGCGCGACCGCGAGGAACACGCTCAGCGGGTCCCCGAAGACGTCGTCGAAGTCGATGGCGTCGCCGGCTGCCTTGTCGATGACCCAGCCGACGCCGAGGTAGATCGCGAGGTACACGACCGCGAACGCGATCGCCTTCCACCACCCACCCCGGTCCCAGAAACCGGCCCACCCCGTGCGGTTCCCGCGGTTCCCTGACGCGCTCCCCGATGCGTTCCCTGACATGAGGAAACCATAGGGGTTCCGGTGTCCCCGCGGTCGGCCTGTCGGTCGGTGCGCGTAGCGTGCGGCCATGGCCCAGACCCCGGAGATCGACGACGCGACCATCGCGGACCTGCGCGCCCGGCTGCGTGCCACACGGTGGCCGGACGCCCCGGCCGGCACGGGCTGGTCACTCGGGGTCGACGTCGACGAGCTCCGACCCCTCGTCGAGTACTGGGCCGACGGATTCGACTTCGACGCGCACCGGGCGGCGCTCGCCGCACTGCCGTCACGTCGGCTCGTGGTGGACGGCATCGGGATACACGTGCTGCACGCCCGTGCCGGCACGGCAGACGCGCTGCCGGTCCTCCTGGCGCACGGCTGGCCGGACTCCGGGTGGCGGTACCGCAAGGTGCTGCCGATGCTCGTCGCCGCCGGGTTCGACGTCGTCGTGCCGGACATGCCCGGCTACGGATTCTCGGACGCGCCGCCGCAGCCGATCGATGCCCGCGCGGTCGCCGGGATGTGGGCGACGTTGATGACCGACCTCGGGTACGAGCGGTTCGCGGTGTCCGGCGGGGACATCGGCACCCACGTCGCCCGGTACCTCGCGCTCGACCACCCCGACCGGGTCGTCGCCGTGCACCGGATCGACGGCGGACTCGCCTGGCCCGGGCTCGACCCGTCGACGCTGTCGGACGCCGAGCGTGCGTTCGTCGCCGAGACCGAACAGTGGCGCACCGCCGAGGGCGCCTACGCGATGATGCACCGGACCAAGCCGCAGACCGCCGCGGTCGGACTGAACGACTCTCCGGCGGGCCTCGCGGCGTGGATCGTCGAGAAGCTGCGGTCGTGGAGCGACTGCGACGGGGACCTCTGGTCGGTGTACACGCGGGGCGAGGTGCTGGCGCTCCTCACCGAGTACTGGGCGACGGCGACGATCGGCTCGGCGATGCGGATGTACCACGCGAACGCGGCGGTCCCGGCGGAGCAGATGGCCCGACGGGTCGAGGTGCCGTCCGGCTTCTCGATCTTCCCGGGCGACCTCGTGCGGGCGCCGCGGGAGTGGCTCGAGCGGACCACGAACCTCGTGTACCACCACGAACTCGACCGCGGTGGGCACTTCGCGCCGTTCGAGCAGCCGGACCTGTTCGTCGGGGAGCTCCGGGCCTTCCTGGAGCCGTTCCGCCGCTAGAGTGGGAGGGCCAGCCTCTGTAGCTCAATGGAAGAGCAGTTCCGTCCTAAGGAAACGGTTGGGGGTTCGAGTCCCTCCAGGGGCACACCGCAGGTCGATGTACCGGCCGGACTCCCCGTACGATTGAGGCCGTGTCCAAGGTCCTGAGCAGTCTCCCCGTCGGCGAACGAGTCGGCATCGCGTTCTCCGGAGGTCTCGACACCTCCTGCGCCGTTGCCTGGATGCGCGAGAAGGGAGCGGTGCCCTGCACGTACACGGCCGACATCGGCCAGTACGACGAGCCGGACATCGACGCCGTCCCGAGCCGCGCCCACGAGTACGGCGCGGAGATCGCCCGACTCGTCGACGCGAAGAGCGCCCTCGTCGAAGAGGGCCTCGTCGCCCTGCAGACCGGCGCCTTCCACATCCGCTCCGGCGGGAAGACGTACTTCAACACGACGCCCCTCGGCCGTGCGGTGACGGGCACGATGCTCGTCCGCGCGATGAAGGAGGACGGCGTCGACATCTGGGGCGACGGGTCCACCTACAAGGGCAACGACATCGAGCGGTTCTACCGCTACGGCCTGATGGCGAACCCGCGTCTGCGCGTCTACAAGCCGTGGCTCGACTCCGAGTTCGTCGAGGAGCTCGGCGGCCGCAAGGAGATGAGCGAGTGGCTCGTCGCCCGTGGCTTCCCGTACCGCGACTCCACCGAGAAGGCGTACTCGACCGACGCGAACATCTGGGGTGCCACGCACGAGGCGAAGAGCCTCGAGGAGCTCTCGAGCGGCCTTGACATCGTCGAGCCGATCATGGGTGTCGCCGCCTGGCGTGACGACGTCGAGGTCGCGACCGAGGTCGTCAGCGTCCGCTTCGAGGCCGGCCGCCCGGTCGCGATCAACGGCGTCGAGTACGCCGACGCGGTCGCCCTCGTCTACGAGGCGAACGCCATCGGCGGACGCCACGGCCTCGGCGCGTCCGACCAGATCGAGAACCGCATCATCGAGGCGAAGAGCCGCGGCATCTACGAGGCGCCGGGCATGGCGCTGCTGCACATCGCCTACGAGCGACTGCTCAACGCGATCCACAACGAGGACACTGTCGCGTCGTACCACAACGAGGGTCGCCGCCTCGGTCGCCTCATGTACGAGGGCCGTTGGCTCGACCCGCAGTCGCTCATGCTCCGCGAGTCGCTGCAGCGTTGGGTCGCCTCGGCCGTCACGGGCGAGGTCACGCTGCGGCTGCGTCGCGGTGACGACTACACGATCCTCGACACGACGGGTCCGGCGCTGTCGTACCACCCGGACAAGCTCTCGATGGAGCGCGTCGGCGACTCGGCGTTCGGCCCGGACGACCGCATCGGTCAGCTCACCATGCGGAACCTCGACATCGCGGACTCGCGGTCGCGCCTCGAGCAGTACGCCGCCGCCGGTCTCATCGGTGGGGCGACGGGTGACCTCGTCGGCCGGCTCGAGTCGGGCGAGGCCGAGGAGATCCTCGGTGGCGCCGTCGTCACCTCGGACGCCGACGACGCACTCGGCCGTGCGACGGACGCCGCGTCCGAGGGTGCCGCGTTCGACTCCGGCACCGACTGACCTCGAGGGCGCCCAGACTCGCGAAAGCGACAGTTCTCCGCGGAACATCCGCGGAGAACTGTCGCTTTCGCGGTTCGGACGGCAGGTCGCGGCAGGATCTGTCGCTTCAGCGGCAAGGAACGTACCCACAGACGGACGGGAGGGGGGGGGGGGGGCGGGGGCCCCCCCCCCCCCCCCCCGGGGGGGGGGGGGGGGGCCCCGGGCCCCCCCCGCCTCCCGTCCGTTCGTGGTGGCGTCGAGAGCCTCAGCGCGCCTCGGCGGTCTCCACGCGCTTCTGCCGCCACGGCCGCGCCGGCTGGTCCGGCCCGTCCCACACCTGGATCGCTCCCCAGGCGGCGGCCAGCAGCGGCACCGAGATGATCGCCCCGGTGATGCCCGCGAGCACCGTGCCGGCGGTCAGGCCGATGAGGATGACCAGACCGTGCAGCTTGAGCGTCTTGCCCATCAGGACCGGCTGGAGCAGGTTGCCCTCGAGCTGGTTGACGAGCACGACGATGCCGACCACGATCAGCGCCTGGACGGGACCGAGCGCGACGAGGGCGACCAGTGCCGCGAGGATGCCGGCCGCGGTCGCACCGACGATCGGGATGAACGCGGTGATGAACACGACGACGGCCAGGGGGAGTGCGAGGGGCACCCCGACGATCGCGATGCCGACACCGATGCCGACGGCGTCCACCGCGGCGACCGTCGCCGTGCCGCGGACGTAGCCGCCGAGCGTCTGGACGACCCGGTCGCCCACGCGACGGGCGCGGTCGTACCGAGCGCCGGTGAAGGGGCGGAGCAGGAACTCCCAGATGCGGGGGCCGTCCTTGAGGAAGAAGAACAGCACGACGATCATCAGCACGAGGCCGGTGAGGAAGTTCGCGGTGGCCGAGGCGCCGGCGAGGGCTCCGGAGCCGAACTGCGAGCTGGTGACGAAGTCCTGGATGCCCTTGACCGCCTCGTCGATCTGCGACTGGTCGATCGAGATCGGCAGCGTCGACGCGAAGTCCTGCAGCTGGTCGAAGCCGCGCAACGCGGACTTCTGCAGGTCCGGCCACTGCGAGATCACGGCGACGACGATGAGCCAGCCCACGAGCCCGAGCACGACGAGCACGCCGATCAGGACAGCGAGGGTCGCGAGTATCGACGGGACCTTGTGTCGGCGGAGCCACGAGACGACGGGGTGCATGGCCGACGCGATGATGAGCGCGAGCAGCACCGGGATCGTGACGACGCTGAGCGTGGCCGCGGCGTACACGATGCCGATCACGACGACGAGCACGACGATGAGCTGGAGGCACCGGGTCGCGAGGCCGCCGAACGAGTCGGACCACTTCTTCGTCACGTCGGACGGCGCCGCGGTGGTGGTCGTGGGGTTGGCTGGACTGCCGAACAGGGGCATGGGGCTCCTCGGGGTACGGGTGTGCCCGCCCACCGTACCGGGGCGGGCGAGTGCGGGTACCGGACGGTCCTCGTGCGGAGCGACGGACGACAGTACGCTGAGCAGACCGGGCCGACTCAGGGTTCCGTGGTCTTGATGCTCCTCGCGGTCGCGGGGTCTGGCGCAGCGGGACGGCCCGGTCGGATCCGGAGTGCGCATCACTCCGACGAAGGGCTGGTCGACGTGACCGCCACTGTCCACACGTTCCCGCACCCTGTCGAACTCTTCGCCGGATCACCGCGCACGCCGCTCGGCCCGTGGTTCGCCTCCGTCGTCGAGCTGGTGCTCGCGTGACGCCCCGCCGCCAGGAGGACTGGCACCGACACGGACTCCGCTCGCCCGAGGACATCGCGTGGCTCGTCGCCTCGCGGCTCGGTGGGCCGGACGGCACGGCCGCCTTCGGCGGCTCGCTGCTCCGCGAACCGACGTACGCGGACTTCCTCGGCGCGCAGCGCTGATCGGGGTACCTGGCTGACGGGACGACGGCCGAGACTGGAGGGACGGTGCCAGCTGACACCGCGCCTCCAGTCCGTCGTGGCGCGCGTCCAGAGCGTCAGACGGCCGCTTCCTCCAGCGTTGCGTCCGCGCGCTCCGGCGAACCCTCCGCGAGGCCGCGGGCGATGCGCCCGCGGGACGCTGCCCAGAGCACCAGGGCGGCGACGAACACGAGCACCTCGGTGACCGTCAGCGCCCAGATGATCCCGGCGAGCCCGAACCACAGGTTCCCGACGATGACGATCGGGATGAACAGCACGCCCTGTGCCATCGAGAGCACCATCGCGGGCAGCACCATCCCGGTCGCCTGGAACAGCGAGGTGAGCAGTCCGGTGAACCCGTTCACGATCGTCGCGACGAGCTGCGCCGTCAGGATGGTCAGGCCGATCGCCAGCACCGAGTGGTCCCCGGAGAAGATCGTGAAGACCTGCTCGCGGAGGACGAACACCGTGCCGGAGAACACCAGGACGATCGTCCCGACGGTGAACGCGGCACCGCGGAGTGCGGCACGGAGCCGGACCGCGTCCCCCTTGCCGAAGGCGTAGGCGAGCAGCGGCAGCACGCCGATGGTCACGCCCATGACGAGGAACTCCGGGACCTGGGCGATGCGCACGGCGACACCCATCGCGGCGAGCGGGTCGTCACCGTAGGCGGCGGCGAGGTTGTTGAGCACGAGGGTCGTGACGATGAGGAACGAGGCCTGCAGCAGTTCGCTCGAGCCGATGCCGAACACGCCCTTGAGGATGTCCGGACGGAGCGTGAACCACTTCGGCGCGAAGCTGACGTTCTCGCTGTTCCGCTGGAGCCAGACGACCCAGTAGCCGATCGCGACGACGTTGCCCAGGCCGATGGCGAGCGCGGCGCCGGCGACGCCCCAGTGCAGCACGAGGATGAAGAGCACGTCGAACACGAGGTTGCCGACGGTCGACAGGACGAGGCCGATCATCGCCTGCCGTGCGGCTCCCTCGGACCGGACGATCTGCTCGAGGGCGAACGACGCGGCGAGCACCGGCACGAACGCGAGCATGACGGACACGTACGCGCTCGTGGCGGGCACCGCGGCGGCGTCGGCACCGAGCACGGCGACGAGCGGCTGCAGGAAGACCAGGCCGACGACGGCGAGGACCGCACCGGTGACGACGGCGCCCCACAGCGCGAACGAGGCGACGCGCTTGATGTCCTTCGCCTTGGCCGGATCGTGCTCCGAGGCGCCGAGCATGCGCGACATGAGCGCGCTGCCGCCGACGCCGAACACGCCGCCGACGGCCATGATGATGCCGAGGAGCGGGGTGCCGAAGGTGATCGCGGCGAGCAGCGAGGTGTCGTGCTGCGAGCCGATGAACCCGGCGTTGATGACGTTGTAGACGGCGCTGACGACCATCGCGGCGGCCATCGGCACGCAGAGGTGCACGAGCGCGCGGGTGATCGGGGCGGCGGACAGGTACCAGCGGTTCTTCCCCGCGGCGGTGTTCTCGGGGGTCGTGGTGGTGGCTGTGGTGCTCATGACTGCCTCCTTCTGGGCAGGGCTCCGCTGCCCCGGCGGTGGGTCAGGGCATGACGGGGCGCGCGAGCGGCGGGTGCCGTCGCGTGGGTTGGTGGGGTGGCGCTACCGGGTGGGTTCGGGCAGCTCGGCGGTCACCTTCTGCAGGAGTGCCTGCAGGGTGGCCCGCTCGTCCGCGTCGAGGGGCGCGAGCAGGACGTCGTCGAGGGCGACCATCGCGTCCTCGAACCCGGCGATGAGGGCGATCCCCTCGTCGGTGGCGTGCACGCGCTTCGTCCGGGCGTTCTCGGCGTCCGCGCGTCGTTCGATCAGCCCGCGACGCTCGAGTCCCTGCAGGAGGCTCGAGACGCTGGCCGCACTGGTCCGGGTGATGTCGGCGATGTCCCGCTGGATCGCCCCGGGCGTGTGCTGCAGGTACCCCAGCACGAAGGACTGCTCCTGGGTGAGGTCGCGTTCGCGGACCCACTCCTCGGCCGCCTTGCGCTGTGCCCACCCGATCCAGCGCATCTGCTGGAGGGGCGAGTCGAACCGGGGTGCCTGCTGCGTCATGATCAGAACACTAACCGTTCGAGTTCTAACTGTCAACGATCGAACTGATTGGTCGTACTCCCGGGCCCCGCACCCCGAACGGGGGTATCGCCAGGGTGGGGCGTGCCCCTTGTAGATTGCACAGGAACGCGGTCTCACCAACCGCCCATCCTCAGTTCGGTGACGACGCCGAGCCCACCCGAGGGGATCAGGACATGGCACGAGGACGAACGATGCGCGCACGATCGATGCGCCCGTCCGTCGCGGCCCGGACCGTTCTCTGTCGCACCGGAGGTGATCACCCCGGATAGCCGCGCCCGCGCGGAGCACGACGCGCACACGTGACTCCGGGCCCGCCTCACCAGCGAGCCCGTCGGATCCCCCGCACCACCAGCGGGGGATGGATCAGCGGCGGAGCACTCCTCCGTCGGAGAAAGAGGCACCATGCCACGCACTGCAACACGCTTCGCGCTCCGCGCAGGCGCCACGGCCACCGTCGCGGCCGTGATCATCGGCGGAGCCGCGCTCCCCGCACACGCCGCCGCGTCCGACGCGACGCAGGCCGAAGGTCGGCTCCTCGCCGGCAGCGGCACCATCGACCTCGACGACGTCGCGGCGCTCGCCGGGTCCTTCGGGGCCACGGCTCCGGGAGGCACCACCGGCGGTCAGTCCGACCCGCTCGACCTCTCGGTGCTCAACAGCATCGGGATCAACGTCCCGGGTGGCATCCAGCTGCTCGGCCAGAACGGCCTGGTGAACGTCGGCGTCGCCGGGCAGGTCGCCGCCACCGACACCACCTCGGCGGTCGCCGCCGCCGGTGCGGTCGGCGCGGACGGTGCGATCCAGGTCGGTCCGGGCACGCCCGGCGCCGGTGCCACGGTGAACCTCACGCCGCTCCTCGGCGACCTCGACGTCGACGGGGTCGTCAGCGAACTCTCCGTCGGGCTCGGCGCACTGTCCGCCCGTGCCGAGGCCGACCGCACCTTCGACGGCGCGGACGTCACCACCGACTACCAGGTCGCCGGCGCGCAGGTCCGGCTCGTCAGCCCGGCCGTGCAGCAGCTCGTCCAGACGCTGGACACCTCGCTGGGCGCGACCGACGACACCGTGAACGCGGCCCTCGGCGCGGACGGGCTCACCACCGACCTCACCGCGTCGCTGCTCGGCCCGGTCACCTCGGCCCTCAACACCCTCGGGCTCGGGGTGCTCTCGCTCGACGACACCACGGCACAGCTGACGGCCGACGTCGACCTGCAGGGTGCGCTGTCCACCGTCACCCAGCAGTCCCTGACGGACGGCCCGGTCACCATCGACCTGTCCTCCGGTGTGGTCTCGATCGACCTCGGACAGCTCTACACGCTGAACGACCTGCCCGCGAACACGACCCTGCTCGCGAGCGACACGATCAACGCGCAGATCACCGGCGCGATCTCGGACATCCTCACCGAGCAGCTCCCGGCGCTCCTCACGACGACGCTGACGAACGCGCTCGACGTCGCCGACGTGCAGCTCGTCGTCGACACCGGCGTGGACCTGCTCGGCGCGAACGTGGCCGGCCTGACCCTCACGGTCGACACCACCGTCGGCGACCTGCTCGGTGCCGGTGACGGCGCCACCCTCACCGTGGCCGGCACCGGGATCCTCGCTCCGGTGCTCGGCACGCTGGACCCGCTCCTGCAGCCGCTGCTCGGTTCGACGATCGTGCCGGCGCTCACCGGCATCGTCGGTGACGTGCTCGGCGGGGACTTCGTCGCGGACACCGTGCAGGCCCTGCTCACCACGGTCACGGGCACCGTCACGGCGCTCGACCCGCTGCTCGACATCGTGAACGAGCTCGTCTCGATCACGATCAACTCGCAGACCGCGCCGGCGTTCACCGAGCCGACCGCCGACTCCACCGGAGCCACCACGGTCCGGGCGGTCCGCGTGCAGCTCCTGCCGGCCGCCGACCTGGCGACCGTCGACCTGGCGACCGCGACCGTGCAGGCGGACCCCTTCGCCGGCATCGCGATCACCACGCCGGAGGACGGGACGGACTACGCGGTACCGTCCGATGACGACACCACCGACGTCCCGGTCACGGGCACCGCGGAGCCGGGTGCCGACGTCGACGTGACGCTCGACGGTGACGACGAGGGCGTCCAGTCGACGGTCGCGGACGAGGACGGCACCTGGACGGTCACGTTCCCGGACGTCGCGGTCGGCGACCACGAGGCCGTCGCCGTCGAGACCATCGGCACGCTCGTCAGCGACCCGGACTCGGTGACCTTCGCGGTCGCCGCAGCCCCGGTCGACCCGACTGATCCCGGAACGCCCGGAACGCCCGGAACCCCGGGTGGCCCGGGTGCGGGCGGCAACGGGGGTGCGGGCGGTGTCGGAGGTGCTGGCAACGGAGGTGCCGGCAACGGCTCCGGGACGGGCAGCCTCGCCTACACCGGCGCCGAGGTCCTCCCGCTGCTGCTCCTCGCCGGCCTGCTCCTCGCGGCCGGTGGCGGCACCCTCGTCGCGCGACGCCTGCGCCGCGCCTGACCCGGACGGGCGCCGGCGGGTACCCGGCGCCCGTTGCCCGGGGTCCGCGGCGCGTTCGGGTCGCCGCGGGCCCGCCGGTGCGGTGGTGGTTCGGGCCACCACCGCACCGGCACGTCCCGCTTCTGTCCCCGTCCCCGTCAGTTCTCGATCCCTGTCCTCGATCCGCGAAGTGAGGCCCACCGTGCACGACCACGACACCCACCCGCTCGACCGCCACGTCGGACCGCCGCACGTCGAACGGTTCGTGCTCACGAAGGCGCAGGAGACCATCGCCGTGGTCTGCACGTGCGCGATCGGCGCCGACCACGACAACACGATCCGCCCGGTCGGTGCGGAACCCGCGCGCTGAACCCTGTGCACCGGGCGGATGCAGCGGGATACTGGGGTGGTGCGTGAACTCCAAGCCGCCATCGCAGCGGACCTCAACGTCCAGCCGACCATCGACCCGGAGCAGGAGGTCGCCCGTCGCGTCGGGTTCCTCCGTGACTACCTGCTCACCACCGGCGCCAAGGGCTACCTGCTCGCGATCAGCGGCGGCCAGGACTCCACGCTCGCCGGCCGTCTGACGCAGCTCGCCGTCGAGTCCCTCCGCGCCGAGGGGCACGCTGCCGAGTTCACGACCGTCCGCATGCCGTACCGCGTGCAGGCCGACGAGGACGACGCCCAGCTCGCCCTGCGGTTCATCGCGGCCGACCCGGGCATCACCGTGAACATCGAGCACGGCGTGGACGGTGTCGTGCAGGACACCGCCGACTCCGGCGTCGAGCTCAGCGACTTCGTGAAGGGCAACGTCAAGGCCCGGATGCGCATGGTGGCCCAGTACGCCGTCGCCGGGCAGCGCGGGCTCCTCGTCGTCGGCACCGACCACGCGGCCGAGGCCGTGACCGGCTTCTTCACGAAGTACGGCGACGGCGGCGTGGACCTCACGCCCCTCACCGGCCTGTCGAAGAGCCAGGGCCGACAGCTCCTCGAACACCTCGGCGCTCCTGCTCGTCTCTACGAGAAGGCTCCGACGGCGGACCTGCTCGACGAGACGCCCGGCCAGACCGACGAGGCGAACCTCGGGCTGTCCTACGCCGAGATCGACGCGTACCTCCAGGGGCACGACGTGCCGCTCGAGGTCGCCGAGGCGATCGAGTCGCGCTACCGCGCGACCGAGCACAAGCGCCAGGTCCCGGCGACGCCCTTCGACGACTGGTGGCGTGCCGGCGCGTAGGCGCTCACGCAACACCGTCCTGGAGGCGGGGGGGGGGGGGGGGCCCCCCCCCCCCCCCCCCCCCGGCGGGGGGGGCGGGGGGGTGTGGGGGCGACGGACAAACAAAGGGCGGAACACGGGG